>NZ_CP027561.1:3620668-3922390 GCF_012974785.1 Pseudomonas fluorescens | reverse complement strand
CACCATTCGCGACGTGCTCGACAAGTACCACCCGGAAGTCGTGCGGTACCTGCTGGTGTCGAGCCACTACCGCAGTGCGATCAACTACTCGGAAGACAACCTCAAGGACGCCAAGGGCGCCCTGGAGCGTTTCTACCACGCGTTGAAAGGCCTGCCGAACGTGGCGCCGGCTGGCGGCGAAGCGTTCGTCGAGCGTTTCACCACGGTGATGAACGACGACTTCGGCACGCCGGAAGCCTGCGCGGTGCTGTTCGAGATGGTCCGTGAGATCAACCGCCTGCGCGAGAGCGACCTCGAGGCAGCGGCGGGTCTGGCGGCGCGCCTGAAAGAACTGGCCAGCGTGCTGGGTGTGTTGCAGCTCGAAGCCGATGACTTCCTGCAGGCCGGCGCCGCAGGGCGTGTCGATGCCGCCGAGGTCGAGGCGCTGATCGCTGCGCGTCTGGCGGCACGTGCCGGCAAGGACTGGGCCGAATCCGACCGCATCCGCGACCAGCTCACCGCCATGGGTGTGGTGCTGGAAGACGGCAAGGGCGGCACGACCTGGCGTCTGGCTGACTGATCCGCTCGGCATGTTTGTTCCCACGCTCAGCGTGGGAATGTTTCAAGAAAACAAAACCCGCCCAGTGCGGGTTTTGTTTTTTGCGGCGGGCCTCAGCTCAAGAGCCCGGTGCTGACCGCGACGATCAGGAAAATCCCGAGTGCAGCGCGGTAAATCACGAAAGGCCAGGTGGAGAACTTCTCCAGAAAGCGCATCAGGCCCCAGATCGCGAAAAACGCCGAGATACTGGCAATCACCAGACCGAAAATCAGGTGCGCCCAGGCTTGCGCCGGCAGTTGCGCATGGAACAACACCCACAACTCCTTCAAACCCGCCAGCGCGATGGCCGGCAATCCGAGCAGGAAGGAGAAGCGCGCGGCTTCTTCACGTTTGAAATTGAGGAACAGCGCCGCCGTCAGCGTCGACCCGGAGCGCGAAACGCCCGGAATCAGTGCCCCGATCTGAGCAATACCCACGATCAGCGCATCGCGCAGACGCATTTCGCCAACAGTGCGGCGGTGGCGGCACGTAAGTTCAGCGATGGCCAGCAATACCGCCATCACCACGGAGGAAATCCCGATCACCATCAAGCCGCGCAACGGCGAGTTGCAGGCGTTGAGCGTCGAGGACAAGGCGATGCCGGCAATACCGATGGGGATGGTCGCCAGCACGATGGCCACCGCAAGGACGAACCACTGATTGTTGAAATCCCGTTGTCGCACCGCCGCCAGACTGCCCGTGGCGACCTGTCTGACGTCCCGCCAGAAATAACTCACCACCGCGGCCAGTGCGGCCAGTTGCATGGCGGCGGAAAACGCCGAGCCGGGATCCGGCCAGCCGAGCAGGGCCGGGACGATGCGCATGTGGGCGGTGGAAGAAACGGGCAATAGCTCGGTGATGCCTTGAATGATGCCGAGGATGCCGATTTGCAGGTAATCGAGAGAAGCAAAGCCGGTATCAAGGCCGGTGGTGCAGATGTTGGTCAAAGAGCTTGTCCTGTGAGGGGCAGGAGGAGGGAGGTGTCTGGATCAAAGGTACGCAGCGAAAATCTGAAACATTTCGTCACAGTCTGGTCGGTGTGGTCAATGGGTGGGCTTGATGGTTGTTGATGGCCACACTGGCGTCATCGCGAGCAGGCTCGCTCCCACAGGGGATTCGTGTCGTAGACAAAACCGCAGATGACGAAAATTTAATGTGGGAGCGACGATTTGACGTGCCTTCGGCCGACGATCACTCAGCCTGACGCAAGCGCTTGTAGAGCGTATTGCGACTGACCCCCAACCGCCGCGCCAGATGAGAAATATTGCCCCCGGCCGCCTGCAGTTCCCGATTCAACGCCTCGCTGTCATTCAGATCGATCCCCAACGGTTCTGGCGTTTCCAGCGGCTCCATCTCCAGATCGACAAAGAAATCATCCGGCAGATGCTCAGGTCTTACCGGTTGCTCTTCGGCCATGGCCAGCGCGACCTGCATCACGCTACTGACCTGCCGCAGATTCCCCGGCCACGGATGACGATCGAACAACTCCAGCACTTCGCGACTCAATCCCGCCCATTGCGTCGGTTCGCGATGCTGTTCCCACAAGCGTTTGAACAGCGCTTGCTTGTCACTGCGCTCGCGCAGCGGTGGCAATTCAAGGGTCAAACCGCCGATGCGGTAATACAAATCCTCGCGGAATCGCCCCAGTTGCACCTGTTCCCTGAGCGAGCGGTTGGTAGCGGAGATGATCCGCAGATCCACCGGGAACAACTCACTGCTGCCCACCGGTTGCACACAGCGTTCCTGCAGTACCCGCAGCAATCGGGCCTGAGTCGGCAGCGGCATGTCGCCGATTTCATCGAGAAACAGCGTGCCTTTGTCGGCCTTGCGGATCAGGCCGATGCTGCCTTTCTGGTTGGCGCCGGTGAACGCACCTTTTTCGTAGCCGAACAGCTCGGACTCCACCAGTTCGGCGGGAATCGCCGCGCAGTTGACGGCGATGAACGCTTGTTTGCTGCGAGAGCTGGCCTGATGCAGTGCTTTGACGAAGACTTCCTTGCCAACCCCGGTTTCTCCGTGAATCAGCAGCGGAATGTCCTTTTCCAGCAGTCGCTCGGCCTGACGCACGGCTTTTTCCACGCGGCTGTCGCCGAAGTGCAGACTGCTCAGACTGATGGTCGTGGAGGTCGTAACTTGCGGTTCGGTGACTTTGGCTTCAGCAAACACCCGCGCCTGAATGGGCGCCTGTTTAGGCCGCTTCAACAAACACTGGAAACGATTGCGCCCGGAGGTCTGCAAGGCAAACGGCAAACCGTCCGGCTGATTGATCAACTCCAGCAATGACACCTTGAACAGGCTCTCGACACTCACCCGCGACAGTCGCACGCCCAACAGATTGTCGGCCCGGCGGTTGGCCGACAGCACCTGACCGCTCTCATCGAAAATCAGCAACCCTGCCCACTGGCTGTCGAGGTTGTTCAACCCGGTGTTGAAGGTCAGTTGGAAGTGCTGGCCATGGAACAGGTTGAGGATCAGCCGGTTTTCCACGGTCTGGCTCATCATCTTGACCATGCCGAGGGTGTGCGAGGGCGGCAGGTAGCTGTCGCTGGACACATCGAGTACGGCGATGACTTTGCGCTCGGCGTTGAAGATCGGTGCGGCGGAGCCGGTCATGAAACGGTTGGCCTTGAGGAAATGCTCATCGTGCTCGATGTGCACTGCCTGTTCGCAGGCCAGCGCTGTGCCGATTGCATTGGTGCCGCTGGCGTGTTCCATCCAGCTTGCCCCGGCCTGGAAGCCGCGCGCCAGGTTCGGCTCGATAAAGCGTTGGGTGCCCCAGGACGTCAGTACCTGGCCCTGATTGTCGGCCAGCATGATCAGGCAGTTGGAATTGCTCAGGATGTTTTCGTAGTACGGCAGCACTTCCTGATGGGTGGTCTGCACCAGCGAATGGTGGCTGTCGAGCAACTGCGCAATGCCGGAGGCGGGCAACTGGTCGAACGCCGGAGCACTTTGATGCTTGAGGCCGAAGGCGCGGCAACGGGACCAGGAGTCCTGAACGATGGCCTCGTGAGAAAGCGGCGGGACAGGTGCGGCCATGACAGTCAGCCTCTGAAAGCAGCGTTTTTATTATTGTTATGAGGCCCGTCGGGACCTGAAAGCATCGATAGAGTGTTGTTCACTATTGTTCATTGTCAATCGTTGAACTGTTCAAATGTGTTCAGCAATGAAGGTGGTTTGCCCGTGTTTTCGGCGATTTTCGCGGCGAATCAACGGCTTGGGATTTCTGGCACGAATGTCGCTCTACTGCACACGTCGCTTGACTCCAATAATAAAAAGGCCGAGCCATGTCACTCACCCTGGAGCACGTCAGCCGCATCGTCGAGGGCCAGACCTGGATCGACGATGCGAACCTGAAATTCGAAGCCGGATCCTTCAACGTCCTGCTCGGACGGACGCTGTCGGGCAAGACCAGCCTCATGCGTTTGATGGCCGGTCTGGACAAGCCCGACAGCGGTCGCATTCTGATGAACGGCGTCGACGTCACCCAGCGTCCGGTGCGTCTGCGCAACGTGTCGATGGTCTATCAGCAGTTCATCAATTACCCGACCATGACGGTGTTCGAAAACATCGCCTCGCCGTTGCGTCAGGCCGGGATCTCCAACGAGCAGATCCAGAGCAAGGTGCAGGAAACCGCGAAGATGCTGCGCATCGAGAAATTCCTGAAGCGCTATCCGCTGGAACTGTCCGGCGGCCAGCAACAGCGCACAGCCATGGCCCGGGCGCTGGTCAAGGATGCCGAACTGATCCTGTTCGACGAGCCGCTGGTCAACCTCGATTACAAACTGCGCGAAGAATTACGCCAGGAAATGCGCGAGCTGTTCAAGGCGCGCCACACCATCGCCATCTACGCCACCACCGAACCCAACGAAGCGCTGGCGCTGGGCGGCACCACCACCATTCTTCATGAAGGCCGGGTGATCCAGAGCGGCCCGTCGACCGAGGTCTATCACCAGCCGCAAACGGTGCTGGCGGCCGAATTGTTCTCCGAGCCGCCGATCAACCTGATGCCGGGGCGTATTGCGGGCAACGAAGTGAGCTTTGCCAATTTCGTGCACTTCCCGTTGAACGTCGATCTGCGGCCGGTGGGCGAGGGCGAGTTCCGTTTCGGTGTGCGTCCGAGCCACATCTCACTGGTCCCGAGCAACGACGATGACCTCGAATTGGCCGTGACCGTCGAGGTGGCGGAAATCAGCGGTTCGGAAACTTTCCTGCATGTGCGCAACGAGCATTTCCTGCTGGTGCTGCACTTGCCCGGCGTTCACGAATATGACGTCGATGCGCCGATCCGCATCTACATCCCGACCCATAAACTGTTTGTGTTCGATGCACAGGGCCGTCTGGTGCAGGCACCGGGCCGGCGCGTCGCGAGGGTTGCCTGATGGCCGAAATCCGTTTGCAACACCTCGCCCACAGTTACAGCAAGAACCCGAGCGGGGCGGAAGACTACGCGATCCGCGAAATGGACCACATCTGGGAGCAGGGCGGCGCCTATGCCTTGCTCGGGCCGTCGGGTTGCGGCAAGTCGACCTTGCTCAACATCATTTCCGGCCTGCTCAGCCCGTCTCAGGGGCATGTGTTGTTCGACGGCAAAGCGGTCAACGACCTGACTCCGGAGAAACGCAACATCGCCCAGGTTTTCCAGTTTCCGGTGGTCTACGACACCATGACGGTGTTCGACAACCTGGCTTTCCCGCTGCGCAATCAGGGCATGGCCGAGGCGAAAGTCCACAGCAAGGTCCAGGAAATCGCCGAAGTCCTTGACCTGCAAAACCTGTTGAGCAAAAAGGCACGCAACCTCACCGCCGACGAAAAACAGAAAGTTTCCATGGGCCGTGGTCTGGTGCGCGACGACGTCTCGGCGATCCTGTTCGACGAGCCGCTGACGGTGATCGACCCGCACCTGAAATGGAAACTGCGGCGCAAGCTCAAGCAGATCCACGAGCAGTTCAACATCACCATGGTCTACGTCACCCACGATCAACTGGAGGCCTCGACCTTCGCCGACAAGATCGCGGTGATGTACGGCGGCCAGATCGTCCAGTTCGGCACGCCACGGGAATTGTTCGAGCGGCCGAGTCATACCTTTGTCGGTTATTTCATCGGCAGTCCGGGGATGAACCTGATCGAGGTGCAGCCGCAACCGGGCGGGGTCGGTTTCAACTCGACCCACCTGCCGCTTTCCGACGCCTTGCAGCGCCATATCGAACACGGACAGTGGAAAAACCTGAAGGTCGGCATCCGCCCCGAGTTCATTCATGTGTGGGACGAGCCTTTCGATGACGCGATGCGGGCGCGGGTCGTACACGTCGAAGACCTTGGCACCTACAAGATCATGACCCTGGATCTGGACGGCGCACCGCTGAAGGTGCGTCTGGCCGAAGACAAACCGGTGCCGCAGGGCACGGCGTACATCAGTTTCCCGGCGCAGTGGCTGATGGTCTACGCCGACGAATTTCTGCTGGATGCCACCGAAAGCGAGGTACAGCCATGAACAAGGTGCAGAACAACAAGGCCTGGTGGCTGGTGTTGCCGGTGTTTCTGCTGGTGGCCTTCAGTGCGGTGATCCCGATGATGACCGTGGTCAATTATTCGGTGCAGGACATCTTCGACCAGTCGAGCCGCTACTTCGTCGGTGCCGACTGGTACAAGCAGGTGCTGCTCGATCCGCGTCTGCACGATTCGTTGCTGCGCCAGTTCATCTATTCGGCGTGCGTGCTGCTGATCGAAATCCCACTCGGGATCGCCATTGCCCTGACCATGCCGACCAAGGGCCGCTGGTCGTCGGTGGTGTTGATCGTGCTGGCGATTCCGTTGCTGATTCCCTGGAACGTGGTCGGCACCATCTGGCAGATCTTCGGCCGTGCCGACATCGGTCTGCTCGGTTCGAGCCTCAACGCCATGGGCATCAGCTACAACTATGCGGCCAACACCATGGACGCCTGGGTCACGGTTCTGGTGATGGACGTGTGGCACTGGACCTCGCTGGTGGCGCTGCTGTGTTTCTCGGGGTTGCGGGCGATTCCCGATGTGTATTACCAGGCGGCGCGGATTGATCGGGCCTCGGCCTGGGCGGTGTTCCGTCACATTCAATTGCCCAAGCTGAAAAGCGTGCTGCTGATCGCGGTGATGCTGCGCTTCATGGACAGCTTCATGATCTACACCGAGCCCTTCGTGCTCACTGGTGGCGGACCGGGCAATGCCACGACCTTCTTGAGTCAGACCTTGACCCAGATGGCTGTAGGCCAATTCGACCTGGGGCCGGCGGCAGCCTTTTCGCTGGTGTACTTCCTGATCATCCTGCTGGTGTCCTGGCTGTTCTATACCGCCATGACCCACAGCGATGCCAACCGCTGAGGCCCGGCCATGAGCAAAAGAAAGCTTGTTCCACTGCTGCTCTACATCCTGTTCCTGCTGGTGCCGATCTACTGGCTGCTGAACATGTCGTTCAAGAGCAACACCGAAATCCTCGGCGGCCTGACGCTGTTCCCCCAGGATTTCACCTTCCACAACTACAAGGTGATCTTCACCGATCCGAGCTGGTACACCGGTTATCTCAACTCGCTGTACTACGTGAGCCTGAACACGGTGATTTCCCTGAGCGTGGCGTTGCCGGCGGCTTATGCGTTTTCCCGTTATCGCTTTCTCGGCGACAAGCACCTGTTCTTCTGGCTGCTGACCAACCGCATGGCGCCGCCGGCGGTGTTCCTGCTGCCGTTCTTCCAGCTGTATTCGTCGATCGGTCTGTTCGACACCCACATCGCCGTGGCGCTGGCGCACTGCCTGTTCAACGTGCCGCTGGCGGTTTGGATTCTCGAAGGGTTCATGTCCGGGGTGCCGAAGGAAATCGACGAAACCGCCTACATCGACGGCTACAGCTTTCCCAAGTTCTTCGTGAAGATCTTCATTCCGCTGATCGGCTCCGGCATCGGGGTGACGGCGTTTTTCTGCTTCATGTTTTCCTGGGTCGAACTGCTGCTGGCGCGCACGCTGACCTCGGTGAACGCCAAGCCGATCGCGGCGGTGATGACGCGCACGGTGTCGGCGTCCGGCATCGACTGGGGCGTGCTGGCCGCGGCGGGGGTGCTGACCATCCTGCCGGGCATGCTGGTGATCTGGTTTGTTCGCAACCACGTGGCCAAGGGCTTTGCCCTGGGCCGGGTCTGAGGAACTGATGATGGAATGGATGAGCTGGACCGTCCCGACGGCGGCGTTTTTCATCGTTATAGGTTTGATCCTGGTGGGCATGACCACCTGGGAACTGCGCTCGCCAAGCATCCTGCGGCGCGGGTTTCTGCCGATTGCCACTACCCGTGGCGATCGCTTGTTCATCGGTCTTCTCGGCAGCGCCTACCTGCATCTGCTGGTCATCGGCGTGACCGACTGGAGCATCTGGGTGGCGTCCGCGTTGTCCCTGGTGTGGCTGTTGGCTGTGATGCGTTGGGGCTAGTCGAATCGCTCGGCAATGTTGCTCCAGAACTTAAACAGGAGGTCTCTATGTTCGACAAAAACAATAAGCTGCGACATAGCATTTCATTGGCAGCCATGCTGGCACTCAGCGGTTTGAGCGCAACCGCCTGGGCCGATGCGTACGAAGACGCGGCAAAAAAATGGATCGGCAGCGAGTTCAAGCCGTCGACCCTGACACCCGAGCAGCAACTTGAAGAACTGAAGTGGTTCATCAAGGCCGCCGAGCCGTTCCGCGGGATGGACATCAAGGTCGTCTCGGAAACCCTGACCACCCACGAATATGAATCCAAGGTGCTGGCCAAGGCCTTCAGCGAAATCACCGGGATCAAGCTGACCCATGACCTGCTGCAGGAGGGCGACGTCGTGGAAAAAATGCAGACGGTGATGCAGTCGGACAAGAACATCTACGACGGCTGGGTCAACGACTCGGACCTGATCGGTACGCACTTTCGCTACGGCAAGACTGAATCGATCACCGACCTGATGGCCAACGAAGGCAAGAACTTCACCTCGCCGACCCTCGACATCAAAGACTTCATCGGCATCTCCTTCACCACTGCGCCGGACGGCAAGATCTATCAATTGCCTGACCAACAGTTCGCCAACCTGTACTGGTTCCGTGCCGACTGGTTCGAACGTGCCGACCTGAAAGCCAAGTTCAAGGAAAAGTACGGCTATGAGCTGGGCGTGCCGGTGAACTGGTCCGCCTATGAAGACATCGCCAAGTTCTTCAGCGAAGACGTCAAGGAAATCGACGGCAAGCGCATCTACGGGCACATGGACTACGGCAAGAAAGACCCGTCGCTGGGCTGGCGCTTCACCGATGCCTGGTTCTCCATGGCCGGTGGCGGCGACAAGGGCTTGCCCAACGGTTTGCCGGTGGACGAGTGGGGGATTCGCGTCGAGGACTGCCATCCGGTAGGCTCCAGCGTGACCCGCGGCGGCGACACCAACGGCCCGGCGGCGGTGTTCGCCACCACCAAATACGTCGACTGGCTGAAGAAGTACGCGCCACCGGAAGCGGCGGGCATGACCTTCTCCGAGTCCGGCCCCGTGCCGTCCCAGGGCAACATCGCCCAGCAGATTTTCTGGTACACCGCGTTCACCGCCGACATGACCAAACCGGGCCTGCCGGTGGTCAACGCCGATGGCACGCCGAAATGGCGCATGGCGCCGTCGCCGCGCGGACCGTACTGGGAAGAGGGCATGAAGTTGGGTTATCAGGACGTGGGTTCCTGGACTTTCATGAAGTCCACGCCTGAGAAACAGAAGCTCGCGGCCTGGCTGTACGCGCAGTTCGTAACCTCGAAAACCGTGTCGCTGAAGAAAACCATTGTCGGCCTGACGCCAATCCGCGAGTCGGACATCAACTCGCAAGCCATGACCGACCTGGCACCGAAACTCGGTGGTCTGGTGGAGTTCTACCGCAGCCCGGCCCGGGTGCAATGGACGCCGACCGGCACCAACGTGCCGGACTATCCACGTCTGGCACAACTGTGGTGGAGCCACATCGCCGAAGCCGCCAGCGGCGACAAGACCCCACAACAGGCGCTCGATGGTCTGGCCAAGGATCAGGACGCGATCATGACCCGCCTGGAACGCTCCAAGGCCCAAGCAGTGTGCGCACCGAAAATGAACCCCGAGCGCGACGCACAATACTGGTTCGACCAACCGGGCGCACCAAAACCGAAACTGGCCAACGAGAAGCCGAAGGGCGAAACCGTGAGCTACAACGAACTGCTCAAGTCGTGGGAGGCGGCGCGCAAGTAAGCGTTTTTGCGGGACGGAACGGCACCTTCGGGTGCCGTTTTTTTCAGCCCTCGATTTCACGTTTCACCGCCCGGCGCACCGCTTTGAGGATGGCGTTTTCAAAGGCGTTGTGCCCGGCGTGCAGCAAACGGCAGTGAATGTCCATCCGTTGCCTGAGCCAGCGCACGCTGGCCATGCCGAAGGTATCGCGGATGCCCTGGATCAGCAGGGTGTTGTCATCGAGGATCAGGTCATGGTCCCGTGGCCGGAAGAAATAGCCTTGGAGGTGGTAATGCAGCTCCAGACGGATCGCGAGCACCGCTTCCTGATCGACAAAACTCTCCAGCGTACCGGGGCAAACCGTCTGCCCCGTACGGCGCAAAAGAGCATTCAACCATTCGATGGCGGCGACGCGCTGTTGCAGTGGACAGCCTTCGCCGAGTATCCGGAAGATGTCCCTGGCGCGATGGCCTGACGCAGTTTGCGGCGATTGCGTCAGCCCCTCATTGAGTGACCGGTCATAAGCCCGGACATTGGCGGCGAAAGGTACGAACACCGAAACCAGTGTGGTTTTCAGAAGGTGCTGCGGATAGCGCTGCTGGTACTGGATCGCCAGCCAACTGCCCCAGGAAACACCGAGCACACTGATTTTTTCGAAGCCGAAGTGCTGGCGCAGGGCGTCAATGTCTTCGACACAAAGGCCGGTGGTGTTGTCGCGCAGTTCGCCGTAGGGCGTCGAGCGCCCGCATCCGCGCTGATCGAACAGGATGATGTCGAAACGGCGCAGATCGAAGAAGTCCAGATGATGACGGCTGCAGCGCCCGCCGGGACCGCCATGCAGGAAAAACACCGGTTCGCCTCCCGTAATGCCATGGCGTTCCCAATAGAGTTGATGGCCATCGCCGGTCGGGTAATAGCCTCTGCTTTGCAGGGAAAAGGTCATGCTGACAGGACCTTCAGACGATAGAACTGGAACAGTTCGACCTGCCCCGGGCGCGCTGCAACGCTGGACTCCAGTTGCAGGTGATGGGTGGCAGCGAGCCAGGCGACAGGGATCAGCACCGGCGTGTGACCAAAGACGAGGATCGTGCCGCCAGGCTTGACGCAGCGGATCAGCGACTCGAATGCGGTTCGGGCTTCTCGGCGGGTCAAGACCTCGGCGTTCAGGAAGCGCAGGATCAACACATCGCAGTGAATCCCGGCATCAAAGGCCTCACTCGCGTCGAGCAAGCGGAACTCGACGGGTGTCCTCCCATGAGCTCGTCGGGCGTGTTCGATCATCGAGGCTGAGCGATCAGTCCCCAGGCACAGACAGTCGGGGAGGGCGCGGGCGACATGGGCGATGAATTCACCCGTGGAGCAGGCCGGGTCGTAAATCAACGCGCCGGTTTTTGTGATCGCCTGGAGCAATCCGGCACAGTGCTCGCGCAAGTGTTGTTCATCGGTGTTCAACTGTTCGGCCAGTGATTCGTTGCATTGCCAGAACTCTGCCGGACAGACTGCTTCCCGGCCTGCTGCGTCAACGATCGGAAACGGAAACAGAATCTCGCTGTCAGCCTGACGCAATGCTCGTTCGAAGGTTTGCACTTTCTGTTCGGCGGAGACCGTCCGATAGCCGATCGACAAACCTTCATCACCCCACAATGAGTGGAGATGCGGACCCAGCAACATGCAGGGTTCAAGTACGCTGCCGGCCTGCCATCGAAACTGCCGGTCACGTTGCAGGCGTTTGCGGCCAACCCAGACTTCGTCGTGCAACCGCAGGAAAAAAAGGTGGTGCAATCCGTTGCCTGGCGGTTCGAGGTAATGGCCGACGCCACCGTTCTCGTTCAGGTGACGGGGCATGGAACGGGCCAGTGCCAGCTCACGGGTTTGATCGAGTCGGTTCATGGGACTGATCTTTCCAGCGTTCGTCCCCGGGCCTGCGGGATGACAACATTGCCGCTGGAAACAACAAAGAAACGCTCCAGCCCGGGAATCACCACGTTGAGCAGGGTTGTGCCGAACTCGGTTTGCTGCAGGATCGAAGCACCCAGCGTACGACCGTGGTTTTGCAGGTCTTGAGTCAGCAAGTGAAGTTGATCGTCCACCGACAGCTCTTCAATTGAACCGGGCAGTTTCACTTCGTGCTGCGGGCAGCGATGCAACAGCGTCTGCGGATCGAACTGCGCACAGCGCAGCAGGCGCGGGAAGGGCTGCAGGTTGCGCAGTGCATTGGTCAGCGTCCGATGGTATTCGGGCTCGGCGGCGCTCAGTTGCAATTGCACCAGTTCACTGAGCGCACGCGATGCAGCGTGGCGCGGATCAAGTGAACAGCCACTGCCGTAGACCTGTGGATGAGACCCCGGCTGCGTTGTGAAGGCCAGAAAGGTTCGTGCCTTGAATTCGCTGCTGATATCCACCAGCACGATTTCTCCGCCGATTTCCTGTTCGGCATCGGTCCACAGACGGCCGAGGTCGTCGTGGTCACTGAGACGAGCCACTCTTCGCAGGGGTGGGTGATTCTCGTAATAGAAATGGTTGAGCAGAAACAGCGATACCGCATCGCGCTCGATGCATTCGTTGGCGGCATGCAACAACGCCTCGCTGTAAGTGGCGCCAATGGCGGTGCCGCTGTTGCTGGCGTAGCGTCGCACGGCGCTGCAGTCCGCAGTGCCCGGTGACGAAGGCTGACGTGAACCGTTTGGCAAAGTCAGCGCCACCGGATAGGAAAAACGGTCATGCCACGGAGGACAGACATAGGTCCTGCAGATGATGCGCGCGTTTTGCTGACAGGTGAGCCTGTGCACAAGCGAGTCATCGGCAAAGATCGGTGTGTCTTTGAAGTAATGCTCTGTCTCGTGGTGAACCTCGGTCGCGAAGTGTTCATCCGTCCAATAATGCTCAAGCGCTTCATAGAGTGCGCCCAGGTGTGCCTGATCCGCATAACCCTTGCCGCAGCCACGGGCATGACGGTTGTCGCTGCCGTGAAGAATCGCCTCAACGGCAACGACCTTGCTGCCGAGTGTACGGGTTACCGGCGTGAGGCCCAGTCGTGAAAGCTCGGCCTGAATACGTCGCTCTGCCTGATCGGCCGTCAGCTCACGCTCGGCCATCCATGTCTTGTCCATGATGTCTTTCCTGGAAAGTCCGCAGGGGCGCGAGGCCCCTGCGGGTCATGTCACTCGGCGCTCAGTTCCGCCCGTTCTTCTTCGGTCAGTTGCAGTGCTTCAATCTGCTCCGCCGAGGGCGTTTCCTGCTCTTCAAGTTCATCGATAGGGTTTGCGTTCCAGCTGCCCATGTAGCCCATGAGGTTTCTCCTTGGTTATTGTTTGAGTGTGCTGGTGCAAGCACGAGTCGAATCTAAGAGCGCAGCGACGGTGGGGTCAAAAATGTCCAGACGTTTCCGTTCGCGGTTTTTAACCGCCCTGAAATACGTACTGATAAATCTTGAAGGGATGCGTCGGGATCACCGAAAACGCTTGTTTTAGAGGGGGTTGGCTGAGTGCAAAAAGGCGAACGAAACGATCAGGAACCAACCGTCTGCGAAGTTTTTTCCCTGTCTTTGTCAGACGTTTCATCGTGAGGCTGCCGCAAAATCCCACTGAAGGATTTACATGGCGCTATGGCGTACTTGTGCGGTGATTTTTCAGACGGAAATTGAGAAAACACCGCACAAATCTGTTTGAGGGTTTTAGTGCTTTTCCGCGAACACGGGGAACACCAGGCTGAATACCGTCATCGCCCCCGGGCGGCTTTGCACCTGCGTGGTGCCCTGATGCAGGGTCATGATCGAGCGCACGATGGCCAGCCCCAGACCGGTGCTGCCCTGCGAGCGGGTGCGACTGCTGTCGACGCGGTAAAAACGGTCGAACAGATGCGGCAAGTGCTGCGCTTCGATGCCAGCGCCGGGATTGCTCACTCGCAGTGCCACCTGTGTCGGCGCCTGTTCAATGAACAGCGAAACGGTTTTGCCGGCGGGGCAGTGGCGCAGGGCGTTGGACAGCAGGTTGGATATCGCCCGCTGGATCATCAAGCGGTCGCCCGAAACCTGAGCACTGCCGACCACCTTCAGATGGATTTGCTTGTCTTGCGCCGGGAGGGAAAACAGATCGGCCACCCGTAACGCCTCGTTTTCCAGCGCAATCGGCTCGAACGACGCGTGTGCCATCGGCTGGCTGGCCTGGGCCAGGAACAACATGTCCGAGACAATCCGCGCTACCCGCTCCAGCTCCTCGGTGCACGACACCAGAACGTCGGTGTATTCCTCGACCGTGCGCTCGCGTGAAAGCGTTACCTGAGCCTTGCCCATCAAATTGTTGATCGGCGTGCGCAGCTCGTGGGCCAGATCATCGGAGAACTGCGACAACTGCTGCACACCGCTGTCCAGGCGATCGAGCATGACGTTGATGCCTTGCGCCAGTTCGCTCAGTTCCTGAGGCATGTTCACCACCGACAACCGGTGGTCGAGGTCCTGGGTGGTCACCCGGGCCGCCACTTTGCGAAACTCGCGCAGCGGCGCCAGTCCGCGCTGCACCGCGCCCCAGGCGGTCAGGCCGATGAACACCAGGAGCAACGGCAAGGCAATCAGCGTCGAGCGCAGGTAGGCGCTGAGCAACGCCTGATCGTGGGCATTGTCCATCGACAGCAACACCGGTACGTTGCTGCCGTCCTTCAGGCGAATCAATTTCGAGGCGGTGAGAAATTTCGCACCTTCGGCATCGAAGCTGTCGGTATAGGACAACTGATCGGTCGTCGCCCGCACCGCTTTCAATTCAATCCGTGGGTCCGTCAATCCCGACCCGGACTTGAGCAGCGGCGAGCGCAGGTTGCCTCGGTCATAAATCGTCAGCGTCAGGTTGTCATGCCCCATGACCTGATCGAGCAGAATGTGCGGCTTGCTGCTGACTTCATTGGCATCGACGTACAGCGAGAGGCTGTGTTCCACCTGCGCCATCTTCTTTTCCAGGCTGTCCCGGGACAATGCATCGAGCTCATGAGTCAGGGCGAAATACGCAAGGATCGCCAGGAACACCACCAGCAACGCACCAAGAGTACTGACGGTCAGACCCAATCGCAGCGACAGGCTGGCGGGCTTCATTCCCGTGCCTCCAGCACATAGCCGACACCGCGCAGGGTGTGGATCAGTTTGCTGTCGAACGGGTCGTCGATCTTCGCCCGCAAGCGGCGGATCGAGACTTCGACCACGTTGGTGTCGCAGTCGAAGTTCATGTCCCATACCAACGAGATGATTTGAGTGCGGGTCAGCACTTCGCCGGACTGGCGCATCAGCAGATGCAGCAGGGCGAATTCCTTGGTGGTGAGGTCGATACGCTGGGTGCCACGAAAGGCCCGGTGACGGCCCGGATCGAGTTCCAGATCGGCGACCTTGAGTACTTGCGGCACCGGGATGTTTTCGCTGCGGCGCATCAAGGTGCGTACCCGCGCCAGCAATTCCGGGAATTCGAACGGCTTGACCAGATAGTCGTCGGCGCCCAGATCCAGGCCCCGGATCTTGTCTGCCAGGCGACCGCGTGCGGTGAGCATCATCACTCGCGTGGAATGGGTGCGGCGCAGTTGCTCCAGCACGCCCCAACCGTCGAGTTCCGGCAGATTCACATCCAGAATGATCAGGTCATAAACCTGTTGTTGGGCCAGGTGCAAACCATCCGCGCCATTAATGGCGTGGTCAACGATATAACCACTTTCGGTCAGGCCCTGATGCAAGTATTCGGCAGCTTTAAGCTCGTCCTCGACGACAAGGATTCGCATGATCTTTCACCACTTTTATTCAATGGATATTTAATTAAGGTGGCCGGGAAAGTTATTGTTTTTGTTGGGGCTTCCGGACGGTTTCAATAACGGGATGGCGTGCAAGGTAAAGGCTGTAGTGGCTACAGAGTCAACGCCTGAGTCCTTTAAAACAGCCGTCCGCGACAGCCTGTCGCAGCGAAGTGGTCAATTTTTCATGACTTCCATTTCGGCAAGTGCTGTTCGGCTGATAACTAATATGCATTTGTTTCGGTGTGTTGCAGCAAAGCCATTCGAACTTCGAATCCTAGAGCAAAACAACTTCAATTAACCGTGGATAACGGATTTGTAATGTTCACGTCACCTTGTCGATAAGTTCAAAACCCTACCGTGGCGCCATCAACGATTCTTGATTGAAGGAAGTCTTCCATTGCCCGGTTTAATTGAACTGACGGCGCGCTCACGCCTGAAAAAAACCGCCAGCGGCCTCTTGTTGCTGGCCTGCACAGGCCTTGCCAGTGCATCGACCCTGACGCTGGATCAGGCGCTGCAAACCGCGTTCGCCGGCAACCCGGAGCTGGCCGCCGCGCAGTGGGAAATCGGCATTGCCGAAGGTGACCGCAAACAGGCCGGGCTGATCCCCAATCCCGAGGTTTCGTGGGAGGCTGAAGACACTCGGCGCCAGTCACGCACCACCACGGTGATGCTCAGTCAGCCGATCGAGCTGGGCGGCAAGCGTGGTGCGCGGATTGATGTGGCGAGTCGTGCGCAGGATGCCGCCGGCATCGAGCTGGAGCGCAAGCGCAACGCACTGCGCGCCGACGTGCTTCAAGCGTTCAATGGCGCGCAAACTGCGCAGCAACGTTTGCAACTGGCCCGGCAGTCGCTGCAGCTCGCCGAGCACGGTTTGCGTGTGGCGCAGGGGCGGATCGAGGCGGGCAAGTCGTCGCCGGTCGAAGGCACACGGGCGCAAGTGCAGCTTTCGCAAGTGCGCCTGGAGCTAAGCCGCGCTGAGCGCGATCAGGCCAATGCGTACCAGCAATTGGCCCAGGTCATGGGCGCACCGTTGCCGACGTCGACCACGGTGCAGACCGCGACTCAAAGCCTGCCCAGCGTACCGACGCCCAGCCGTTTGCTTGAGCGCCTGAACGAGACGGCGGAGCTGCGCCTGGCCAGGTTGCAGATCGATCAGCGCGAGGCGTCGCTGGGGCTGGAAAAGTCCCAGCGGATACCCGATCTCACCGTCAGCATCGGCAGCCAGTACAGCGAAACCGAGCGCGAGCGGGTCAACGTGGTCGGGCTGTCGATGCCGATTCCGCTGTTCAACCGCAATCAGGGCAATGTGCTGGCGGCGGCGCGGCGTGCCGATCAGGCACGGGACCTGCGCAACGCCACTGAGCTGCGCCTGCGCACGGAAATCCAGACCACGCTGGAGCAGTGGCAGACCGCCAACGGCGAAATCAAGGCGTTCAATCAGACCATCCTGCCCGCCGCGCAAAGTGCGGTGGACAGCGCCACTCGCGGTTTCGAAATGGGCAAGTTCGGCTTCCTCGACGTGCTCGACGCCCAGCGCACGTTGATCGCCGCTCGCAGCCAATACATCCAGGCGGTGAGCGAGGCCACCGACGCCCAAGTCCGCATCGAACGCATCTTCGGCGACCTCAGCGCCAACCCTTGAATTTCAACCTTCTGATCACTGCGCGACGGTACGGCGCAGAGGAGTTTCCATGGATAAAAAACTGATCGTGGTCGCTGCGGCGACCTTGGCGCTGGGCATTGGCATCGGCTCGATGTGGGGCGGCAGTGGGTCTATCGATGCGCATGCCGATGAAGCGGCGGAACACGCCGATCACGCCGAAGAAGGCGCCGCCGCTGACGGCGAGCATGGCGAAGAAGGGCACATCGAATTGACTGCCGAGCAGATCGCGGCGGCGGGGATTCAACTGGCCGCCGCCCAGGCGCAGAACTTCAGCCTCGGTCTGTCATTCCCCGGCGAAGTGCGCTTCGACGAAGACCGCACCGCGCATGTGGTGCCGCGCGTACCGGGCGTGGTCGAGTCAGTGTCGGTCAATCTCGGGCAGTCGGTGAAGAAAGGTCAGTTGCTGGCCGTGATCGCCAGCCAGCAGATCTCCGATCAGCGCAGCGAGCAGGCGGCCGCGCAACGCCGTCTGGCTCTGGCCCGCACGACGTTCGAGCGCGAGAAAAAACTGTGGCAGGACAAGATTTCCGCCGAGCAGGATTTCCTTCAGGCGCGTCAGGCCCTGGAAGAAGCCGAAATCGCCGTGAGCAACGCCCGGCAAAAGATCAGTGTGCTCAGCGGCAGTGTGGTCGCCACTGGCGGCAATCGTTATGAACTGCGGGCGCCGTTCGATGGCGTGGTGGTGGAAAAACACCTCACGCCGGGGGAGGTGGTCGATGAAACCACGGCGGCGTTCACGCTCTCGGACTTGTCCCGGGTGTGGGTCACGTTCGGCGTTTCGCCCAAGGAGCTGAACAAGGTGCAAGTGGGCAAACCCGTCACCGTCAGTGCGGCGGAATTGAACGCCGAAGTCAGCGGCACCGTGGCTTACGTCGGCAGCCTGCTCGGCGAACAGACCCGCACCGCGACCGTGCGCGTGACGTTGGAAAACCCGCAAGGCTCATGGCGCCCGGGCCTGTTTGTCACCGCGCTGGTCGCCACCGACAGCCGTCAGGCCAAAGTCGCCGTGCCGGAAACCGCGATCCAGACCTTCGAGGACAAACCCACGGTATTCGTGCGCACCGACGACGGCTTCAAAGCGCAAGCGGTGGAGCTGGGCAGTCGGGCGGCGGGGCAAGTGGAAGTCACCGCCGGGCTGGAGCCGGGCGTGCAAGTCGCCAGCGCCGGCAGCTTCGTCCTCAAATCGGAGCTGGGCAAAGCCTCGGCCGAGCACAGTCATTAATCGCGGAAGACTCCCATGTTCGAACGCCTGATCCAGTTTGCCATCGAGCAGCGCATCATCGTGCTGCTCGCCGTTCTGCTCATGGCCGGCCTCGGCATCGCCAGTTATCAGAAGCTGCCGATCGACGCTGTGCCTGATATCACCAACGTCCAGGTGCAGATCAACACCGGTGCGGCGGGGTTCTCGCCGCTGGAGACCGAGCAGCGCATCACCTTCCCGATTGAAACCGCGATGGCCGGTCTGCCGGCGCTGGAGCAGACCCGCTCGCTGTCGCGCTCGGGGTTGTCCCAGGTCACGGTGATCTTCAAGGACGGCACTGATCTGTTCTTTGCCCGGCAATTGGTCAACGAACGCTTGCAGTCCGCCAAGGAGCAATTGCCCGAAGGTGTGGAAGCGGTGATGGGGCCGATCTCAACAGGGCTCGGCGAGATCTTTTTGTGGACGGTCGAGACCAGGGAAGGTGCGCTGAAGGACGACGGCACGCCCTACACGCCGACCGACTTGCGGGTGATTCAGGACTGGATCATCAAGCCGCAACTGCGCAACGTCCCCGGCGTGGCCGAGATCAACACCATCGGCGGTTTTGCCAAGGAATACCAGATCGCGCCCGACCCCAAAAAACTTGCGGCCTACAAGCTGACCCTCAGCGATCTGGTAACGGCGCTGGAGCGTAACAACGCCAACGTCGGCGCCGGCTACATCGAACGCAGCGGCGAGCAATTGCTGATTCGCGCGCCGGGGCAGGTGGCGAGCACCGAGGACATCGCCAATATCGTCATGGCCAATGTCGACGGCACGCCGATCCGCATCAAGAACGTCGCCACCGTGGAGATCGGTCGTGAGCTGCGCAGCGGCGCCGCCACGGAAAATGGCCGTGAAGTGGTGCTGGGCACCGTGTTCATGTTGATCGGTGAAAACAGCCGCACGGTCTCCCAGGCCGTCGCCGCCAAGCTCGAACAGATCAACAAATCCTTGCCCGGCGGCGTGATCGCGGTGCCGGTGTACGACCGCACGCATCTGGTCGACAAGGCCATCGCCACGGTGAAGAAGAACCTCGTCGAGGGCGCGATTCTGGTGATCGCGATTTTGTTTTTGTTTCTCGGCAACATCCGCGCCGCGCTGATCACGGCGATGGTGATTCCGCTGTCGATGCTGTTCACCTTCACCGGCATGTTCAGCAACAAGGTCAGCGCCAACCTGATGAGCCTCGGCGCGCTGGACTTCGGCATCATCGTCGACGGCGCGGTGGTGATCGTCGAAAACACCCTGCGACGGCTGGCTCATGCGCAGCAGCATCACGGGCGACTGTTGACGCGATCCGAGCGTTTCCATGAAGTGTTTGCGGCGGCAAAAGAGGCGCGGCGACCGCTGATTTTCGGACAGCTGATCATTATGGTGGTGTACCTGCCGATCTTCGCCTTGAGCGGTGTCGAAGGGAAAATGTTCCACCCGATGGCGTTCACCGTGGTCATCGCGTTGCTCGGCGCAATGCTGTTGTCGGTGACGTTTGTACCGGCGGCGATTGCGCTGTTCGTGACCGGCAAGGTCAAGGAAGAAGAGGGCGTGGTGATGCGCGGCGCACGTCGTGTTTATGCACCGGCGCTGGCCTGGGTCATGTCCCATCGGGCGATGGCGGTCGGCGCGGCGCTGGGGGTGATTGTGCTCAGCGGTGTGATCACCAGCCGCATGGGCAGCGAGTTTGTGCCGAGCCTCAGCGAAGGTGATTTTGCCTTGCAGGCATTGCGCGTGCCGGGCACCAGCCTGACGCAATCGGTGGACATGCAGCAGCGTCTGGAAACGCTGATCCTGAATAAAGTACCGGAAGTCGAGCGGGTGTTCGCCCGCACCGGCACCGCCGAAATCGCTTCCGACCCGATGCCGCCGAACATCTCCGACAGCTACGTGATGCTCAAGCCCAAAGAACAATGGCCGGACCCGGGCAAGTCCCGCGAAACTCTGATGGCCGAACTGCAACAGGCCGCCGCGACGTTGCCGGGCAGCAACTATGAATTGTCGCAGCCGATCCAGTTGCGCTTCAACGAACTGATCTCCGGCGTGCGCAGCGACGTGGCGGTCAAGGTGTTCGGTGATGACATGGACGTGCTCAACGACACGGCGACAAAGATTGCCGCCGCGATGCAGAAGGTCGACGGTGCGTCCGAGGTCAAGGTCGAACAAACCAGCGGTCTGCCGGTGCTGACCATCAACATCGATCGCGATAAGGCCGCGCGTTACGGGCTCAACGTCGGCGATGTACAGGACACCATTGCGGTGGCTGTCGGTGGGCAGAAGGCCGGGACAATGTACGAAGGTGATCGCCGGTTCGACATGGTCGTGCGTTTGTCCGACGCGATGCGCAAGGACATCGACGGGTTGTCGGCGCTGCTGATCCCGGTGCCGGCGGCGGGTGGTGATGCCTCCAGTCAGATCGGCTTCATTGCGCTCAAGGACGTGGCCAGCCTCGATCTGGTGCTGGGGCCGAATCAGGTCAGCCGCGAGAACGGCAAGCGCCTGGTGATCGTCAGCGCCAACGTGCGTGGGCGTGACATCGGTTCTTTCGTCGCCGAGGCGGGCGAAGTGATCGAGCGCGACGTGCAGGTGCCGCCGGGTTACTGGACCACCTGGGGCGGGCAGTTCGAGCAACTGCAATCGGCGGCCAAGCGCTTGCAGATCGTGGTGCCGGTGGCGTTGCTGCTGGTGTTCGGGTTGCTGTTCATGATGTTCAACAACCTCAAGGACGGCTTGCTGGTGTTTACCGGGATTCCGTTTGCGCTGACCGGCGGGGTCATGGCGTTGTGGCTGCGGGACATTCCTTTGTCGATTTCGGCGGGTGTCGGTTTTATTGCGTTGTCCGGTGTGGCGGTGCTTAACGGGCTGGTGATGATCGCGTTCATTCGCAACTTGCGAGAGGAGGGGCGCTCGCTTGCCGACGCGATCAACGTCGGTGCACTGACTCGGTTGCGCCCGGTGTTGATGACGGCGCTGGTGGCGTCCCTGGGCTTCATTCCGATGGCCCTGGCGACCGGCACCGGGGCCGAGGTGCAGCGACCGCTGGCGACGGTGGTGATTGGCGGGATCCTGTCCTCGACCATTCTCACGTTGCTGATCCTGCCGGCGCTGTATCAGATTGCGCACCGTCGGGACGAGGAATCGCCCACGGCGGTCTAGTCACTTTTTGCCTCAACAACAGGCCCGCCCATGCGGGCCTTTCTACATGACGGATATGTAATTTCGGCGCCACCGTCACGAAAGGTTCGGATTGTTACCTTGATCCCGTCAGTTACTTGAATGAGGAATCAACGATGAAACTTGCACAGATTGGCGCGTTTGCCGTGGCTCTGATGATGTCTTCCCTGGTGTTGGCCGAAGGTGGCGGCGACCGCACTTTCGAAAAAATGATGGCTGCCAATGGCCGCTCGATGGAGGTGTTTGCCGCCAGGGAAAAGGCCCGTGATCCGGTCGTTGTGAACGACAAGAAGGACGACAAGACCCAAGACCTGTAAGCGTGCTGCCAGTGAATGAGCCCGTCATCGCGCATCGATGGTGGGCTTTTTTATGAGTTTGTTTTGAGGGAGATGGATATGAAGCTTCTCAAGTGGATGGCGTTCACCGGTGTCATGGCAATGTCTTGGAATGCGCTGGCCGAAGGCGGTGGCGACAGAACGTTCGACCGGGCGCTCAGCGCCAACACCAAAGCCATGGAGCAGTACGCGGCCAGTCAGGGCAAAGCGGCACCGGTGGTCAAGGAATACGAGTACGGAATGAAGCTGGACGTGAAAAAAGTGGTGAGTGTTGTCCGGCCGAAAAATGAATGTGCGGTGGTGCCGGCCGCGATGACTTACGAAGACTCCAAGGGGCAGCTCAATACGGTCACCTACAGCGTGATGGGCAACTGTCGTCAGCAGGGTGGATAGCGTCTGTAACGGCTCAAGCGCCCGGTTCATATTCAGTGAGTCGGGCTTTTTTTCAGGCATAAAAAGGCGTCCCGAAGGACGCCAAAGATTCACCTCTTACCAAAGGAGCAAGGAGCTTCTAAAGGTGAATGGGCATTGCTCGTGAAACTCAGAGAATCGCCAGCGGGTATTCGACGATCACCCGCACTTCGTCCAGGTCCGATTCGAATGCGGTGGCCCGGGTGGTGGCCTGGCGCAGACGCAGCGACAGATCTTTCATCGAACCGCTTTGCACCACGTATTTGACTTCGATGTCACGCTCCCAGCGTTTCTGATCGGTCAGCGGATTACCGTCGGCATCACGGCGCATGTACACGGCGTTGGCGTTGGAGTAGTCGGCGTCGGTGCCGCGTGCGTAACGGGTCATGAACGACAGGCCCGGCACACCATAGGTGGTCATGTCGACGTCGTAGCGGACCATCCAGGAGCGCTCTTTCGGCGAGTTGAAGTCGCTGTACTGGATCGAGTTGTCGAGGAAGATCGAGTCGGACTGGCGCAGGTAATCGAAGTCGTCGTTGCCGTTGTTGCGCTGGTGGGAGAGCGCGACCGAGTGGGCGCCAAGCTTCACGCCGACGCGGCCGCTCCAGATGTTGTTGTCGAACTGACCGAGCAACTGTTTGCCTTCATCGACTGCCTTGTAATAGTTCAGGCCACCGAACAGCGACAGGTCATCCGATAGCGGATACGTCCAGGTGGTGCCGGCGTAATACTGGTTCCAGGCATCTTTGAGGCGACTGGAGTACAGGCTGAAACTCAGGTTTTTGTTCAGCGCATAATCGCCGCCGCCGTAAGCGATCCAGGGCGAGTTGACCGGGCCGGCATAGAAGGTCGCGAAGTTTTCGCGCATGTCGCTGGACACCGGCTGGCTCATCGCATGCAACCGGCCGCCCTGGATCGACAGACCTTCGATGCTGGTGTTGGTCGCCGTCACGCCGCGAAAGCTTTCCGGCAGCAGTCGCGAATCACCTGCTGCAACCACCGGGTTGGCCGGGAACACGTCGCCGACTTTCACCACCGTATCGAAGGCCCGCACTTTGGCGGCACCACCGATCTTGGTGTATTCGTCCCGTGCTTTGCCTTCGCTGTCGACCGGCAATACATCGAACGAACTGCGGCCACCGTTGCGTCCGTCACCGGTGTCGAGTTTCAGGCCGATCATCGCGAAAGCATCCACCCCGACCCCGACAGTGCCTTGGGTGAAGCCAGATTCGAACTTGCTGATGACCGCATGGGCCCAGGCCTCGGAATAACCATTGCCGGTGGGACTGGACTGGCCGTTGCGGTGATCACGATTGAAATAGAAGTTGCGGTTGAGTACCGACAGGCTGCTGCCTTCGATAAACCCTTCGGGTTTGTCTTCTGCAAACACCATGGACGGCCCGGCGCCGACGACCACTGCTAAAGCGGCCATCGATATTTTTGTGTTGTTAACCATCAATCACTCCTGAGTTCGGCAGAACGGGAACGTGCTTCGGCGTGGGTTTTATTGTTCGACGGGCAAGGGCCCGCCTGTAGGGTCGCCGGGTGACATCGTTGCAGGCTGCGGATAACGCGGAGGTGATTGGGGGATTACAATTTTGTTAGGTGGGTGCGGAAAGGGCAGGGCACTCGTAATGAATTCCCCAAACGCAAAAACGGCACCCGAAGGTGCCGTTTCTGTTTGTAGCCATTCCAGCAGAGCAATCAGCCCGCCAGACCCGCCTGCTGAACCAGGGTCAGCAACGGCTGCGGGTAAACACCCAGGAAGAACGCAACCACAGCGATCGCCAGCAGCATCACGCCGCCTGCTTTCTGTTCCCAGTGCAGTTGGGCGTCGTGGCGGCGCAGGTTCGGTTCGATCAGGTACAGGGTGACCATCACGCGCAGGTAGTAGAACACGCCGATGGCGCTGCCCAGTACCAGCGAACCTACCAGCCACCATTGGTGAGATTCGACACCGGTGGCGATGATGTAGAACTTGCCGATGAAGCCTGCAGTCAGCGGGATACCGGCCAGGGACAGCATCATCACGGTCAGTACGGCGGTCAGGTACGGACGGCGCCAGAACAGGCCGCGGTATTCGTACAGGGCGTCTGCGTCACGGCCGTTGTACGGCGAGGACATCAGGGTGATCACACCGAAGGCGCCGAGGCTGGTGATCACGTAGGTGACCAGGTACACGCCGATGGCTTCCACTGCCAGACCCTTGCTCGCCACCAGTGCGATCAGCAGGTAGCCGAAGTGCGCGATGGACGAGTAACCGAGCAGACGCTTGAGGTTGCTCTGGGTCAGGGCCAGCAGGTTACCGAACAGGATCGAGGCGATGGCGATGATGGTCAGCACGTTGCTCAAAACGCCACTGCTGGCGGCAGGGGAGATCTGGAACAGACGAACCATGACCGCGAACACAGCCACTTTCGACGCGGTGGCGAGGAACGCGGCCACTGGTGCCGGAGCACCTTCGTACACGTCCGGCGTCCACAGGTGGAACGGTACCAGCGACAGCTTGAATGCCAGACCGATCAGCATCATGCCCAGGCCCAGTTGCGCCAGCGAGCTTGGCAGGCCGGTCGCGGCCAGTGCCTGACCGATACCGACGAAGCTCAGCGAACCCGAGTCGGCGTACAGCAGCGCCATACCGAACAGCAGGAACGCGGAACCGGCGGCCGATAGCACCATGTACTTGATGCCGGCTTCCAGCGAACGCTTGTTGAAGAAGGCGTAGGCCACCAGACCGTAGACCGGCACCGACAGCAGTTCCAGACCGATGAACAAGCCGGCCAGGTGCTGCGCGCTGACCAGAACCAGGCCACCGGCGGCGGCCATCAGGATCAGCAGGTACAGTTCTTCACGGTTGCCCGGGTAACCCGAACCGCCATCGCCGAGGTAGGCGTGGGCGAGGGTGACGCAAGCGAGGGTGGCGACCAGGATCAGCGCCATGTACAGGCAGGCAAAGGTGTCGATCTGCAGCAATGGAGTCACGGCCAGAGGCGCGACTTTCAGGGCCGGCAGGATCGACAGCAAGGCCAGGTTCAGACCCGCCACCGAAATCAGGAAGGTCTGCGAGTGGTTGCGGCGCCAGGCGATTGCCAGCATCACCACGATAATGGTGAGGCTGGTGATCAACAGTGGCGCAAGCGCAATAAAGTGTTGAATCGTGAATTCCATAGCGCTCTTACCGGGCCGAAGCGAGTTGAGTGAAGGCGGTGCCGAGCCACTGCTGCACGCCATGCATCGTGGCGGCGGAAGTGTCGAGGAACGGTTGCGGGTAGACGCCGAGGTAAATCAGCAGTACCGCAAGGCCCAGCACCATGATCAGTTCGCGACCGTCCATGCCGTGCAGGATCGAATCCGATTTCGACGGACCGAAGTAGGCACGGTGGATCATGATCAGCGAGTAGACCGAACCGAACACCAGACCGGAGGTAGCGATCGCGGTGATCCATGGAGCACTGGCGAACGTACCGATCAGGATCAGGAACTCGCCGACGAAGTTACCGGTACCCGGCAGACCCAGAGAGGCGGCTGCAAAGAACAGGCTGATCGCCGGCAGGTAAGCGATACGCGACCACAGGCCGCCCATCTCGCGCATGTCACGCGTGTGCAGACGCTCGTACAGCTGACCGCTGAGGATAAACAGTGCCGCGGCCGACAGACCGTGCGCCAGCATCTGGATCACTGCACCTTGCAGCGCCAGTTGGCTGCCGGAGTAGATGCCGATCAGTACGAAGCCCATGTGGGAAACGGACGAGAAGGCGATCAGACGCTTGATGTCGGTTTGTGCGAACGCCAGGAACGCACCGTAGAAGATCCCGATCAGACCGAGGGTCATGGCGATCGGCGCGAACTCGGCCGAGGCGTTCGGGAACAGCGGCAGGGCGAAACGCAGCAGACCGTAGGCCGCGGTTTTCAGCAAGATACCGGCGAGGTCAACGGAACCTGCAGTCGGCGCCTGGGCGTGAGCGTCAGGCAGCCAGGAGTGGAACGGAACCACTGGCAGCTTGACCGCGAAGGCGATGAAGAAGCCGAGCATCAGAATGTACTCGGTGGTCATCGACATCTTGGTCTTCAACAGGTCGGCGTAGTTGAAGGTGATCACGCCGGTGCTGTTGTAGTTGACCAGGACCAGACCGAGGATCGCCACCAGCATGATCAGGCCGGAAGCCTGAGTGAAGATGAAGAACTTGGTCGCCGCGTAGATACGGGTTTTCTTGCCGTCCGAAGAACTGTGACCCCAGAGCGCGATGAGGAAGTACATCGGCACCAGCATCATTTCCCAGAAGAAGAAGAACATGAACAGGTCGAGGGCGAGGAACACGCCGACAACGCCGCCCAGGATCCACATCAGGTTCAGGTGGAAGAAGCCAACGTGACGTTGAATTTCTTTCCACGAGCAGAGTACCGACAGGATACCCAGCAGGCCGGTCAGCAGGATCATCAGCAGCGACAGGCCGTCGAGGGCCAGGTGCACGTTGATGCCGAAGCGCTGGATCCAGACGTGCTTGAACTCAAGCGCCCAGGTCGGATCGGCGCCAGGCGCCGGTGCAAATGAATAGTCACCGTGGGCCCACAGCCAGAGGCCGAGGGCGAGTTCCAGGGTCATGGTCAACAGCGCAATCCAGCGGGGGAGGGTAGCGCCGAAGCGCTCACCCATCCAGCACAGCAGGCCGCCGATGAAGGGGATCAGGATTAGCCAAGGCAGAATCATGACGGGCTCGTTTCCTTTCGCAAATTCGCAAGGTTCATATCAGACCGCTACCAGCACGACAGCGCCGATGACCAACACGGCACCAGCAGCCATCGAAGCAGCGTACCAACGCAGTTGACCGGTTTCGGTACGGCTCAGGGCGGTGTGACCCCCCTTGGCCATGCGCGGGATCAGACCGATGGTCTGGTCGAGCGGGTCTTTGCGCAGCATGTGGCTGATCGCAAGGTACGGCTTGACGAACAGTTTGTCGTAGATCCAGTCGAAGCCCCAGGCCGCGAACCACCAGGCCGAGAGGAGACGGCCGATGCCGCTGTTGGCGATCGCGGTCACGAAGCGACGCTTGCCGAGGAACAGCAGGGCCGCCAGCAGGATACCGGCCAGGGCGATGGCGCCCGAGGCGATTTCCAGACTGTGCTTGGCTTCGCCACCGGCATGGCCAACGCTCTCGGGCAGTACGCCGTGCAGCGGTGGAACGATCATGGCGCCGACGAAGGTCGACAGCACGATCAGCACCGACAGTGGCAGCCAGTGAGCGATGCCGTGACCGGCGTGAGCTTCGGTCTTGGCTTCACCGTGGAACGCGATGAAGATCAGGCGGAAGGTGTACAGCGAGGTCATGAACGCACCGACCAGACCGGCGTACAACAGACCGTTGTGGCCGCTGGCGAACGCTTCCCAGAGGATTTCGTCCTTGGAGTAGAAGCCTGCGGTCACCAGCGGCAGGGCGGCCAGAGCGGCACCACCGACGATGAAGCTGGCGTAGGCCAGTGGCAGTTTCTTCCACAGGCCGCCCATCTTGAAGATGTTCTGCTCGTGGTGGCAGGCAACGATCACCGCACCGGAAGCGAGGAACAGCAGGGCCTTGAAGAAGGCGTGGGTCATCAGGTGGAAGATCGCGCCTTCCCAGGCACCAACGCCCAGCGCCAGGAACATGTAGCCGATCTGGCTCATGGTCGAATAGGCGAGGATACGTTTGATGTCGGTTTGCACCAGTGCCGCGAAACCGGCCAGAACCAGCGTCACACCGCCAACGATGCCGACCAGGTGCAGGATGTCCGGCGCCAGGGCGAACAGACCGTGGGTACGGGCGATCAGGTAGACACCGGCGGTCACCATGGTTGCGGCGTGGATCAGTGCCGAAACCGGGGTAGGACCGGCCATCGCGTCCGCCAGCCAGGTCTGCAGCGGCAGTTGAGCCGATTTGCCGACCGCACCACCCAGCAGCATCAGGGTTGCCAGCACGATCCAGAAATCGCCGACCTTGAAGTGCTCAGGCGCTTTCACCAGCAGTTCCTGAACGTTCAGCGTGCCCAGTTGCTGGAACAGGATGAACAGGCCGATCGCCATGAACACGTCGCCGATACGGGTGACGATGAAGGCTTTCAGTGCGGCGTTACCGTTGTTGCGGTTGCTGTAGTAGAAACCGATCAACAGGTACGAGCACAGGCCCACGCCTTCCCAACCGAAGTAGATGAACAGCAGGTTGTCGCCCAGGACCAGGAACAACATGCTGGCGATGAACAGGTTGGTGTAGGCGAAGAAGCGCGAGTAACCGGCTTCACCGCGCATGTACCAGGAGGCGAACAGGTGGATCAGGAAACCCACGCCGACCACCACACCGAGCATGGTCACGGACAGACCATCCAGGTACAGGGCGAAGTTCGGCTGGAAGCCTTCCACCGAGATCCATTTCCACAGTACGTGGACGTACACGCCACCTTCCGGTGGAGCGACGTTGAACTGCCAGATCACGTAGGCCGCGACGATGGCAGACAGGCCGATGGAGCCGACACCGATCAGCGCCGACAGGTTTTCCGAGAGGCGGCCGCGCGAGAACGACAGCAACAGGAACCCGATCAGAGGGAATACGAAAGTCAGAAAGAGTAGGTTCATCCGCGCATCTCACTGGCAGCGTCGATATCGAGCGTGTGGAAGCGGCGATACAGTTGCAGCAGGATCGCCAGGCCAATACTGGCTTCGGCGGCTGCAAGGCTGATCACCAGGATGAACATGATCTGTCCATCCGGTTGCGCCCAGCGGGCGCCCGCGACGATGAAGGCCAGTGCAGAGGCGTTCATCATCACTTCCAGACTCATCAACACGAACAAAATGTTGCGGCGGACCATCAGGCCGACCAGACCAAGGCAGAACAGGATGCCGGCAACGGCCAATCCATGCTCGAGAGGGATAGCAGGCATGTCTTACTCCTTCGCCTCGTTACGGCCCAAATGGAACGCCGTGACGGCTGCAGCGAGCAGCAGCATCGAGGCGAGTTCGACCACCAGCAGATACGGACCGAACAGGCTGATGCCCACGGCTTTCGCGTCAACGGTGGTTTGACCGATGGCCTGACCGCTCTGGTGAGCGAACAGCACATACAGCAGTTCGGCCAGCAGCAGGGCGGCGAGAATCACCGGTCCTGCCCAGATGCCGGGCTTGAGCCAGGTGCGTTCCTGCTGAACCGAGGCAGGCCCCAGGTTCAGCATCATCACCACAAACACGAACAGCACCATGATGGCGCCGGCGTAGGCGATCACTTCCAGCACGCCGGCGAACGGTGCGCCGAGAGCGAAGAAGGTCATGGCCACGGAGATCAGCGAAATGATCAGGTAGAGCAGGGCGTGCACAGGATTGGTGTTGGTGACCACACGCAGTGTGGACACAACAGCGATACCCGATGCGAAATAGAAAGCGAATTCCATCGTTCTTCCTTAAGGCAGCAAGCTCTTCACGTTGATCGGCTCGGCTTCGTTTTGTGCGGCGCCTTTCGGCTTGCCCGCAACGGCCATACCTGCAACACGATAGAAGTTGTAATCAGGGTTTTTGCCGGGGCCGGAGATCAGCAGATCTTCTTTCTCGTACACCAGGTCCTGACGTTTGAACTCGGCCATCTCGAAATCCGGTGTGAGCTGGATCGCGGTGGTCGGGCAGGCTTCCTCGCAGAGACCGCAGAAAATGCAGCGCGAGAAGTTGATACGGAAGAAGTCCGGGTACCAGCGACCGTCTTCGGTTTCAGCTTTCTGCAGCGAGATGCAACCCACCGGGCACGCCACGGCGCACAGGTTGCAGGCTACGCAGCGTTCTTCGCCATCGGGGTCGCGGGTCAGGACGATACGGCCACGGTAGCGTGGCGGCAGGTAGACCGGCTCTTCCGGGTATTGCAGGGTGTCGCGCTTGCGAAAGCCATGACCGAAGATCATGACCAGGCTGCGCAACTGGGTACCGGTACCCTTAACGATGTCGCCAATATATTTGAACATGGGTCAAATCCTCACTGAACCGCAACCGCAGGCGTGTTCCACAACACGATTGCAGCGGTCACCAGCAAATTGATCAGGGTCAGTGGCAGGCAGAATTTCCAGCTGAAATCCATCACCTGGTCATAACGCGGACGCGGGATGGAGGCGCGCAGCAGGATGAACAGCATGATAAAGAACGCGGTCTTCAGTGCGAACCAGACGAAGGACAGTTGCGGCAGGATGCCGAACGGACCGTGCCAGCCACCGAAGAACAGGGTGACCAGCAGTGCCGAGATCAGGATGATGCCGATGTATTCACCGACGAAGAACATGCCCCATTTCATACCGGCGTATTCAATGTGGTAACCGTCGGCCAGTTCCTGTTCCGCTTCCGGCTGGTCGAACGGGTGACGGTGAGTCACGGCCACGCCAGCGATGAAGAAGGTACAGAAGCCGAAGAACTGCGGAATGATGAACCACAGGTTCTGCGCCTGGTACTCGACGATGTCGCGCATGTTGAACGAGCCGACCTGCACCACGATGCCCATCAGGGCCAGGCCCATGAACACTTCGTAGGACACGGTCTGCGCCGAGGCACGCAAGCTGCCCAGCAGGGCGAACTTGTTGTTACTCGACCAGCCGGCGAACAGTACCGCGTAGACCGAAAGACCGGCCATGGCGAAGAAGAACAGCAGGCCGATGTTCAGGTCCGCCACGCCCCAGGTCGGGGTGATCGGGATGATCGCGAACGCGATCAGCAGGGCGGACATGGCCACCACCGGCGCCAGGGTGAAGATCACCTTGTCGGCAAACGGAGGGGTCCAGTCTTCCTTGAAGAACATCTTCAGCATGTCGGCTGCGATCTGGAACATGCCGAACGGGCCGACGCGGTTCGGACCGTAACGGTCCTGCCACCAGCCCAGCAGGCGACGTTCGACAAAGCTGAGCAACGCGCCTGCGACCACCACGGCCAGCAGGATCACGATGGCCTTGATGACCGTCAGGATCACATCGATCACTTCAGGGGTGAACCAGGTCATTGCGCTGCCTCCTGCAGACCATCAACGGTTTGGCCGAAAATCGCCGGCGGAATGCCTGCCAGACCGGCCGGCAGTGCAACCAGGCCAGCGCCCAGCTCTTCATTGATGCGCAGCGGCAGACGCAGGGTCTGGCCGGCAACATTGAGGCTCAGCAGTGCGCCGTCGTTGACGCCCAGGCGGTCCGCTTCGGACTTGGCCAGTGCGACGTAGGCAGCCGGAATGCGTTCCTGGACCGGAGCGGCTTTCGACGAGGTCTCGTCGCTGCCGAACAGGTGGTAGAACGGCACGGCTTGCCAGGTGCCCTGGGCCGGGTTGAACGCGCGCGGAACACTGGCGAACCAGTTCAGCGAATCACCGGTGCTTTCGATCAGGCGGGTGCCCGGATCGCCAGCGCGCAGGTGACCACCGACTTCGTCCTGGAACTTGTTCCAGGCTTGCGGCGAGTTCCAGCCCGGCGACCATGCAAAAGGAACCTGCTGACGCGGTTCGGCGGAGCCCGAGTAACCTTCCATCGAGAAGGCGAACGCGGTGTCCTTGTCTTGCGGGGTGCGTGGTTCGTGAACGCTGATGTCAGCGCGCATCGCCGTGCGACCGGAGTAACGCAGCGGTTCACGGGCCAGTTTCAGACCCTTGATGCGGAACGAGGCGGACGGTGCGGCGTCGACGATTCGGGCCAGTTGCGGGGTGCTCGAAGCAACGGCAGCGGTCACGTGGTCGAGTTGCGTCCAGTCGATCGGCTGGTTCAGCAGGGTGGCGCGCAGGGCGTGCAGCCAGCGCCAGCCTTCGTGGACCAGAATGCTCGCGTCCATGTATTGCGGGTCGAAAACCTGGAAGAAGCGCTGGGCGCGGCCTTCCTGGCTGACCAGCGTACCGTCGCCTTCAGCGAAGCTCGCGGCCGGTAGAACCAGATGCGCGCGGTCGCTGGTGGCCGTCTTCTGATGGTCGGCAACGATCACTACTTTCGCAGCGTTCAGTGCCGCATCGACCTTGGCCTTGGCGGTACGGGTGTACAGATCGTTTTCCAGCACGACGATGGCGTCGGCCTTGCCGTCAATCACTGCTTGCAGCGCAGCATCAACCGATTCGCCACCGAGCATGGCCAGGCCGAGGCTGTTGGCTTCCGGCACGATCAGGCTGATCGAACCGTTCTTCTCGCGCAGCTTCAGGGCCTTGGCGATGTTTGCAGCGGCTTCGATCAAGGCTTTGGAGCCCAGCGAAGTACCGGCGATGATCAGCGGACGCTTGGCAGCGAGCAGGGCATCGGCGATGCGCTTGGCCAGTTCCAGGGCTTCGGCGTCCAGACCTTCGACGGCCGGTGCGCTGGCGTCCAGGGCGTGAGCCACGGCGAAACCGATGCGCGCCAGATCGTCGGGAGCGGCGTGTACACACTCTTCGGCGATATCGTCGAGCTTGGTTTCAGCCAGGCTGGCGATGAACAGCGGGTTCAGTTCGTGCTGACCGATGTTCTTCACCGCCGCGTCGAGCCACGGCTGAACGCGCATGGCTTCGGCCATGTCTTCGGCCTTGCCTTTGACCGACTGACGCAGGGCCAGGGCCATGCGGGCGGCGGTCTGGGTCAGGTCTTCACCGAGGACGAACACGGCGTCGTGGTCTTCGATGTCGCGCATGTTCGGCACGGGCAGCGGGCTGTCCTTCAGCACTTGCAGGACCAGACGGATGCGTTCCAGTTCGGACGCTTCGATACCGGAGTAGAAGTGCTCGGCGCCGACCAGTTCACGCAACGCGTAGTTGCTTTCGAGGCTGGCACGTGGCGAACCGATACCGACGATGTTGCGACCGCGCAGCAGGTCGGCGGCTTTGTCCAGCGCAGCATCCAGCCCAAGCTTGGTGCCGTCGGCCAGCAGCGGCTGACGTGGACGGTCGGTGCGGTTGACGTAGCCATAACCGAAACGGCCACGGTCGCACAGGAAGTACTGGTTCACCGAACCGTTGTAACGGTTTTCGATGCGACGCAGTTCGCCGTAACGCTCGCCCGGGGAGATGTTGCAACCGCTGGAGCAGCCATGGCAGATGCTTGGCGAGAATTGCATGTCCCACTTGCGGTTGTAGCGCTCGGAGTGAGTCTTGTCGGTGAACACACCGGTCGGGCAGACCTCGGTGAGGTTGCCGGAGAACTCGCTTTCGAGGGTGCCGTCTTCAACGCGACCGAAGTACACGTTGTCGTGGGCGCCGAATACACCCAGGTCGGTGCCGCCGGCGTAGTCCTTGTAGAAACGCACGCAGCGGTAGCAGGCGATGCAGCGGTTCATTTCGTGGGAAATGAACGGGCCCAGTTGCTGGTTCTGGTGGGTGCGCTTGGTGAAGCGATAACGGCGCTCGTTGTGGCCGGTCATCACCGTCATGTCTTGCAGGTGGCAGTGACCGCCTTCCTCGCACACAGGGCAGTCGTGCGGGTGGTTGGTCATCAGCCATTCAACAACACTGGCGCGGAACGCCTTGGATTCTTCATCGTCGATGGAGATCCAGGTGTTGTCGGTGGCAGGCGTCATGCAGGACATGACGATACGACCACGGGTGTCGTTCTCATCGGTGTACTGCTTGACCGCGCACTGGCGGCAGGCCCCGACGCTACCAAGCGCGGGGTGCCAGCAGAAATAAGGGATGTCGAGGCCCAGCGACAGACATGCCTGTAACAGGTTGTCTGCCCCGTCGACTTCGAGCGCTTTGCCGTCTACGTGGATAGTGGCCATGGTTCAAAGGTCTTCGTTGGCCCGGTGTCAGCGGGCGTGGCTAATGGAATCTTGTTATCCGTCCGAATCCAGTCAGCCCCGAAAGGCGTCATCGGACGAAAGGCGAAGGGCACGGACCCTTCGCCTTTTTTAAGCGTTTACGCGCCGACTGTGATCGGCTTCGCCAGAGGCGGGACGGCGGCGCTTGCAGGCGCGATACCGGCTTCGAACTCTGGACGGAAGTATTTGATGGCACTGCCCAATGGTTCCACGGCACCCGGTGCGTGAGCACAGAAGGTCTTGCCCGGGCCGAGGAAGTTGACCAGACCCAGCAGAGTCTCGATGTCACCCGGCTGGCCGCGGCCTTGTTCGATGGCCATCAGCAGCTTGACGCTCCATGGCAGGCCATCACGGCAAGGAGTGCAGAAACCGCAGGATTCGCGAGCGAAGAACTGTTCCATGTTGCGCAGCAGGGACACCATGTTGACGCTGTCGTCCACCGCCATGGCCAGGCCGGTACCCATACGGGTGCCCACCTTGGCGATGCCGCCGGCGTACATTTGGGCGTCGAGGTGTTCCGGCAACAGGAAACCGGTACCGGCGCCGCCCGGCTGCCAGGCCTTGAGCTTGTAACCGTCGCGCATGCCGCCGGCGTAGTCTTCGAACAATTCGCGACCGGTCACGCCGAAGGGCAGTTCCCACAGGCCGGGGTTCTTGACCTTGCCGGAGAAGCCCATGAGCTTGGTGCCCATGTCTTCGCTGCCGTCGCGGGCCAACGATTTGTACCAGTCCACGCCGTCGGCGATGATCGCCGGCACGTTGCACAGGGTTTCAACGTTGTTCACGCAGGTCGGCTTGCCCCACACACCAACGGCGGCAGGGAAGGGCGGCTTGGAGCGCGGGTTGGCGCGGCGGCCTTCGAGGGAGTTGATCAGTGCGGTTTCTTCACCGCAGATGTAACGCCCGGCGCCGGTGTGGACGAACAGCTCGAAATCGAAGCCGCTGCCCAGGATGTTCTTGCCCAGCAGACCGGCTGCCTTGGCTTCTTCCACGGCACGGTTCAGGTGCTTGGCGGCGGTGGTGTACTCCCCGCGCAGGAAGATGTAGCCACGGTAGGTTTTCAGCGCGCGGGCACTGATCAGCATGCCTTCGATCAGCAGATGGGGCAGTTGCTCCATCAGCATGCGGTCTTTCCAGGTGTTCGGCTCCATTTCATCCGCGTTGCACAGCAGGTAGCGGATGTTGATGGATTCGTCCTTTGGCATCAGGCCCCACTTCACGCCAGTGGGGAAGCCTGCACCGCCGCGACCCTTGAGGCCGGCGTCTTTCACGGTCTGGACGATGGCGTCCTGATCCATGTCGGCGAAGGCCTTGCGCGCAGCGGCGTAACCGTTCTTGGCCTGGTACTCGTCGAGCCACACGGCTTCGCCGTCGTCGCGCAGGCGCCAGGTCAGCGGGTGAGTCTCGGCCGAACGCTGGATGCGGTTGGCAGGACCGAAAGAAGTCAGGGTCATACGTAGCCCTCGAGCAGTTTGGCGACGCCGGCAGGCTGGACATCGCCAAAGGTGTCGTCATCGATCATCAGCGCCGGTGCCTTGTCGCAGTTGCCGAGGCAGCAGACCGGCAGCAGGGTGAAACGACCGTCGGCGGTGGTCTGACCCAGGCCGATACCCAGGTTGTTCTGGATTTCGCTGACCACCGACTCGTGGCCACCGATGTAGCAGACCATGCTGTCGCAGACGCGAATGATGTGACGGCCGACCGGTTGACGGAAGATCTGGCTGTAGAACGTGGCCACGCCTTCAACGTCGCTGGCCGGGATGCCGAGGATCTCGCCGATGGCGTACAGGGCGCCGTCCGGCACCCAGCCGCGTTCCTTCTGGACGATCTTCAGGGCTTCGATCGACGCCGCGCGCGGGTCTTCGTAGTGATGCAGCTCGTGCTCGATGGCCGAGCGCTCGGTTTCACTCAAGGTGAAACGGTCTGTCTGGATAAGCGTGCTGTTCATGCTTAGCGGTCCACGTCGGCCATAACGAAATCGATACTACCCAGGTACGCAATCAGGTCCGCGACCATGCTGCCTTTGATCACCGAAGGGATCTGCTGCAGGTGGGCGAAGCTCGGAGTACGGATCCGGGTACGGTAGCTCATGGTGCCGCCGTCGCTCGTCAGGTAATAGCTGTTGATGCCCTTGGTCGCTTCGATCATCTGGAAGGATTCGTTGGCCGGCATGACCGGGCCCCACGAAACCTGCAGGAAGTGCGTGATCAAGGTTTCGATGTGCTGCAGCGTGCGCTCTTTCGGCGGCGGCGTGGTCAGCGGGTGATCCGCCTTGTACGGGCCTTCCGGCATGTTGCGCAGGCACTGGTCGATGATCTTGACGCTCTGGCGCATTTCTTCGACGCGAACCATGCAGCGGTCATAGGCATCGCCGTTGGCGGCCAGCGGCACTTCGAACTCGAAGTTCTCGTAGCCGGAATATGGACGCGCTTTACGCAGGTCGAAGTCGCAACCGGTGGAACGCAGGCCGGCACCGGTGACGCCCCATTCCAGGGCCTCTTTGGTGTTGTACTGGGCAACGCCGATGGTACGACCCTTGAGGATGCTGTTCTGCAGGGCGGCCTTGGTGTATTCGTCGAGGCGCTTTGGCAGCCATTCAACGAAGTCTTTCACCAGTTTTTCCCAGCCACGCGGCAGGTCGTGGGCAACACCGCCGATGCGGTACCAGGCCGGGTGCAGACGGAAGCCGGTGATGGCTTCGATCACCGTGTACGCCTTCTGGCGGTCGGTGAAGGTGAAGAACACCGGGGTCATCGCGCCGACGTCCTGGATGTAGGTACCCAGGAACAGCAGGTGGCTGGTGATCCGGAAGAACTCGGCCATCATGATGCGGATGACGTCGACCTTCTCGGGCACCTTGATGCCGGCCAGCTTCTCGACCGAGAGCACGTACGGCAGGTTGTTCATCACGCCGCCGAGGTAGTCGATACGGTCGGTGTACGGAATGAAGCTGTGCCAGGACTGACGCTCGGCCATCTTCTCGGCACCACGGTGGTGGTAACCGATGTCCGGGACGCAGTCGACGATCTCTTCGCCGTCCAGTTGCAGGATGATGCGGAACGCACCGTGCGCCGAAGGGTGGTTCGGCCCCAGGTTGAGGAACATGTAGTCCTCGTTCGGGCCGGAACGCTTCATGCCCCAGTCTTCCGGACGGAAGCGCGCGGCTTCTTCCTCGAGCTGTTGCTTGGCCAGGTTCAGGCTGAACGGGTCGAATTCGGTGGCGCGCGCCGGGAAGTCCTTGCGCAGCGGGTGACCTTCCCAGGTCGGCGGCATCATAATGCGCGACAGGTGAGGGTGACCTTTGAAGTCGATACCGTACATGTCCCAGACTTCACGCTCGTACCAGTTGGCGTTCGGCCAGATGCTGGTGACGGTCGGCAAGCTGAGGTCGCTCTCGGACAAGGCAACCTTGATCATCACGTCACTATTACGTTCCAGCGACATGAGGTGATAGAACACGGTGAAATCGGCACCGCTTGGCAGCCCTTGACGCTTGGTGCGCAGACGCTCATCCACGCCGTGCAGGTCATAGAGCATGACGTACGGCTTGGGCAGGTTGCGCAGGAAGGTCAGGACTTCGACGAGCTTGGCGCGGGCCACCCACAGCACCGGCATGCCGGTGCGGGTCGGCTGGGCGGTGAACGCCTCGGCACCAAAACGGTTGTTCAGTTCGACGACCACATCCTGGTCGTCTGCCTTGTAAGGCGGGATGTACAGAGCACTGCCTGTAGTCATGGTTATTTTTTCGCTTTCGGTCAACGTAAAGAATGAAGCCAGCTTCTCGTTTCTTTGAAACAGATCTGGATCAGACTTCGTCAGGGCTGCGCAGATTGGTGACTGCGATTCGCTGTTCGCGGCGCTGTTCCTTCTGCGAAGGCATGTCGGCGCGATAAACGCCTTGATCGCCAACGACCCAGGAAAGTGGGCGACGCTCCTGGCCAATGGATTCCTGCAGCAGCATCAAGCCTTGCAGAAATGCTTCTGGACGGGGCGGGCAGCCAGGTACGTAGACGTCCACGGGCAGGAACTTGTCCACCCCTTGAACCACGGAGTAGATGTCGTACATGCCACCGGAGTTGGCGCACGAACCCATGGAGATAACCCATTTCGGCTCGAGCATCTGCTCGTAGAGACGCTGAATGATCGGCGCCATCTTGATGAAGCAGGTCCCGGCGATAACCATGAAGTCGGCCTGACGCGGTGATGCCCGGATAACTTCGGCGCCGAAGCGCGCGATGTCGTGGGGCGCCGTGAAGGCGGTGGTCATTTCCACGTAGCAGCACGACAGACCGAAGTTGTACGGCCACAGGGAGTTTTTACGTCCCCAGTTGACCGCGCCGCTCAGCACGTCTTCCAGCTTGCCCATGAAAATGTTTTTGTGGACTTGATCCTCTAACGGATCGGAAACGGTTTCCCGCTGGCCGATCGGATACTGCTCGTTAGGAGCATCGGGGTCGATTCTGGTGAGATTGTATTGCATTGCCAAAGCCTCATTGTTTCAGCTTCGCCTGCCGCTTGCGACGAGCTTCCGGAGCCCAGTCAAGGGCGCCCACTCGGAACAGGTAGACAAGACCTGCCAACAGAATTGCTATGAAAACGAGAGCTTCGACGAATCCGGTCCAGCCGCTTTCGCGGACGGACACAGACCATGCAAAGAGAAAGAGGGCTTCGATATCGAAGATCACGAACAGCATCGCGACCAGATAGAATTTGGCTGAGAGCCGCAAGCGGGCGCCACCGGTAGGTAGCATGCCGGACTCGAACGGTTCGTTTTTGCTGCGGCCCCAGGCTTTTGACCCGAGGAGGCTGGAGACGCCGAGCATGAAGGCACACAGGCCGACTACACCCAGAAGGAAAATGGCAAAGCCCCAGTTGTGGGCCATGAGTCCTGTCGCTTCGGGCATGCTGGAAATCCTTAACAGAGAGCAAAGGTCTCTGAGCTTGATAAAGAAATAAGGCAGTGACGATATGTCGCAGCAATCAATCGCGCTGATTTTATGGCTAAACACCCTGCAAGTAAAATTCCTATAGCGAAATTATTTATTGGAATAAGGACATAGCGCACCTCTATGGCCCTGTAGCCCATGCGTTGCGGGCATTAGCCGGGATTTCACGAATTATGTTTTGTCGAAAATGTAACGAATATAGTTGCCGCTAAATGATAATTAATATCGTTTGTGATGGTTTTGTAACTGTTTAGCGATTGGGCAGTTGGGAAGTTGTCTTATATCCGCGTTACTGCAAGTAGCGGCGGCACACGTTTTAACCGATTTTTGTGACGTGGATAGCGCTCTGGATCAATGTTTTGCCTGACGGACTGTGCCAGCCCTGGGTTGGTCAGAAGGTCGCAGGCAAAAAAACGCCCCGAACCAGTCGGGGCGTCAGTTCTTCGGCAATGCGGTTAGCTTTCTACACGGTCCGCAAAGGCCGTTCGCTCAGGCGAAGTCGATCAGTGGAACTGTTCTTCTTCGGTCGAACCGGTCAGCGCGGTCACCGAGGACGTGCCGCCCTGGATCACGGTGGTCATGTCGTCGAAGTAGCCGGTGCCCACTTCCTGCTGGTGAGCCACGAAGGTGTAACCCTTGGCGGCATCAGCGAATTCCTGCTCCTGCAGCTTCACGTAGGCAGTCATGTCGTTGCGGGCGTAGTCGTGCGCCAGGTTGAACATGCTGTGCCACATGTTGTGAATGCCGGCCAGGGTGATGAACTGGTGCTTGTAACCCATGGCGGACAGTTCGCGCTGGAACTTGGCGATGGTCGCGTCGTCCAGGTTTTTCTTCCAGTTGAAGGAAGGCGAGCAGTTGTACGACAGGATCTGGTCCGGGTATTCCTTCTTGATCGCTTCGGCGAAGCGACGGGCTTCTTCCAGGTCCGGCTTGGCGGTTTCGCACCAGATCAGGTCGGCGTACGGCGCGTAGGCCAGGCCACGGGCGATGGCCTGGTCCAGACCTGCACGAACCTTGTAGAAGCCTTCCTGGGTGCGGGTGCCAGTCACGAACGGCTGGTCGTACGGGTCGCAGTCGGAAGTCAGCAGGTCGGCAGCGTTGGCGTCGGTACGGGCCAGGATGATGGTCGGTACGCCGGCAACGTCGGCAGCCAGACGAGCAGCGGTCAGCTTCTGTACGGCTTCCTGGGTTGGAACCAGAACCTTGCCGCCCATGTGGCCGCACTTCTTCACGGAAGCCAGCTGGTCTTCGAAGTGAACGCCGGCGGCGCCTGCTTCGATCATGCTCTTCATCAGCTCGTAGGCGTTCAGTACGCCGCCGAAGCCGGCTTCGGCGTCAGCCACGATCGGCGCGAAGTAGTCGATGTAGCCCTCGTCGCCCGGGTTCTTGCCGGCTTTCCACTGGATCTGGTCGGCACGACGGAACGAGTTGTTGATGCGCTTGACCACGGTTGGAACCGAGTCCACCGGGTACAGCGACTGGTCCGGGTACATCGATTCGGCGGAGTTGTTGTCCGCAGCGACTTGCCAGCCCGACAGGTAGATCGCCTGGATACCGGCTTTAACCTGTTGAACAGCCTGGCCACCGGTCAGGGCGCCCATGCAGTTGACGAAATCTTTCTCTGGGCGGAAGGACGGCTTGGCACCCTGGGTGACCAGGTTCCACAGTTTTTCGGCGCCCATTTTTGCAAAGGTGTGCTCTGGTTGAACCGAGCCACGCAGACGGACGACGTCAGCAGCGGAGTAATTGCGAGTCACGCCTTTCCAGCGCGGGTTTTCAGCCCAGTCTTTTTCAAGGGCTGCAATTTGCTGTTCGCGTGTCAGTGCCATGGAGATAAACCTCGTCGCGTCTTTATGAAAAGTTGTTCTGCGGTGGAAAATTCCTTGCGCTCGCTGACCAGAAGCTTAGGTGGTCAGGTCGGGTTCGGCGGGGCAGGCGACGGGATGAACGATGGGCTCGAGGGGAGGTGAGCAGGTAAAGGCGAACTGGCGGGCGCATTCGGGCGTCGTGGGCCTTTATGCGAACTACAGTGTAAAGCCGGGTTACCTAATTACGCTTCCGTCCCTCGGGACAACTTCGTTCCAGTCGGCAACCTCGTCAAACACACCTTGTGGGCGGTACAGACACGAAACGGCTCGCGGGGATGGTTGCGAGCAGCGCTTCGAAGGCCCTTGCCAGGGCCTCTGATTAGCGGGAGCGAGGCCATCATGCCTTCGCTTTTTTGGCTCGTCAAACGTTTTGTAGTGCTTTTTTTCATGCACTACATCTTTCGTCTAATACGACTAATCAGTCAGTTTTCGGTGCTTTAGTCCAGGGTGTCGACTTTCACCCGCAACGTCATGTCATCCCGGCCTTGAGTCGAGTAGCTGCGGGCCAGGCCCTGTTTGTCGGCCTGAGTCTCACGGTTCACGCCGGCGAGGGTGATCCATTCGCCCAGGCGTCCTGTGACAGTTGTGTCGGTGCTTTGCACGTTCACTACATCGGGACGTTCCTGGCTCATTCGGTCACGGTTGGTACTGATGGACAGGTGAACGGTGTCACCGGTGACGCTGGCAGTGACGTAGAAACCCTGAGTGACGTTGCGATACTGGGTCTGGCTGCTGTAATCGCCCCAGGAGTTGCTCTGGCTGCTGGTGATCGGCACGCTCTGTCCGACCTGGATCAGCGCCGGTGCACCCTCGCTGGCCTGTACCTGTTGAATGCCGCCGTCACGGCTGGCGGTGCTGTAGTCAATGATCCTGGTTTGCTGGTCGCCGGTGTTCTGTTGGTTGTTTTCGTTGGTGTCGACGGTGATCAGCAGGCGTTTGGGGGCGGTATCGAGCTGCGTGAGCAGGGCTTTCAATTCCTGGATCTTGTCCGGCTCAGCCTTGACGATCAGTTGATTGCCATAGGCGCTGACCTGACCGTCCTTGCCGATGAAATCCTGAGCCACCGGCAGCATGTCGGCGCTGGTGTGGTACTTGAGGGGCACGATTTCTGTGGCTGCCATCACCGAAAAACTGCAGCCGAGCAGCAGGGTGGTGAGCAGGGTGCGTAGGGACATGTCCGTTATCTCCGCTTTCGAAAGGCTTGATATTGCCAGTTTGTCGGCCCGGGGTGGGGCAAATTGAATCGTAGACAGCAAAACGCCCCGGCATCCGAAAATGGCGGGGCGTTTTGTGGTGTTCTGAAGGGCCTCTTCGCGAGCAAGCCCGCTCCCACATTGGATCTCTGCCGGGCACAAAATCTGTGTTCGCTGGAGGTTTCCTGTGGGAGCGGGCTTGTCCGCGAATGCCGCGACGCGGACTTAAGCCGAGTGACGAACCATGTCGACATGCGGAATCCCTGCTTCCAGGAATTCCTCGCTGACCAGATTGAACCCCAGGCGCTCATAGAACGCCGTGGCCTGCACCTGGGCGCTGAGCATCTGCTGCTTCAGGCCCCGTGCTTCCGCTTCGGCAATCACCGCGTGCATCAGCGCATCGCCGACCTTTAGCCCGCGCCAGTCCTTCAGTACCGAAACCCGGCCAACATGCCCGTCGGGCAGCAGGCGGGCGGTGCCGATCGGAAAGTCGCCTTCGAAGGCCAGAAAATGCACGGCGGTGGCGTCATCGGCGTCCCACTCAAGCTCGGGTGGAACCGACTGTTCGGCAATGAACACCGTTTCGCGAATGCGGCGGATCTCGGCGTTGTCCTTTTGCCAGTCTGCAACGCGTACGCGAATCTTATTCATCGTCGGCGAACCCCAGGCTTCCCTGTTTGACCAGTTCGCACAGCAGGCCGCGGCCATCTTCGTCGCTCAGCCAGTCGCCGAGGTTGTCGGTGTGCAGGGCGTCAGCCGAGCAGATCAGCTTCAGCAGCTCGCGCAACTTGCCAGGCAGGTAACGGCTCTGGCCGCTGGCGAACAGCAGCAGATCGTCATCGACGTTGGACCATGCCAGGCGTGCACTCGGGTTGCGGATCAGGATGGCACCGTCTTCGAGGGCGCTGAGGAGGTCTTCTTCCTCGACTTCCTCCGGGCCGACGACCAGCTCTGGATAACGCGGCTCGGTCATGTACTGGCCGAACCAGGTCAGCAGCAGGCGTTCGTCGCTCATGTGCTCGGCGAGCAGTGCCTTCAGGCGGCCAAGAGCATCGTGCTGGATCTGGTGCGGGTCATCGCTGACCGGCTTCGCATCGGCGTCGGTGTAGCGCTCTTCGTCAGTCAGGAACTGGCTGAGGAAGTCGGTGAAGTGGGTCAGCACTTCAGCGGCGCTTGGTGCGCGGAAGCCGACCGAGTAGGTCATGCAGTCATCGACGGCCACGCCGCAGTGAGCCAGGCGCGGCGGCAGGTACAGCATGTCGCCCGGTTCCAGAACCCACTCTTCGGTTTCGTGGAATTCGGCGAGGATGCGCAGGTCCGCGTGCTGCAGCAGCGGGCTTTCGGAGTCGCACATCTGGCCGATTTTCCAGTTGCGCTTGCCGTGGCCTTGCAGCAGGAACACGTCGTAGTTGTCGAAATGCGGGCCAACGCTGCCACCCGGGGCGGCGAAGCTGATCATCACGTCATCGACGCGCCAGCTCGGCAGAAAGCGGAAGTTTTCCAGCAGTTCGCTGACTTCCGGCACGAACTGATCGACAGCCTGCACCAGCAGGGTCCACTCGCGTTCCGGCAGTTTGCTGAATTCGTCTTCGGCGAACGGGCCGCGGCGCAGTTCCCATGGGCGCTCGCCGTGTTCGATCACCAGGCGCGATTCGACTTCTTCTTCCAGGGCCAGGCCGGCGAGTTCGTCGGCGTCGATCGGGCTTTCGAAATCAGGAATCGCCTGACGGATCAGCAGTGGTTTTTTCTGCCAGTAATCGCGCATGAACTCGCGCGCCGTAAGACCACCCAGAAGTTGAAGAGGAATATCGGGATTCATATGTAACCTATTGAAAAAAAGCATTTTTCAGACGGGAATAAAAACGCCCGGCGCGGCCGGGCGTCTCAAACGGGTCAAGCAGTCGATCAGATGCGTTTGGCTTGCGCTACAGCGTTGCCGATGTAGTTGGCCGGGGTCAGTTGCTTGAGCTCGGCTTTCGCAGCGGCCGGCATGTCCAGGCCATCGATGAAAGTCTGCAGCGCTTCAGGGCTGATGCCCTTGCCGCGCGTCAGTTCTTTCAGCTTCTCGTACGGGTTTTCGATGTTGTAGCGGCGCATTACGGTCTGGATCGGCTCGGCCAGGACTTCCCAGCAGGCGTCCAGATCGGCAGCAATCTTGTCAGCGTTCAGCTCGAGTTTGCTGATGCCTTTGAGGCTCGCTTCGTACGCGATCACGCTGTGGGCGAAGCCGACACCGAGGTTGCGCAGAACGGTGGAGTCGGTCAGGTCGCGCTGCCAGCGGGAGATCGGCAGTTTGCTCGCCAGGTGCTGGAACAGCGCGTTGGCGATGCCCAGGTTGCCTTCGGAGTTTTCGAAGTCGATCGGGTTGACCTTGTGCGGCATGGTCGACGAACCGATTTCGCCGGCAATGGTGCGCTGCTTGAAGTAACCCAGGGAGATGTAGCCCCAGATGTCACGGTCGAAGTCGATCAGGATGGTGTTGAAGCGCGCAATGGCGTCGAACAGCTCGGCGATGTAGTCGTGCGGCTCGATCTGCGTGGTGTACGGGTTGAAGGCCAGGCCCAGCTCGTCTTCGATGAAGGCGCGGGCGTTGGCTTCCCAGTCGATCTGCGGGTAGGCCGACAGGTGCGCGTTGTAGTTGCCGACAGCGCCGTTGATCTTGCCCAGCAGCGGAACGGCAGCGACCTGAGCGATCTGGCGCTCGAGACGGTAAACCACGTTCGCCAGCTCTTTACCCAGGGTGGTCGGCGAAGCCGGCTGGCCGTGGGTGCGCGACAGCATTGGCACGTCGGCGAAGCGCAGGGCCAGTTCGCGGATGGCGTTGGCGGTCTGGCGCATCAGCGGCAGCATCACGTCGTCACGACCTTCGCGCAGCATCAGGGCGTGGGACAGGTTGTTGATGTCCTCGCTGGTGCAGGCGAAGTGGATGAACTCGCTGACCTTGGCCAGTTCCGGCAGCTTGGCTGCCTGTTCCTTGAGCAGGTACTCGATCGCTTTCACGTCGTGGTTGGTGGTGCGCTCGATCTCTTTCACGCGCTCGGCGTGTTCCAGCGAGAAGTTTTCGGCCAGTTCGTTCAGAACGGCGTTGGCTTCGGCGGAGAAGGCTGGCACTTCCGGGATGCCGGCGTGAGCGGCCAGGCGCTGGAGCCAGCGCACTTCAACCAGGACGCGGGCACGGATCAGGCCGTACTCGCTGAAAATCGGGCGCAGGGCCTGGGTTTTGCCGGCGTAGCGGCCGTCAACAGGGGAAACCGCAGTGAGCGAAGAGAGCTGCATGGGGTGTTCTCGGACAGTCGGGCAACGAAATGGGGCGCGTATCATACATGAAAAAATCCGCCGGTCCGTCGCCAACTGACCGGCGTATTACGCGTTACAGACTACAAAGCTTTTATTGCGCGGCGATTTACTCGCTGCGCATCAACGGATACAGCTCTTTGAGCAGCTTGCGACGACTGATCACCAACTGCCAGCGATGGCCGCCGAGTTGACGCCACAGGCGTGCCGAACGAATACCGGCGAGCAACAGGGCGCGAATCTTCGACGCGTTGCTCGGCTGCTGCAGGTTGCGCATGTCGCCGTGCACTTGAATGCGTTGGCGCAGCGTGCTCAGGGTGTCCTGATACAGCGCACCGCAGGCCGCGATCACGTTTTCGTGGGCCGGGCCGAAATGCTCGACCTGCGACTGAATCTGCGGCAGGCGCTTGCCGATCACGTCGAGCATGTCGTTGCGCTTGGCCAGTTGCCGCTCGAGGCCGAGCATCGACAATGCGTAGCGCAATGGCTCGCGCTGCAAGGTGCTCGGGTCGCGCTCGAGGGCGCCGATCAGCGCACGGTAACCCTCGCGCAGATTGATGTCGTCGCCACCGTACACGTCCAGCGTGTCCTTCGGATCGCGGACCAGCAGGCTGCCGAGCATGCAGCTCAGGCCGGCCTCGTTGGTCTGGCCGGTCTTGGCGATCCGGTCGACCAGTACGGCGGCAAGAAACACGCCACCCAGAGCCGTCAGTTGCTCCTGAGTCGGGCTCATGCCTGGCCGCTCCACGGCTCGGCGACTTCGATCACGCCGCCGCCGAGGCAGATTTCACCGTCATAGAACACCACCGACTGACCCGGCGTGACCGCGCGTTGCGGTTCGTCGAACACGGCGCGATAGCCGGTCTCGGTTTTTTCCAGCGTGCAGGTCTGATCGCTCTGGCGATAACGAACCTTGGCGGTCAGGCGCAGCGGCTGGCTCAAATCGATCGGGTTGACCCAGTAGATTTCCGAAGCGAGCAGGGCGCTGGAGAACAGCCATGGATGGTTGTTGCCCTGGCCGACGATCAGCTCGTTGGTGTCCAGATCCTTGCGCAGCACGTACCACGGCTCATCACCGGCGTCTTTCAGGCCGCCGATGCCCAGGCCCTGGCGCTGACCGATGGTGTGGTACATCAGGCCGTGGTGACGGCCGATGACTTCGCCTTCGGTGGTCTTGATCTCGCCCGGTTGCGCCGGCAGGTATTGCTTGAGGAAATCGCTGAAACGGCGCTCGCCGATGAAGCAGATCCCGGTGGAATCCTTCTTCTTGGCAGTCGCCAGCTCGTATTTCTCGGCGATTGCACGGACTTCCGGTTTTTCCAGCTCGCCGACCGGGAACAGGGTCTTGGCGATCTGTTCGCCGCCGACAGCGTGCAGGAAGTAGCTCTGATCCTTGTTCGGATCCAGGCCCTTGAGCAGTTCGGTGCGGCCATCAATGTCGCGGCGGCGCACGTAGTGACCGGTGGCGATCAGGTCGGCGCCGAGCATCATGGCGTAGTCGAGGAACGCCTTGAACTTGATCTCGCGGTTGCACAGGATGTCCGGGTTCGGCGTGCGGCCGGCCTTGTACTCGGCCAGGAAGTGCTCGAACACGTTGTCCCAGTACTCGGCGGCGAAGTTGGCGGTGTGCAGCTTGATACCGATCTTGTCGCACACGGCCTGGGCATCCGCCAGGTCGTCCATGGCGGTGCAGTATTCCGTTCCGTCGTCTTCTTCCCAGTTCTTCATGAACAGGCCTTCCACTTCATAGCCCTGCTCGATCAGCAGGAGAGCGGAAACGGAAGAGTCCACGCCGCCGGACATGCCGACAATGACGCGCTTCTTGGATGTGTCAGAAGGGGCTGGATCACGCATAGGGATTCAATGAGTGTCTTGAAAAAGGACGCGATTCTATCAGGCTCACGGCCTCAAGGCTAAAGGGAAGGGCGTATCAGTTCGAGGCCGAAGCGATTGCCGGCCAGATAATCGTCGATGCAACGGATGATCAGCTCGCTGCGCCAGTTATCGCGCTGGGCCAATAATTCGTCGCGGGTCAGCCACTTGGCGCCGACGATGCCGTCGTCCAGCTGATATTCCGGGTAATGTTTCACGGCTTTGGCGCTGAAGCACACGCGCTGGTAAGTCACGCCGTTGCTCGGAGCGGTGTACAGATAAATGCCGATCACGGCGGTGGGTTCGACGTCCCAGCCGGTTTCTTCGAGGGTTTCGCGCACGGCGGCTTCGATCAGGGTTTCGTCCGGATCCAGATGGCCGGCGGGCTGATTGAGCACGTTACGCCCGGCTTTGTGTTCCTCGACCATCAGGAAACGGCCGTTATCCTCGACGATGGTGGCGACGGTGATGTGGGGGAGCCATTGCATTGATTGAATCTCCTGGGCGAAAGGCAGAAACACAAACCCCGGCGCATGGCCGGGGTTTGTGATGTTCCCTTTACAACCTTATACCAGCGCAGCAATCGCCGCGTTGAAGGTTGCGCTTGGGCGCATGGCCTTGCTGATCAGCTCGGCATCGGCGTGGTAGTAACCACCGATGTTCACTGGCTTGCCTTGAACGGCGTTGAGCTCGGCGACGATGGTCGCTTCGTTCTCGGTCAGGGTCTTGGCCAGGGTCGCGAACTGCGCTTGCAGTGCAGCGTCTTCGGTCTGGGCGGCCAGGGCTTGTGCCCAGTACATCGCCAGGTAGAAGTGGCTGCCGCGGTTGTCGATGTTGCCGACTTTGCGCGATGGCGACTTGTTGTTGTCGAGGAATTGGCCAGTAGCCTGGTCCAGGGTCTTGGACAGCACCAGCGCTTTCGGGTTGTTGTAGTTCACACCCAAGTGCTCGAGAGAAGCGGCCAGGGCCAGGAATTCGCCCAGCGAATCCCAGCGCAGGAAGTTCTCTTCGACCAGTTGCTGCACGTGCTTCGGAGCCGAACCGCCGGCGCCGGTTTCGAACAGGCCACCGCCGTTCATCAGCGGCACGATCGACAGCATCTTGGCGCTGGTGCCCAGTTCCATGATCGGGAACAGGTCGGTCAGGTAGTCGCGCAGTACGTTGCCGGTCACCGAAATGGTGTCCTTGCCTTCGCGGGTGCGCTGCAGGGTGTATTTCATGGCGTCGACCGGTGCCATGATCTGGATGTCCAAACCAGCGGTGTCGTGATCCTTCAGGTAAGCCTGAACCTTCTCGATCACTACGCCGTCGTGGGCGCGCATCGGGTCCAGCCAGAAGATGGCCGGGGTGCTGCTTGCGCGAGCACGGTTGACGGCCAGTTTGACCCAGTCCTGGATCGGCGCGTCTTTGGTCTGGCACATGCGGAAGATGTCGCCGGCTTCAACAGCCTGTTCCATCAGCAGGTTGCCTTTGCTGTCGGTCACGCGAACCACGCCGTCGGCCTTGATCTGGAAGGTCTTGTCGTGGGAGCCGTACTCTTCAGCCTTTTTAGCCATCAGGCCAACGTTCGGCACGCTGCCCATGGTGGTCGGATCGAAAGCGCCATTGGCTTTGCAATCTTCGATCACGGCCTGGTAGATGGTGGCGTAGCAACGGTCCGGGATCACAGCCTTGGTGTCGTGCAGCTGGCCGTCGGTGCCCCACATCTTGCCGGAGTCACGGATCATGGCCGGCATCGAGGCGTCGACGATGACGTCGCTCGGCACGTGCAGGTTGGTGATGCCTTTGTCGGAGTTGACCATCGCCAGCGACGGACGAGCGGCGTAGACCGCCTGAATGTCAGCTTCGATCTGCGCTTGTTGCTCGGCCGGCAGGGATTTGATGCGGGCGTACAGGTCGCCGATGCCGTTGTTCAGGTTGAAGCCGACCTCGGCCAGCACGTCGGCGTGCTTGGTCAGGGCGTCTTTGTAGAACTCGGCAACGATCTGGCCGAACATGATCGGGTCGGAGACCTTCATCATGGTGGCTTTCAGGTGAACCGACAGCAGCACGCCTTGTTGCTTGGCGCTGTCGATTTCAGCGGCGATGAACGCGCGCAGGGCCTTTTTGCTCATCACGGAGCAGTCGAGGATCTCGCCCGCCTGAACGTTGGTTTTTTCTTTCAGGACGGTGGCGGTGCCGTCTTGGGCGATCAGCTCGATCTTCACGGTGTCAGCGGCGTCGATCAGGGCGGCTTTTTCGCTGCCGTAGAAATCGCCGGTGCTCATATGAGCGACGTGGGACTTGGAGTCTTTGGCCCAGGCGCCCATTTTGTGCGGGTGCTTGCGAGCGTAGTTCTTGACCGACAGCGGAGCGCGACGGTCGGAGTTGCCTTCACGCAGAACCGGGTTCACGGCGCTGCCCTTGACCTTGTCGTAGCGCGCCTTGGCGTCTTTGTCGGCGTCGCTGGTCACGGTTTCCGGGTAGTCCGGCAGGTTGTAGCCCTGGGCTTGCAGTTCTTTGATCGCGGCTTGCAGTTGCGGAACCGAGGCGCTGATGTTCGGCAGCTTGATGATGTTGGCTTCAGGCGTAACGGCCAGGTCGCCCAGTTCGGCGAGGTGGTCGGCTACGGCTTTGTCGCCCAGTTGCTCGGGGAAGCTGGCCAGAATACGTGCTGCAAGAGAGATATCGCGGGTTTCCACGGCGATATCGGCCGAGGCGGTGTAAGCCTCGATGATTGGCAGCAGGGAATAGGTGGCGAGGGCTGGAGCTTCGTCGGTGAAGGTATAGATGATCTTCGAGCGGGTGGGCATATTCGGATTAACTCTCTCTTCTTTGCTAAAGCGTGCGCAGAAACTCGAGGGGCGCCGGGTAAGCGCGTTCGTTCAAAGTCATCCATGAACCGAATGTCGAGAATCTTCGCGGTGATGTTGGGTGCATCAGTAGAGCGTCAAGCAGTCGGACTGCGGTAACAACCCGACCAATCAGGCGGAAAGTCTCGTGCTAGAGAGGCCAGCCGTCGTGACCCTTTGGTCAGCGGGCGGCATTATACATAGGTAGCTGGCAATCTGCCGATGCTTCATATGCAACGATTCTCGTCCATTGGTCTAAAGGTCGCAGGGCGGGGTGGGGCGTAGAGTCGCCGTGAATGCTTGAGATTGGCGCTTTTCCCTTTGCTTTCAGGCTTGTACGAAACGAGATGTCGCCGCGCCCGGAACAGAGGGTTTGCGTGTTGATTCAACTGGGTTACGCTCGAACCAAGCCAGATGTTCAATCCAAACAATGGAGTTCAGCATGGGTTACAAGAAGATTCAGGTTCCAGCCGTCGGCGACAAAATCACCGTCAACGCAGACCATTCTCTCAATGTCCCTGATAACCCGATCATTCCCTTCATCGAAGGTGACGGCATTGGCGTCGACGTCAGCCCTGTGATGATCAAAGTGGTTGATGCTGCCGTGGCCAAGGCCTACGGGGGCAAGCGCAAGATTTCCTGGATGGAGGTTTATGCTGGCGAAAAAGCAACTCAGGTCTATGACCAGGACACCTGGCTGCCCCAGGAAACCCTGGACGCCGTCAAGGATTACGTGGTTTCCATCAAAGGCCCGCTGACCACCCCGGTCGGTGGCGGCATCCGTTCCCTCAACGTTGCCCTGCGCCAACAGCTCGATCTCTATGTCTGCCTGCGCCCTGTGGTGTGGTTCGAAGGCGTGCCGAGCCCGGTGAAAAAGCCCGGCGACGTCGACATGGTGATCTTTCGCGAGAACTCCGAAGACATTTATGCCGGTATCGAATGGAAGGCCGGTTCTCCTGAGGCCACCAAGGTCATCAAATTCCTGAAAGAAGAAATGGGCGTCACCAAGATCCGTTTCGACCAGGATTGCGGCATTGGTATCAAGCCGGTTTCGAAAGAAGGCACCAAGCGTCTGGTGCGCAAGGCCCTGCAATACGTGGTGGACAACGACCGCAAGTCGCTGACCATTGTGCACAAGGGCAACATCATGAAATTCACCGAAGGTGCCTTCAAGGACTGGGGTTACGAGGTGGCGAAGGAAGAATTCGGCGCCGAGCTGCTCGATGGCGGCCCATGGATGAAATTCAAGAACCCGAAAACCGGCCGCGAAGTCGTCGTCAAGGATGCCATCGCCGATGCCATGCTCCAGCAGATCCTGCTGCGTCCGGCCGAATACGATGTGATCGCCACCCTCAACCTCAACGGTGACTACCTGTCCGACGCCCTGGCGGCGGAAGTGGGCGGTATTGGTATCGCGCCGGGTGCCAACCTGTCCGACACCGTGGCCATGTTCGAGGCGACCCACGGTACCGCGCCGAAGTACGCCGGCAAGGATCAGGTCAACCCGGGTTCGGTGATTCTGTCGGCCGAGATGATGTTGCGTCATCTGGGCTGGACCGAGGCGGCGGACCTGATCATCAAGGGTACCAATGGCGCGATCAAGGCCAAGACGGTGACCTATGACTTCGAACGTCTGATGGAAGGCGCCACGCTGGTGTCTTCTTCGGGCTTCGGTGAGGCGATCGTCAAGCATATGTAAGTCGTGCAGGTACAAAAAAACCGCCTTCGGGCGGTTTTTTCATGACCAGGTGACGGTTGAGTCAGCCTGACACTTTTTCTGTATGAGGGGCATGCGTAGCCGCTTCACTTGCCACGGTTGCCGCCGTGATATTCACCGCATGCAGTCCCTTGGGGCCCTGGACGATTTCGAAAGTCACGATCTGTCCGGCCTTGAGGGTCTTATACCCGTCCATCTCAATGGCGGAGTAGTGGGCAAAGAAATCAATGTCTTTGCCATCCTCGTCACGTCCTTCGCGGGCATCGGTATTGATGAAGCCGAATCCCTTGGCATTGTTGAACCACTTGACCTTGCCGACAGCCATGCTCAAATCCCTCTGCAACAGACTCCATCGCTGGAGTATCATCCAAGACATCCGCAGTCGAATCCGTTAAAAGGATTGACTCCGCGGATCTTTTTTCCCCACTGTGGGTTCTATTGGTTGTAACACCGTTTTCCCGATAGTCAAGGTGACCGGGCAGTCGGAGTTGAAAACGTGTCAAGCCGCCCCCACCACTGTATTTGCACAACTGACGAACCTTTCTTTCCATGCATGCAATCAGCCAGATTCGACTAACATTCAATCAGGATCGCCCGCTTCTCCAAAAGGATCTTCCACAGGAGCACGACGACGATTCGGCAGGCGTTGCTGTTCAGGAAGCAAAGCCTGCGTTACAGGCGCCGCCGATGTACAAGGTGGTTTTGTTCAACGATGACTACACACCGATGGATTTCGTCGTCGAAGTGCTCGAGGTGTTTTTTAACCTGAATCGCGAGCTGGCGACCAAGGTCATGCTGGCCGTCCACACAGAAGGACGGGCAGTATGTGGAGTGTTTACCCGCGACATCGCCGAGACAAAGGCCATGCAGGTCAACCAGTACGCCAGGGAAAGCCAGCATCCGCTACTCTGTGAAATCGAGAAGGACGGTTAATCGCCGACCACTTGGGTATGAGGTGAAGCTATGTTAAACCGCGAGCTCGAAGTCACCCTCAATCTTGCCTTCAAGGAGGCTCGTTCGAAGCGTCATGAGTTCATGACCGTCGAACACCTGCTGCTGGCCCTATTGGATAATGAGGCTGCCGCCACCGTATTGCGTGCCTGCGGCGCAAACCTCGACAAACTCAAGCACGACCTGCAGGAGTTCATCGACTCCACCACGCCGCTGATCCCCGTCCATGACGAAGATCGCGAAACCCAGCCAACCCTGGGCTTCCAGCGTGTGTTGCAACGTGCTGTCTTCCATGTGCAGAGCTCGGGCAAACGCGAAGTAACCGGCGCCAACGTGCTGGTTGCAATCTTCAGTGAGCAAGAGAGTCAGGCGGTGTTCCTGCTGAAACAGCAGAGCGTTGCACGCATTGATGTCGTCAACTATATCGCCCATGGCATTTCCAAGGTGCCGGGGCATGGCGATCACTCTGAAGGTGAACAAGACATGCAGGACGACGAGGGCGGTGAGTCTTCTTCTTCAGGCAATCCGCTGGATGCGTATGCCAGCAACCTTAACGAACTCGCACGCCAGGGCCGGATCGATCCGCTGGTCGGGCGAGAGTCGGAAGTCGAGCGCGTTGCGCAGATTCTCGCGCGTCGCCGCAAGAACAATCCGTTGCTGGTGGGCGAGGCGGGCGTGGGCAAGACCGCGATTGCCGAAGGCCTGGCCAAACGCATTGTCGACAACCAGGTGCCGGACCTGCTGGCCAACAGCGTCGTTTATTCCCTCGATCTGGGTGCCTTGCTCGCAGGCACCAAATATCGCGGCGATTTCGAGAAGCGCTTCAAGGCGCTGCTCGGCGAACTGAAAAAACGTCCGCAGGCGATCCTGTTCATCGACGAGATTCACACCATTATTGGTGCGGGCGCTGCGTCCGGTGGCGTCATGGACGCCTCTAACCTGCTCAAGCCGCTGCTGTCGTCGGGTGATATCCGCTGCATCGGGTCGACCACGTTCCAGGAATTCCGCGGCATCTTCGAGAAGGATCGGGCTCTGGCCCGCCGCTTCCAGAAGGTCGATGTGGTCGAGCCGTCGGTGGAAGACACCATCGGTATCCTGCGTGGTCTGAAAGGGCGTTTCGAACAGCACCACAACATCGAGTACAGCGATGAGTCGCTGCGCGCCGCTGCGGAACTGGCATCGCGCTACATCAATGACCGGCATATGCCGGACAAGGCCATCGATGTGATCGACGAGGCGGGCGCCTACCAGCGCCTGCAACCGGTCGACAAGCGTGTGAAGCGCATCGACGTGCCGCAGGTCGAGGATATCGTGGCGAAGATCGCACGTATTCCACCAAAACACGTCACCAGTTCCGACAAGGAGCTGTTGCGTAACCTGGAGCGCGACCTGAAGCTGACGGTGTTTGGTCAGGATGCGGCGATCGATTCGTTGTCGACTGCGATCAAGCTGTCCCGTGCCGGTCTGAAGTCGCCGGACAAGCCTGTCGGTTCGTTCCTGTTTGCAGGGCCGACCGGTGTTGGTAAAACCGAAGCTGCGCGGCAATTGGCCAAGGCGCTGGGGATCGAGCTGGTTCGTTTCGACATGTCCGAGTACATGGAGCGCCACACCGTATCGCGTCTGATCGGTGCGCCTCCGGGCTATGTCGGTTTCGACCAGGGCGGTCTGTTGACCGAAGCGATCACCAAGCAACCGCATTGCGTATTGCTGCTCGATGAAATCGAGAAGGCGCATCCGGAAGTCTTCAACCTGCTGCTGCAGGTGATGGACCACGGTACGCTGACCGACAACAACGGGCGCAAGGCGGACTTCCGCAACGTGATCGTGATCATGACCACCAATGCCGGTGCTGAAACGGCGGCACGTGCTTCGATCGGTTTCACCCATCAGGACCACTCGTCCGATGCGATGGAAGTGATCAAGAAGAGCTTCACGCCGGAATTTCGTAACCGTCTGGACACCATCATTCAGTTTGGTCGCCTCAGTCATGAGGTCATCAAAAGCGTGGTGGACAAGTTCCTCACCGAACTTCAGGCGCAGCTGGAGGACAAGCGTGTACTTCTGGAAGTTACCGACGCAGCGCGCAGTTGGCTGGCGGCCGGTGGTTACGATTCGGCCATGGGCGCTCGTCCGATGGCGCGTCTGATTCAGGACAAGATCAAGCGTCCGCTGGCAGAGGAGATTCTGTTTGGCGAGCTGGCCGAGCATGGCGGTGTGGTGCACATCGACATCAAGGATGGTGAGCTGACGTTTGACTTCGAGACTACTGCGGAAATGGCTTGATGGTTGTTGGTCTGTTGTAAAGCGAAAGGCGCCTTTGGGCGCCTTTTTGCTGTCTGCGGTTTTTGGTTTGGGGGCATATCCGTTGCTGCGGTAACGGCTTCTTAGGGTTCCGCCCTTACGGCGGGTCACTTTGGCAAACGCCGGAATGCCGGCCCAGCCCAAAGTAACCAAAGGTCTTGAGCCCTGACGTACGGCCCTCGCTGTGGCTCGGGTTCCTTCGCTCCGGGATTGATCCGGGGGCATCGCCTACGGTTTGCTTCGCTGCACCTCCTCTCGATGTGTTTGGCTTCGCCAAACGGTCGCTGCGCTCCCACCCCCGGATCAATCCCTCCACTCAGCCTGCCGATGGGCCTTGAGATCAAAAGCTTTACTCGAGCTAACGCTCATCGTTTGAGTGGTGGGAGCAGGGCGTGTTTGGCTTTGGTTTTGTTGTGGGTTTACCCCTCACCCCAGCCCTCTCCCCAAGGAGAGGGAGCCGATTTGTGGGCTTTTCAAAACTTGAGTTCGACCGGTATTGCACGTCGGCGCAGTTCTCCCAAACACCTCAATCAGTTCCCTCTCCCTACGGGCGGTCCGACGTTTCGGGAGGGCTAGGGTGAGGGGCTCTTGATCTGGCCTTTGCTCTTGATCTGGCCTTTGCTCTGGCTCTGGCTTTTGATCTCAAGCCCCTTCGGCAGGCCGAGCGGAGGTGTCCATCAGGGGGTAGGCGCGCAGCGCCGTGCGGCGAAGCCGCATACATCGAGAGGAGGTGCAGCGAAGCAAACCGTAGGCGATGCCCCCTGATGGACACCGTAGCGAGGGAACGCTGAGCCTAAGCGAAGTGCCGTACGCCGGGGCGTAGACTTTTTGGTTACTTTTGAGGCGTTTGTCAAAAGTGACTCGCTGTAAGAGCGAAACCGCCAGCGGCAGCTCCCGAAGCAACGGATATACACTCAAAACTCAAGCACAAACCCAAAACCCAGACAAACAAAAACGCCCGGCAAATGCCGGGCGTCTTGTATTGACTTGATTAGCGAGCGCGGTAAGTGATACGCCCTTTGCTCAAGTCATAGGGCGTCAGTTCGACGCGCACTTTGTCACCGGTAAGAATACGAATGTAGTTCTTGCGCATCTTGCCGGAGATATGCGCGGTTACGACGTGCCCATTTTCCAACTCCACACGAAACATGGTGTTGGGCAGGGTGTCGACGACAGTGCCTTCCATTTCGAAGCTGTCTTCTTTCGACATGCAGTAAAGCCCTCGGTATCCAGTGAATGGCCCGGTGCAACTGCGCCAGGCAAAAGCGGCGTGCATTGTGCCCGAAAAATGGGGTTTACGCCAAGGGGTTTAGGGTTTGCATTCAGTTCAGGATGACCCAGCGCTGGTTAATCAGCAGTTCTATGGGGCGATACTGGGTCTTGTAGTTCATCTTTTTGCAGTTTTTGATCCAATAGCCAAGGTACACGGCTTCGAGCCCAAGGCGTCTGGCTTCGGTGATTTGCCAGAGGATTGCATAGCGTCCGAGGCTGCGGCGTTCTTCTTCCGGCTCGTAAAAGGTGTAGACCGCCGACAGGCCGTTGGGCAGGAGGTCGGTGACGGCAACTGCCAGTAACCGTCCGTCGAGCCGGAACTCGTAAAAACGTGAGAAGGGCAGATCGCGAACCAGAAAAGTCGAGAATTGATCGCGGCTCGGTGGGTACATGTCGCCGTCGGCATGGCGTTGTTCGATGTAGCGTTGATAAAGATCAAAATATTCTTCGCTGAAACCGGGCTTGACCGGCCGCACCTGCAAATCGGCGTTGCGTTTGAAAATGCGTTTCTGCTGGCGATTGGGGTTGAACTGCGCCACCGGAATACGCGCAGGCACGCACGCGTTGCAGTTCTGGCAATGCGGACGGTACAGGTGATCGCCGCTGCGACGAAAGCCCATTTCCGACAGGTCTGCGTAGACATGCACATCCATGGGCTGGCTGGGATCGAGAAACAGGGTCGTGGCCTGCTCCTCGGGCAGATAGCTGCAAGAGTGAGGCTGAGTGGCATAGAACTTCAACCGCGCCAACTCGGTCATGATCAACCCTCGGGGGTAAGCTGGTGAATTAAGTGTAAGCCACGCACGCAAAAGTCGCTCAGCAAACCCAGGTGGCGAGGTTGGGTTGGTCAAGGTGCCGGGACAGATAATCGGCAAATGTACTGCGAGAAATGGCCCGAGCACCGAGGCTGTGCAGGTGATCGGTCGGCATCTGGCAGTCGATCAGCACGAACCCGGAGTCCTTCAGATGTTGCACCAGGGTGGCGAAACCATATTTGGAGGCGTTGTCGGCGCGGCTGAACATTGATTCACCGAAAAACAGCTGCCCCATCGCCAGGCCATAGAGGCCGCCAACCAGTTCGCCTTGATCCCATACTTCTACCGAGTGGGCAAAGCCGCGCTGGTGCAGTTCGATGTAGGCATCCTGCATGGCCTGGGTGATCCAGGTGCCATCGGCGTAATCCCTTGGTGCGGCGCAGGCACGGATGACCCCCGTGAAGTCCTGGTCAAAGGTCACTTGATAGCGCTTTTTGCGCAGCAGTTTGCCCAGGCTGCGTGAGATGTGCAGTTCGTCGGGAAACAGAACGGTGCGCGGATCCGGCGACCACCAGAGGATCGGCTGACCTTCGGAGAACCACGGAAAGCAGCCGTGACGATAAGCCTGGATCAGGCGATCGGCGGACAGGTCGCCGCCGGCTGCGAGCAATCCATTGGGATCGCGCATGGCTTTTTCCAGGGGCGGGAAAGTCAGTGAATTGCGTTGTAACCAAGTCAGCATGGCGTCCAGGCTTGCAGAAGGGGAGGGAGGTGGGCGTCTGGGCCCGATGCAAAGTGTGCCGTTAAATGAGGTGAATGTCCTCCCGAACGTGCCCGATGATTGCGCTCCTGCAACTTGACCGTATCGATGCGGTCGTAGACGGGCGATGAGTGCGGGCGCAGATGCTTCGCTACGTTCATCAAATACACCTCATAAGCCTTTGTCACAAAAGACAATGCATGCTCAAATTGCGGCGCAGGTCGCGTCTGTTTGGCTATGCTTGAGCTTGGGATGCGAAGCATGGCATCGAGCGCGCAAACCCGTACAATGCCGGGCTGTTACAGAATATTCGCAGTGTGCCGTGTTTATAAAAGACCGGACGCAGTGTTAAAAGTAGTCTCAGTTGCGCCCGTCAATTTTTTTACCTGCCTGGAATGGGCAGTTTTTATCGTCATTCAATAGATGGACGCGCCTCTGGCGCAGGAAAAGAAGCGTTTTGAAGAAATCCACGGAAGCACCAAAAACAGTCGTTCCGCTCTGGCGTCAGCAATTGCACTACCGGCTCAAGGAAGGTGCATTGATCGCCATCGGTGCCTTGTGCCTGTTCCTGATGATGGCCTTGCTGACTTACGGCAAGGACGATCCGGGCTGGAGCCACAACAGCAAGATCGACGACGTGCAGAATTTCGGCGGCCCAGCGGGTTCCTACAGCGCCGACATTCTGTTCATGGTGCTGGGTTACTTTGCCTATATCTTCCCGCTGCTGCTGGCGATCAAGGCCTATCAGATCTTCCGTCAGCGCCACGAGCCGTGGCAGTGGAGCGGCTGGCTGTTTTCCTGGCGCCTGATCGGCCTTGTGTTTCTGGTGCTGTCCGGTGCTGCGCTGGCGCACATTCATTTCCATGCGGCCACCGGGTTGCCGGCCGGTGCGGGTGGCGCGCTGGGTGAAAGCCTCGGTGACCTGGCCCGCAATGCCCTGAACATTCAGGGCAGCACATTGCTGTTCATCGCGCTGTTCCTGTTCGGCCTGACCGTATTCACCGATCTGTCCTGGTTCAAGGTGATGGATGTCACCGGCAAGATCACCCTCGACCTGTTCGAACTGTTCCAGGGTGCGATCAATCGCTGGTGGTCGGCGCGTACCGAGCGCAAGCAACTGGTGGCGCAACTGCGTGAAGTCGATGACCGGGTGCACGACGTGGTCGCACCGACCGTCACCGACAAGCGCGAGCAGGCCAAGGTCAAGGAACGTCTGATCGAACGCGAGCAGGCCCTGAGCAAACACATGTCCGAGCGTGAGAAACAGGTTCCGCCGGTCATTGCCCCGGCCCCGGTCAAGGCGCCGGAACCCAGCAAGCGCGTGCAGAAAGAGAAGCAGGTGCCGTTGTTCGTCGACAGCGCCGTGGAAGGCACCTTGCCGCCGATCTCGATTCTCGATCCTGCAGAAAAGAAACAACTCAATTATTCGCCTGAATCCCTGGCGGCGGTCGGCCACTTGCTGGAGATCAAGCTCAAGGAATTCGGCGTCGAAGTCACCGTGGACTCGATCCATCCCGGCCCGGTCATTACCCGTTACGAAATCCAGCCGGCTGCCGGTGTGAAGGTCAGCCGTATCGCCAACCTGGCGAAAGACCTTGCACGTTCGCTGGCCGTGACCAGTGTGCGGGTGGTGGAAGTGATTCCGGGCAAGACCACGGTCGGTATCGAGATTCCCAACGAAGACCGGCAGATCGTGCGCTTCTCCGAAGTGCTGTCGACGCCTGAGTACGACAACTTCAAATCGCCGGTCACCCTGGCCCTGGGTCACGACATCGGCGGCAAGCCGGTCATCACCGACCTGGCGAAGATGCCGCACCTGCTGGTGGCCGGTACCACCGGTTCCGGTAAGTCGGTGGGCGTGAACGCGATGATCCTGTCGATCCTGTTCAAGTCCGGTCCGGACGACGCCAAGCTGATCATGATCGACCCGAAAATGCTCGAACTGTCGATCTACGAAGGCATTCCGCACCTGCTGTGCCCGGTCGTGACCGACATGAAAGACGCCGCCAATGCCCTGCGCTGGAGCGTTGCCGAGATGGAGCGTCGCTACAAGCTGATGGCGAAGATGGGTGTACGAAACCTGTCCGGCTTCAACGCCAAGGTCAAGGAAGCCCAGGACGCCGGCGAGCCGCTGAGCGATCCGCTGTACAAACGCGAAAGCATCCACGACGAAGCGCCGCTGCTGCAGAAGCTGCCAACCATCGTCGTGGTCGTGGACGAATTTGCCGACATGATGATGATCGTCGGCAAGAAGGTAGAAGAATTGATCGCCCGTATCGCCCAGAAGGCGCGGGCGGCCGGTATCCACTTGATCCTCGCGACCCAACGTCCGTCGGTGGACGTGATCACCGGTCTGATCAAGGCCAACATCCCGACGCGGATGGCGTTCCAGGTATCGAGCAAGATCGACTCCCGGACCATCATCGACCAGGGTGGTGCCGAACAATTGCTTGGTCACGGTGACATGCTCTACATGCCGCCGGGCACCAGCCTGCCGATCCGGGTTCACGGCGCATTTGTATCCGACGATGAAGTTCACCGGGTGGTGGAAGCCTGGAAACTGCGCGGCGCGCCGGAATACAACGACGACATCCTCAACGGTGTCGAAGAGGCGGGCAGTGGTTTCGAAGGCAGCAGTGGCGGCGGTGACGGTGATGATCCGGAAGCTGACGCGCTGTACGACGAAGCCGTGCAGTTCGTGCTGGAAAGCCGTCGTGCCTCCATCTCTGCTGTACAGCGCAAGCTGAAGATCGGTTACAACCGCGCCGCGCGCATGATCGAAGCCATGGAAATGGCCGGCGTCGTGACGTCCATGAACACCAACGGTTCCCGCGAAGTCCTGGCCCCTGGCCCGGTGCGCGACTGATTCAAATGCAATGGACGGTGCATGAGGCGCCGTCCACTTTCCCACGCGTATTCAAGAGGACTCCCATGCGTCTTATCCGCATGCTGCTGCCGGTACTGGCTCTGACCACCCTCACGGCTCACGCCGATGACAAGGATGTGGCTCGCCTGACCCAATTGCTCGAAACATCCAAGACCCTGACCGCCAATTTTTCCCAGCTGACCCTCGACGGCAGCGGCACCCAGCTGCAGGAAACCACCGGCGACATGACCCTGCAGCGTCCGGGCCTGTTCTACTGGCACACCAATGCGCCGGCCGAGCAGACCATGGTCTCCGACGGCAAGAAAGTCACCCTGTGGGACCCGGATCTGGAGCAGGCCACCATCAAGAAACTGGACGAGCGCCTGACCCAGACCCCGGCCCTGTTGCTGTCCGGTGACGTATCGAAAATCAGCCAGAGCTTCGATATCAGCGCGAAAGAGGCGGGTGGTGTGATCGATTTCACCCTGAAGCCGAAAACCAAGGACACCCTGTTCGACAGCCTGCGTCTGTCGTTCCGCAACGGTCTGGTCAATGACATGCAACTGATCGACAGCGTCGGTCAGCGCACCAACATCCTGTTCACCGGGGTGAAGGCCAACGAAGCGGTCCCGGCCTCGAAGTTCAAGTTCGACATCCCCAAGGGTGCCGATGTGATCCAGGAATAAACACAGAGGTTTCAACGCTACGTGATGGATCTGTTTCGCAGTGCACCGATTGCCCAGCCACTGGCCGCCCGTTTGCGGGCGACCAATCTGGACGAGTACGTCGGTCAGGAACATGTGCTCGCTCGCGGCAAGCCTTTGCGCGAAGCGCTGGAGCAGGGTGCCCTGCATTCGATGATCTTCTGGGGCCCGCCGGGCGTGGGCAAGACCACCCTGGCGCGGTTGCTGGCGGAAGTCTCGGATGCGCATTTCGAAACGGTGTCGGCCGTATTGGCTGGCGTCAAAGAGATCCGTCAGGCGGTGGAAATCGCCAAGCAGCAGGCCGGTCAGTACGGCAAGCGCACGATCCTGTTTGTCGACGAAGTGCACCGCTTCAACAAGTCCCAGCAGGACGCCTTTCTGCCGTACGTTGAAGACGGCACGCTGATCTTCATCGGCGCAACCACCGAAAACCCTTCCTTCGAATTGAACAACGCGTTGCTGTCGCGGGCGCGGGTCTATGTACTCAAGAGTCTCGACGAAGCAGCGTTGCGCAAACTGGTGCACCGCGCGCTCACCGAAGACCGAGGTCTGGGCAAGCGGCATCTGACCCTCAGCGATGAAGGCTTCCAGATGCTGCTGTCCGCCGCCGACGGTGATGGCCGGCGGTTGCTCAATCTGCTGGAGAACGCTTCGGACCTGGCCGAAGACAACAGCGAGATGGGCACCGAGCTGCTGCAAAGCCTGCTCGGCGATACCCGTCGGCGTTTCGACAAGGGCGGCGAAGCGTTCTACGACCAGATTTCCGCGCTGCACAAATCGGTGCGTGGCTCGAACCCGGACGGCGCGCTGTACTGGTTTGCGCGGATGATCGACGGTGGCTGCGATCCGCTGTATCTGGCCCGCCGCGTGGTGCGCATGGCCAGCGAAGACATCGGCAATGCCGACCCCCGCGCCCTGAGTCTGTGCCTGGCCGCGTGGGAAGTGCAGGAACGCCTTGGCAGCCCGGAGGGTGAGTTGGCAGTGGCTCAGGCCATCACCTACCTGGCGTGTGCGCCGAAAAGCAACGCGGTGTACATGGGCCTCAAGACCGCGCTGCGCGCCGCCGCCGAGCACGGTTCGCTGGAAGTGCCGCTGCACCTGCGCAATGCGCCGACCAAATTGATGAAGCAATTGGGTTACGGCGACGAATACCGTTATGCCCACGACGAACCGGACGCCTACGCGGCCGGCGAAGACTATTTCCCGGAAGAACTCGACCCGATTCCGTTCTACCAACCGGTGCCCCGTGGCCTGGAGTTGAAGATCGGCGAAAAGCTCAACCACCTCGCCCAACTCGATCGTTTAAGCCCCCGGCAGCGGAGAAAATAGTGGTTCCATTGATTGTTGCAGTCTCCGTCGGCGGGATTGCCGGCACCTTGTTGCGCTTCGCCACTGGCAATTGGGTCAACGCCAATTGGCCGCGGCACTTCTATACCGCGACGCTGGCCGTTAATATCGTGGGCTGTCTGCTGATTGGCGTGTTGTACGGCCTGTTTTTGATACGCCCGGAAGTACCGATCGAGGTACGTGCCGGGTTGATGGTCGGCTTCCTCGGGGGGCTGACGACTTTTTCATCCTTTTCACTGGATACGGTGCGCCTGCTGGAAAGCGGGCAAGTGCCGCTGGCCCTGGGCTATGCGGCCATCAGCGTATTCGGCGGGCTGCTCGCGACCTGGGCCGGCCTGTCCCTGACCAAACTTTGATAACGAGAAACCGACATGCTCGATTCCAAACTGTTACGTAGCAACCTTCAGGACGTAGCGGACCGCCTGGCTTCCCGTGGCTTTGCCCTGGATGTCGCGCGCATCGAAGCGCTGGAAGAACAGCGCAAGACCGTCCAGACCCGCACCGAAGCACTGCAGGCTGAGCGTAATGCGCGTTCCAAATCCATCGGTCAGGCCAAGCAGCGCGGCGAAGACATCGCGCCGCTGATGGCGGACGTCGAGCGCATGGCGGGCGAATTGAGCGCCGGTAAAGTCGAACTCGACGCGATCCAGACCGAACTGGATTCGATCCTGCTGGGCATCCCGAACCTGCCGCACGAGTCGGTACCGGTCGGTGAAGACGAAGACGGCAACGTCGAAGTCCGTCGCTGGGGTACGCCGACTGCGTTCGACTTCCCGGTTCAGGACCACGTGGCCCTGGGCGAGAAATTCGGCTGGCTCGACTTCGAAACCGCCGCCAAGCTGTCCGGCGCACGTTTCGCCCTGCTGCGTGGCCCGATTGCCCGTCTGCACCGCGCACTGGCGCAGTTCATGATCAACCTGCACGTCACCGAGCACGGCTACGAAGAGGCTTACACGCCTTATCTGGTTCAGGCTCCTGCGCTGCAAGGCACCGGTCAACTGCCGAAGTTCGAAGAAGACCTGTTCAAGATTGGTCGCGAAGGCGAAGCCGATCTGTACCTGATCCCGACCGCCGAAGTGTCGCTGACCAACATCGTGGCCGGTGAAATCGTCGATTCGAAACAGCTGCCGATCAAGTTCGTCGCTCACACTCCGTGCTTCCGCAGCGAAGCCGGTGCGTCCGGCCGTGACACTCGCGGCATGATCCGCCAGCACCAGTTCGACAAGGTCGAGATGGTGCAGATCGTCGAGCCGTCGAAGTCGATGGAAGCGCTGGAAAGTCTGACCGCCAACGCCGAGAAAGTCCTGCAACTGCTGGGTCTGCCTTACCGTACCCTGGCACTGTGCACCGGCGACATGGGCTTCAGCGCGGTCAAGACTTACGACCTGGAAGTGTGGATCCCGAGCCAGGACAAGTACCGTGAAATCTCGTCGTGCTCCAACTGCGGCGACTTCCAGGCCCGCCGCATGCAGGCGCGTTTCCGCAACCCGGAAACCGGCAAGCCTGAGCTGGTACACACCCTGAACGGTTCCGGTCTGGCGGTCGGTCGTACGCTGGTGGCCGTGCTGGAAAACTACCAGCAGGCCGACGGTTCGATCCGCGTGCCGGACGTGCTGAAGCCGTACATGGGTGGCCTTGAGGTCATCGGCTAAATGAAATATCTGCCGCTGTTTCACAACCTGCGCGGCAGTCGTGTGTTGGTTGTCGGTGGGGGGGAGATTGCCTTGCGCAAGTCCCGCCTGCTGGCCGATGCCGGTGCGCTGCTGCGGGTGGTTGCACCTGAAATCGAAGCGCAACTGCGCGAACTGGTCGCCACCAGCGGTGGCGAGTGCCTGTTGCGTGGCTACGCCGAAACGGATCTGGACGGTTGCGGGCTGATCATTGCCGCCACCGACGACGAAGCGTTAAACGCGCAAGTCTCCGCTGATGCTCATCGGCGTTGCGTTCCGGTCAATGTGGTGGACGCGCCGGCGTTGTGCAGCGTGATTTTCCCGGCGATCGTCGACCGCTCGCCGCTGATCATCGCGGTCTCAAGCGGCGGCGATGCGCCGGTGCTGGCGCGGTTGATCCGCGCCAAGATCGAAACCTGGATTCCTTCGACCTACGGCCATCTGGCCGGTCTGGCTGCACGCTTTCGTGATCAGGTCAAAGGCCTGTTTCCCGATGTGCAGCAGCGTCGCGGTTTTTGGGAAGACGTGTTCCAGGGGCCGATTGCCGACCGCCAACTGGCTGGGCAGGGCGCCGAGGCCGAACGTTTGCTGCAAGCCAAGATTGACGGCGAAGCCATGGTTACGACCGGTGAGGTGTATCTGGTGGGCGCAGGGCCGGGCGATCCGGATCTGCTGACCTTCCGCGCCTTGCGTCTGATGCAGCAAGCCGACGTGGTGTTGTATGACCGCTTGGTGGCACCTGCGATTCTTGAGCTGTGCCGTCGCGATGCCGAACGGGTTTACGTCGGCAAGCGTCGCGCCGATCACGCTGTGCCGCAGGATCAGATCAACCAGCAACTGGTGGACCTGGCCAAGGCTGGCAAGCGTGTGGTGCGGTTGAAGGGCGGGGATCCGTTCATCTTCGGCCGTGGTGGTGAAGAGATCGAAGAGCTGGCGGCCCACGGCATCCCGTTCCAGGTGGTGCCGGGTATCACGGCGGCCAGCGGTTGCGCGGCCTATGCCGGGATTCCGCTGACCCATCGCGATTACGCGCAGTCGGTACGTTTCGTCACCGGGCACTTGAAGGACGGTTCCACCGATCTGCCGTGGGCCGACCTTGTCGCGCCGGCGCAGACGCTGGTGTTCTACATGGGGCTGGTGGGGCTGCCAGTCATCTGCGAGCAGTTGATCAAGCATGGTCGTGCGGCCGATACCCCGGCAGCGTTGATCCAGCAGGGCACCACGGTCAATCAGCGGGTCTTCACCGGCACGCTGGCTGATCTGCCGCGTCTGGTGGCGGAGCATGAAGTGCATGCGCCGACGCTGGTGATCGTCGGCGAGGTGGTGCAACTGCGCGAGAAACTGGCGTGGTTCGAGGGCGCTCAGGGTCAGGTCTGACCCTGAAAAAAAGATCGTTCCCACGCGGTGGGAACGATCAGGCTCTCAACCTCTGCGCCAAACCCCTTTACCGCCCAACCGGTTCCGGTCATGGGCAACATTGAAATCCTGCTTCGGCCCCTTTGGCACAACTCCGGTCGGGTTGATGGTCTTGTGGCTGCCGTAGTAGTGATTCTTGATGTGCTGGAAATCCACGGTCTCGGCCACGCCCGGCCACTGGTACATCTCCCGCAGCCAGTTCGACAGGTTCGAATAATCGCTGATCCGCCGCAGATTGCATTTGAAGTGCCCGTGATACACCGCGTCGAAACGAATCAGCGTGGTGAACAACCGCACGTCTGCCTCGGTCAGGTATTCGCCCGTCAGATATCGATTGGCGCCCAGCAACTGCTCCAGATGATCGAGTTCGGCAAACACGTCGTCGAACGCTTCTTCATAGGCGTTCTGCGAGGTGGCAAACCCGGCGCGGTATACGCCGTTGTTCACCGCCGGATAGATGCGTTCGTTCAGCGCATCGATCTCGCTGCGCAGTGGCGCCGGGTAGAAGTCCAGATCGTTGCCGGTCAAGTCGTCGAACGCGCTGTTGAACATGCGGATGATTTCCGCCGATTCATTGCTGACGATGCGCTTGAGCTTCTTGTCCCACAGCACCGGCACGGTGACGCGGCCGGTGTAGTCGGCGGTGTCAGCGGTGTAGCGTTGGTGCATGAAGTCGAGGTGGTCGAGTTTGTCGCCGCTCGAGCCGAGGGTCTGGTCGAAGGTCCAGCCGTTTTCCAGCATCAGCCAGCTGACGACTGACACGTCGATCAGACTTTCCAAGCCTTTGAGCTTGCGCAGGATCAGCGTGCGATGGGCCCACGGACAGGCGAGGGAAACGTAGAGGTGATAACGCCCGGCTTCGGCGGCGAAACCGCCTTCACCGCTCGGGCCCGGCTCGCCGTTGCGCGTGACCCAGTTGCGACGCTGCGCCTGTTCGCGCTGGAACGCGCCGTCCTTGCTGCTTTCGTACCACTTGTCCTGCCAGCGGCCGTCGACGAGTAAACCCATGATCAAGACTCCATAAACCCATAATCGTTGGAGCTGAGTCTATTCCGATGAGTTCGAACAAAAAGCGCAAAGATCGGGCGTTAATGATCGGCTAAATCGATCTGTTCCGTGCGGCCCAGTATTTCTCGGCGGTTTCGAAAGCCTGTTCACGGCTCTGACCGAGGCCGCGCAGCGCCAGCGCCATGGTCGAGATCAACGCCATTTGCGGGTAACTGTCGACCACATCGCCACGCCAGACGGCTTTCAAATGCTCGATATCCAGCGACGCTGGTTTGACATGACGTTGCGCCGATAGCTGCGGCCATTCCTCGTCCCAGCTCTCGCCGCCGGTAGTGCCGTAAAGGTGGCTGTCGGCATCCGGGTTGATCTCGATTTCGCCGCCGTCGCCCTTGATCACGATTGCCGTATCGCCGAGCAGACCGCTCGCATCGCGGTGTACCGCTTGGTAGCCAGGGTGGAAAATGCTCTGCAAGCCGCAGCGCGCGCCCAACGGATTGAGAATCCGCGCCAGCGAATGGATCGGCGAGCGCAGACCGAGGGTGTTGCGCAGGTCGATCATCCGTTGCAGCTGCGGTGCCCAGTCCACCAGTGGCATGAACGCCAGACCGCCGTTGTCCAGCGAGTCGCCCACCTGTTGCCAGTTGCGGCACAGCGGGATGTTCAGCTCGCCGAGCAATTGTTCGGAATACAAGCGCCCGGCGGTATGTGCGCCGCCGCCGTGCATGAAGATGCGCACGCCGTTCTGCGCCAGGCACTTGGCGGCCAGCAGATACCAGGGCAGATGACGCTTCTTGCCTGCGTAAGTCGGCCAGTCCAGATCGACCTTCAGCGCCGGTGCCTGCAAGCGTTCACGCAAGGCCTCGGTGAAGCCGGCCATCTCCTCGGCGCTTTCTTCCTTGTGCCGCAGCAACATCAGGAACGCGCCGAGCTGGGTTTCTTCGACCGCTTCGTCGAGCACCATGCCCATGGCCTCCCGGGCTTCCTCGCGGGTCAGGTCGCGGGCGCCGCGCTTGCCTTTGCCGAGGATGCGTACGAACTGGGCGAACGGATGTTCGGCGGGCGTTTCGAGGGTCAGCGCTGGATAGTCGGTCATAGGCAATTCGTCGGTTTGGGCAGGCCCGCCAGTTTCGCGGCGAGTTTGGCAGGGGTGCCTTTGAACAGTCGGTTCAGGTGCAGGCTGTTGCCTTTCTCCGCGCCGAGCTTGAGCGCGGTGTACTTGATCAGTGGCCGGGTCGCGGGGGACAGCTGGAATTCGGCGTAGAAGCTGCGCAGCAGTTCGAGGATTTCCCAGTGTTCGGCGCTCAGTTCGATGTCTTCGGCAGCGGCGAGGGCGCTGGCGACTTCAGCCGACCAGTCGTTGAGGTCGACCAGGAAGCCGTCCTTGTCCAGTTCGATGGCGCGGGCGCCGACGGTCAGCGCATTCATAGCCAGCTGTTGACCTTGTCGTGGCGGATCGACAGTTCGACGAAGGCCGGATAATCGATGGCTTCGGCCCAGTCCGGAACCTGCACGGCACGGGCTTGCGCGTCTTCGGCCAGGACAAAGAGTTTCACCCGACGGGTTTCCAGCGCGCTGAACGGCGCGGTGCCGGGTTGCAGCGCATAAGCGGCATCGCCAGACAGCAACAACGCGTCGGCAGCGCCCAGCAGGCGCAGGCAACTGGACAGGCGTTCGTCGCCGAACGGGGAGTGGGACAACACATGCAAAGTCGACATCAGAGGGTGATCACCTGGTCGTAACGGTCAATGAGGGCGGTGATTTGCTCGGCGGCCAAAGGCTGCGCCTCGTCCAGCGAGCGATCGCCGAGGCCGCGAACACTGGCGCTGTCGGCGCAGTAGAACAGCTCCTCGACACCGAACATCGGCAACGCTTGCAGGTTGGCGCTCAGGTCTTTCTGTTGCAGGGCCTTGGCGTTTTGCCCGGCGGCCAGTTGCAACACGCCGTCGTCGAGAAACAGCAGGCCGATCGGCAGATCGAAGGCCCCGCCGGCCAGCACGATGTCCAGTGCTTCGCGGGCGCCGGGGCCGGACCACGGCGATTGACGGCTGATAATCAGAAGGGACTTGGCCATGTCACGCGCCTCCGAAACAGACGAGGCGGTCGGCATCCTGCACCGCGTCATGCAACTGGCCGAGGCCGGACAATTCCCACGGCGCGCTGACGGCCACTGCATCACGCTGATAACGCCCGGCTTCCTCGGCATTCAACACGCCACGGCGCAGGGCCGCGGCGATGCACACCACGCCGTCGAGGTTTTGTTCGGCAATGAAGCTGCGCCACTGCCTGGGCAGGTCCAGTTCGTCCTGGGGCGTGACCACAGCGTCGGACGCGTTGTAGACCCCGTCCTGATAGAAAAACAGCCGGACAATCTCATGCCCGCCGGCCAGCGCGGCCTGCGCGAACAGCAGGGCGCGGCGCGAGGAGGGCGCATGGGCGGCGGAAAACAATGCAATGGCGAACTTCATGACGGACTCGATCAGCAAAACTGCGGCCATGATAAAGCTTTCTCGGCAGAGCAGCGAAGTCGATGTTGCCGCAGACTTCAGCGCGGCATGTACCCCAACTGCCAGCGCCGGGGGATTTTCAGCGAAACCAGGCCGATCAACGCCGCCAGCAAACCGCTGGCGTACAGCGCTTTGAGTCCCAGATGATGCTCCAGTACGGCGCCGAGGATGGCGCCGATGAACATGCCGCTCCACGGCACCAGTTGCACGCGCCAGCCATTGCGCCGCTCCCCCATTATCCAGCGCCCCAGACCGCGACCGAACCGCGAGAGTGCACCGGTGACATAGGTCAACCCGACCGCCAGACCGTTCACTTCCTCCACCGCCGCATTGAGCATGCCCATGGCGACGATCGCCGCCAGCAGTGCCGGCAGTTGAACATCGGACGGCCAGGCGGCAGCTCCGCAGAGCAGCGTTGCGATGCACAGCAGCAACGGCAGCGCGCGGCGCCCGCCGAGGCGACCGATCACCACGCCGAGAGCGTTGCCGAAGACGAACGTGGCGACCAGAATCACCAGTCGCACCGTCAGACTCACATCGCCATCACTGATCGCCACCGCCAGTCGCGTAGTGTTGCCGCTCATGAAGGAAACGAAGTCACCACTGGCCATGAAACCGATGGCATCGGTCATCCCGGCCAGCACCGAGAGCGCGGCCACCATTGCCAGCCCTACGCGACCGCGCCATTTCTGTTTATGCAGGTGGCCGGGGCTGGCGCGGTGAGTCGAGGCGGTTGGCAGCATTGGCGTGGATGTCCTTGCGTAGAGGTCAGGGTTCTATGCCATAAAGGTCGCAATATTCCAACCAGTCCATCCCGGCCATCTCCGCCACTTCGCGGTGCACTTCCAGGCGTTGCGCCTGATACTCCTCGAGTGTGGCTGCGGTCAGTTGCAGCGTCAGTTCCCAGGCAAACAGTCCCTGGCTTTCGGCCTCGGCTTCAAAGGCTTCGTGCAGGCGTTCTTCACGATATTGTGCCTGTGTTTCGCCCTTGGCCTGGGCCAGCAGCGGGTTGAGATGGTCGAGGGTTTCGCGCAGCTCGGGGCGTGCATCGAGAAACAGTTTCAGAGCCTGTTCATGTCGCTGATCGGTAGGCGCCATAGGGGGTCCTTGTGGGGCTGATGACCTTTAATGTGCCGCAGCTGCCGGCCGGTGTCGCGCTCTAAATGCAGTAAAGCAGAACGATTTTGCGCGTTGCGATGATACAGTCCGCTTTTTTCCGAATGAGCGAATGCAATGCGAATGCTGATGGTGGCACTGGCGGCAACCCTGCTGGCCGGTTGCGCGGGTTCGGTGATGGAAGACGCCCGCACTCAAACCCCTTACAAGGTCCTGAACTCGGACAAACCCGAGAAAGTCGTGGCCCAGTGCGTGCAGTTCGCCTGGCAGGACGAAGCGGTGTTCGGTGTGGATGCGGCGGCGTATCTGCAACCGGGCAAGAAGGGTGGCTCGACGGTCTACACCCGTTCGGCGGAGTCGTTCGTCGACTTGACCACTGATGCGTCCGGCACGGTTCTGAATTACTACGCGCAGAAGGACGACTTTGTCGCCAAGCGGCGGTTGGCAGCGCTGGCGACCTGTCTGTAAACCTGGCGATCCGTGGGGCTCAGGCGTCCAGACGTTTCTGGAAAAACATTCGTTTGTGCCCCGGCGGGTAGTCCGCCAGCTCGCCAAACTGGCTATACCCCAGCTTTTTGTAGAACTCAGGCGCCTGAAAATCGAAGGTGTCGAGCCACGCCCCGATGCAACCTTTCTCCCGCGCCAGGTCTTCGGCCATGCGCATCAGTTTGGAGCCGATCCCCTGATGGCGACCTTGCTCCGGCACCGACAACAGATCGATGAACAACCACTGGCAGACCAACCGGCCATAGAGCCCACCCAGAATGGTGTCGTGTTCATCGCGTACCAGCAACGTGAGCGGCTCCGATACGGCAATTCCGGCCTGAGCGACGTTATAGGCGTGCAGGGGCGCCAGAATGGCCCGGCGTTCTTCTTCCGTGGAGTCTTGCGACAGCTCGATCCGTAAACTCATGTGCAACATCCTTATGGCAGCGAACCGGCAGACTATCGCGCCTCGGTCAATTGATCCATCCCGGCATCGAACAGTTGGAACCGTCGCTCCAGCGTTGGGGTCTAGCCCTTCAAGGCGTTCATTCCGAATGCGTTTGTCGAGGAGAGTCCATGAACATTTTCGAAGCCCTTCGCCAGAGCCACGACCGCCAGCGCCGCTACGCCAGGGCATTGATCGAGACCAGCGGCGACACCCCGGAACGCGTCGAGGCCTACAAGCAACTGAAAGCCGAACTGCAAGCTCACGAAACGGCCGAAGAGCGCCACTTCTACATCCCGCTGATGGAGTTCGACAACGGCGTCGACCTCAGTCGCCACGCTATCGCCGAGCACCATGAAATGGACGAAATGATGGAGGAACTCGACGAGACCGAAATGTCCAGCCCGGCCTGGCTGGCCACGGCGAAAAAGCTCTCGGACAAGGTCCATCACCACTTGAAGGAAGAGGAGCAGAAGTTCTTTCAGATGGCCGGCAAGCTGCTCGATGACAAGCAGAAAGAACAGCTCGCCGGGCAGTATGAAAAAGAGTTCAAGGCGCAGCTGGCCTGAGCCGGTGAATGCAGGTGTTTGTAATAACGCCGTGTAGTCTTTTTGCCATGCGCAGGGTGAGAAACATCGCAATGTACTGTATTTATATCCAGTATTATCGGGGTTTTCCGAGCCTGTCCGCGGCAGGCTGCGACAAAACCGCCGATGGACAAAAAATCCCCCTCCGTTAGTTTCAAGGCCTCTCCTCGGAAAGGAGAGTTCTTAAATCAACGGAGTGAAAAACATGAACCAACCACAAGCTCAAACCCAACTGCGACACGGTCGCGTCATTTCCCCTGCAAGCCGCGGTGCGGTGGCCATCGAGCAAGGATTGCTCGGCGGCTGGCAGGTCAACGAGATGGAGGGTGGCAAGAACTTCCCGGCACTGGTGGCCGGCCCGTTTCCGGCACCTTTCGAGTCGGATAACCCGAGTGTCGTGCCGCCGGCCGACGGTCACATTCTCAGCGGCGGCAAGGACGATGCCCGTGACTGTGTGAACTTCACCGACGAGGAAATGAGCAAGAAACTCGGTCGTCCGTTCACCTGGCCACTGCTCAATGTCACTCCTGGCCAGACCCTCGAAGTGAAATGGGAATACACCGCGCCGCACACCACCCGCGGCTACCGCTGGCTGATCACCAAGGATGGCTGGGACCCGAAACAACGCATCACCCGTGCACAACTGGAAGCAAAACCGTTCGCCGAGGACTTCTATCCGCAAGTGCCGTACTACAGCCATTCGGCGGAGCTGAAGGCCAAGGTCAATCATGCGGTAACACTCCCGGCCAACAAGCACGGGCGTCACGTCATTGTTCTGATGTGGATCGTCGCCAACACCGGCAACGCCTTCTATCAGGCCTTCGATGTGGACTTCAAATAAGTCTGCAACCTCCAGCCACACGTTCTGAAGGATTAGAACATGTCAAACATCGACTTCACCTTAATGCAAAACCAGGCGAGCGACGCTGCCTCGCTGATGCCGAGCATCGCCGGCAAGAAGATCCTCATGGGCTTCTGGCACAACTGGCCCGCCGGCCCGAGTGATGGCTATCAGCGTGGTCAGTTCGCCAACATCGCCCTGACGGACGTCCCCAAGGACTACAACGTGGTCGCCGTGGCGTTCATGAAGGGCAGCGGGATTCCGACCTTCAAGCCGTACAACGTCTCCGACGCCGAGTTCCGCCGCCAGGTCGGGGTGCTCAACAGCCAGGGTCGGGCGGTGCTGATTTCCCTCGGCGGCGCAGACGCGCACATCGAGTTGCGTGCCGGCCAGGAGCAACCGCTGGCCAATGAAATCATCCGTCTGGTGGAAACCTACGGCTTCGACGGTCTGGACATCGATCTTGAACAGAGCGCGATTGATTTCGCTGCCAACAAGACCGTCCTGCCGGCCGCCCTGAAACTGGTCAAGGATCACTACGCAGGCCAGGGCAAGCATTTCATCATCAGCATGGCGCCGGAGTTTCCGTACCTGACCACCTCCGGCAAATATGTCGGTTACCTGCAGGCGCTGGAAGGCTATTACGATTTCATCGCGCCGCAGTTCTATAACCAGGGAGGCGATGGCGTCTGGGTACCGGAGGCCAACAACGGTAACGGGGCGTGGATCGCGCAAAACAACGACGCGATGAAGGAGGACTTTCTCTATTACCTGACGGAAAGTCTGGTGACCGGCACGCGCGGGTTCACGAAAATCCCTGCGGACAAGTTTGTCATTGGCCTGCCAGCCAACAACGATGCGGCGGCCACCGGTTACGTGATTGACAAAAACGCGGTCGGCAACGCGATGAAACGTCTGGCCGTCAAAGGGCACCCGATCAAGGGCCTGATGACCTGGTCGGTGAACTGGGACAACGGCACCAGCAAGGATCGGGTGCCATACAACTGGCAGTTCAGTCGGCGTTACGGACCGCTGATCAATGGCGTGGCGGTTGTCGCGCAGGAGCCCGATGTCGCAATGGCCGACATGGCCCGTCAGCAGTAAACGAATGAAAAAGCCCGGTAGCGCTGCCGGGCTTTTTTTCGCCTAACATGGGGGCTTTTCCGATGACAGAAAAGGATCGATCGTCATGCCCGACACCGCCGAACGGATCAACATCGTCGACACTCAGGTGTTGTCCCACGACTGGTACCTGCTGAAGAAAATCACGTTCGATTACCTGCGCAACAACGGTGAATGGCAACGCCAGACTCGCGAGGTTTACGACCGTGGCAATGGTGCAGCGATTCTGTTGTTCAACCGCGAAAAACGTACCGTGGTGCTGACCCGCCAGTTCCGTCTGCCGGTGTTCGTCAACGGTCATGACGGCTTGCTGATCGAGGTCGCTGCAGGATTGCTGGAAGGCGCGGCGCCGGAGCAGCGAATCCGTGACGAGGCTGAGGAAGAAACCGGTTACCGCGTACATGACGTGAGGAAGGTCTTCGAGGCTTACATGAGTCCGGGGTCTGTGACCGAGAAATTGCACTTCTTCGTGGCCGAGTACGATGCAGCGTCGAAGGTCAGCAGTGGCGGCGGGCTGGAAGAGGAAACCGAAGAACTGGAGGTGCTGGAGTGGCTTTTCGATGACGCGCTCAAGGCGTTTGCGCGCGGCGAAATCTGCGATGCCAAGACCATCATGCTGTTGCAGTACGCGGCGATGAATAATTTCTTTGATGCTTAAAACAGCTCGCCGGTTTTGCCGATGTCTGATCCCGGACCGCTCTCCAGCGTCAACAATCGTTCCTTGGCCTCCAGGCCTCCGGCAAATCCGGTCAACTGGCCCGACGCGCCGATGACCCGGTGGCAGGGCGCGATGATCGAAATCGGATTGCGCCCGTTCGCCGCGCCGACGGCGCGCACTGCGCTCGGGTGGCCGATCTGCTGCGCAATCTGGCTGTAGGTGCGGGTCTCGCCGAATGGAATGGTCAGCAATGCGGCCCAGACCTTTTTCTGGAACTCGGTGCCGGCAAAGTCCAGCGCCACATCGAACGCATCGCGCGTGCCGGCAAAATATTCTTCCAGTTGTCGTGCGGTTTTCATCAACACCGGATTGTCCGGCGCTTCGCTCATCGGTCCAAGGCGCACCCGGTTCGGTTTGTCGTTTTCCCAGAGGATGGCGGCCAGTCGTGAACCGTTCGCGACCAGCTTCAACTCGCCGACGGGCGAGGGCAGGGTGATGAACGTGTAGGCCATAAGGAAAACTCCGGGGCGGGTCGGCAACAGCGCCCAGCATACTGCCGGATCGGGGAGGCGCAAACCGCAATCGCGACCATACTGGCTGTTGCTTTTGAAGCGTTTTCCTACCTTATAAAAAGAAGAGACTGACTCATGAAGTACGAACCTTTTGCCAAATCGCTGATTGCGACCTCATTGGCGCTCAGTTGCCTCATGGCCCACGCGGCCTCCGTGGCACCGGTGGCCGCCGAAAACGGCATGGTGGTCACCGCCCAGCATCTGGCGACTCACGTGGGTGTCGATGTACTGAAAAGTGGCGGCAACGCGGTGGATGCGGCAGTCGCGGTGGGCTACGCGCTGGCGGTGGTTTACCCGGCAGCGGGTAACCTCGGCGGTGGTGGTTTCATGACCATCCAGCTGGCGGACGGACGCAAGACCTTCCTCGACTTCCGGGAAAAAGCCCCATTGGCTGCGACGGCCGACATGTACCTCGACAAGCAGGGCAATGTCATTCCTGATCTGAGCACCCGTGGTCACCTCGCGGTGGGCGTTCCGGGCACCGTGTCCGGCATGGAGCTGGCGCTGAGCAAGTACGGCACCAAACCGCGCAAGGACATGATCGCCCCGGCGATCAAACTGGCGGAGGAAGGTTTCGAACTGGAGCAGGGTGACGTCGATCTGCTGGACTACGCCACTGACGTGTTCAAGAAGGACATGAAAGACTCCGGCGCGATATTCCTCAGTAATGGCGAACCGATGCAGGTCGGGCAGAAACTGGTGCAGAAGGACCTGGGCAAAACCCTGCGCACCATTTCCGAGAAAGGCGCCGATGGCTTCTACAAAGGCTGGGTGGCCGACGCCATCGTCACCTCCAGCCAGGCCAACAAGGGCATCATCACCCAGGCCGACCTGGACAAATACAAGACCCGCGAACTGGCTCCGGTGGAGTGCGACTATCGCGGCTACCACGTCGTGTCGGCGCCACCACCGAGTTCCGGCGGGGTGGTGATCTGCCAGATCATGAACATTCTCGAAGGCTATCCCATGAAGGACCTGGGCTTCCATTCGGCCCAGGGCATGCACTACCAGATCGAAGCGATGCGCCACGCCTACGTGGATCGCAATAGCTATCTGGGTGACCCGGATTTCGTGAAAAACCCGATCGAGCACCTGCTGGACAAGAACTACGCCACCCAATTGCGCAACGCGATCCAGCCGCAGAAGGCCGGCGTTTCCGCTGAGCTGAAACCTGGCGTTGCGCCTCACGAAGGCAGCAACACCACGCACTATTCGATCGTCGACAAATGGGGCAACGCGGTGTCCGTCACCTACACCCTCAACGACTGGTTCGGCGCGGGCGTGATGGCGAGCAAGACCGGGGTGATCCTCAACGATGAAATGGACGACTTCACCTCGAAAGTCGGCGTGCCGAACATGTACGGCCTGGTGCAGGGCGAAGCCAACGCCATCGCGCCCGGCAAGGCGCCTCTGTCGTCGATGAGCCCGACCATCGTGACCAAGGACGGCAAAGTGGTGATGGTGGTCGGTACGCCGGGCGGCAGTCGCATCATCACGGCAACCTTGCTGACCATGCTCAATGTCATCGACTACGGCATGGGCCTGCAGGAAGCGGTCGATGCGCCGCGTTTCCACCAGCAGTGGATGCCGGAACAGACCAACCTCGAAGACTTCGCCGCGAGCCCCGACACGAAGAAGATTCTCGAGAGCTGGGGCCACAAGTTTGCGGGCCCGCAGGACGCCAACCACATCGCCGCGATTCTGGTCGGTGCACCGTCGCTGGGTGGTAAACCGGTCGGCAAGAACCGCTTCTACGGCGCCAACGATCCACGGCGCAACACCGGGTTGTCACTGGGTTACTGAGCAGAGTAAAAAGGGGGCGGGCACACGTCCGCCCCTGTCTCAAGGACCGATCAAGGAAGGCTCACCATGACCACCGCATTGCTGATCATCGATGTCCAGCGCGCCCTGTGCACAGGCGAATACGAGTGTCACGACATCAAACGGGTGATCGACACCATCAACGGCCTCAGCGCCCGGGCGCGCAAGGCTGGCGTTACAGTCGTACTGATCCAGCATAATGAAAAGGACAGTCCGCTCGCCCACGGCGCCGAGGGCTGGCAACTGGCTGACGGCCTGGCCACCGCGCCCGGCGACCTGCGCGTCGACAAGACCGCCAACGACTCGTTCTACCAGACCAACCTGCTGAAACTGATCCCCCGGGAAGACTTCGATCGCCTGGTGATTTGCGGTCTGCAGACCGATTACTGCGTCAACGCCACCGTGCGCCAGGCCCATCAACTGGGCTACGACGTGGAGCTGGCGGCCGACGCGCATTCCACCGTCGACAACGGCAACATGAGCGCCGAAGACATCATCGCCGAACACAACAAGGACTGGGCGCACCTGACCGGCTCCGTGGCGCGGATCGATGTGAAGCCCGCGGCGGAAATCGCGTTCTGACTCTCTCTTGCAGAAGATCCCGGTAACCGGTGAAAAATCCAGAGCATCGATAGCCCGGGCCCGGCATACTGCCGCCGCCTCAGGAATGGAATCTGTCGATGCTCGCTTTCAATCTCCGTCACGCCTTGCTGCTGACGTCTCTCGTTTTTGCTGCCAATACACACGCTGCCAGTTTCGACTGCGCTGGCGCTTCCAGCCCGGTTGAAAAAGCCATTTGTGCCGATCCGTATACCTCGAGTCTTGATGAGAAACTTGGGGTGCTTTGGCGGACAACGTTGGCGCAGGTGGCTGACCCGCAAGCGCTCAAGGCCGATCAAAGAGCATGGTTGAAGAACCGCAGCCTTTGTGGCGCTGAACTGGCGTGCTTGAGTCGTGAATATCTGATGCGCCTGACTGAGCTGAAATATGCGACCAGAACGTTCTCATGGGATGCCACATGGCAGTTGATTCCTCACGGGGTGAACTCGGGATCTGAAGTGATCATCAAGCGTCAGGACGCCACACACATCCGCTTTGAGGTTTCAGCACAAGACGGCGCCAATTCTGGTGATCTGGAAGGTATTGCTGTGTTGAACGGTGGTGAAGCCCGTTTCGAGGAGGGTAGTTGCACGCTTGTTTTTCGAGCGATCAATGGTGTACTGGACGTCACACAGAATGGCGATGACGTTGATTGCGGTGCCGGGATGGGTGTCTTTTACTCAGGTCGTTATGTGGCGTCTGATAAACCAGTTTCGATGAATTACAACTTGCTCAGCGTTGGACTTGCTCGTACGCAGCAAGAGGATCAGGCGTTGCATAAACTGCTCAAGGGTGATTATCAGAAGCTGGTGGACCGTACGAGTACCATGACTGTCGGCGACCCGGCGGTTGACGTGCCTGATGCAGAGGTCATCGAGATGTGGGTGCGCGGACTGGGCAATGTGAACGCGGCCATTCTGATGCGTGCGGCCAGTAATCGTTTCTGGGTGCTGATGTTGGTGCCTGATAAAGAGGGCCATACGCGAGCCCGTTACTACACCAATGTACCGGAATGGAAAAAGCGCCTGCCTGCTCAGTTCCAGGCATGGTACGAGCGGATGGAAGGCGACCGCGCGCTACCGCTGGATTTCATGCCCTGAACCTTCAGGTCGCAAACAGCACGCCACGGATTTCCCCCGTTCGTGGCGCCACCACGCCCTCCAGCACCAATCGCGTAATCGTCTCCGCCGCCAGCGCATAGTCCTCATCCTGCGGCACTTCCCGACCGGTGATGCGCCCCATCTGCCATCCAATGTTGGTGTAGGTGCGCGTCGCCGACCAGATAAACAGCATCAAATGCTCGGGATCCACCGGGGCCAGCAAGCCGCGCCCGATCCAGCTGCGCAGGCACTCGACGTTGCGCCGGGCTTCAGCGTGCAGCAGGTCGCGGCATTCGTCCGGCAACTGGCGACCGCCCAGCAGCAGTTCACCACTGAACACCTTGGCAATCGCCGGATGTTCGCGGGCGATGCGGATGCGTGCCGCGACGTAGGCGCGCAGACCGATCAGCGGGTCGTCGCTTTCGCGCAGCACCGCCGAGGCTTCGAGCAGCGGTTCGACAAAACCGAGCAACACTTTACCGTAGAGGTTTTCCTTGCTCTGGAAGTAGTAATAGAGATTGGCCTTGGGCACACCGGCCCGGGCGGCAATGTCGCGGGTCTGGGTCGCGTCGAAGCCGTTGGCGGCAAACTCTTCGCTGGCGGCGGCCAGGATCAGTTGCTGGTTGCGTTCGCGGATGCTGCTCATGGAAGGCGTTGAACGTCTGGCGATTTCGGATTCGAAATATACAAAACTATATAGCGAATAGGCCAGCGAACTCGCTTCTCAACGCTATGCTGGTTTCAATTTCGATAACCTCAGGAATATGACAATGACCCTTCAGGCACTGCGCGCCACGACGATTCACCTCGACGCGGTGGCGAAGCTGTTCGACGCTTATCGCGGTTTTTACGGCCAGCCGTCGAATCTCGAGCAATCGCGGGCCTTCATCGCCGAGCGCATGGCCGGCAATGAATCGGCGATTTTTCTGGTTGAGGATGAAAGCGGGGAGGTGCTGGGATTCGTGCAGCTTTACCCGACGTTCTCTTCGATAGACGCCCACCGGACCTGGCTGCTCAGCGACCTGTTCACCACGCCGGCCGCCCGTGGCCGTGGAGTGGGGCGACTATTGATGAACACCGCCCGCGACTTCGCCGTCGAAACCGGTGCCAAGGGGCTGATGCTGGAAACCGCCACCGACAATTTCACCGCCCAGGGTTTGTACGAGTCGCTCGGTTGGGTTCGTGACACCGGTTATTACACCTACCTGCTGGATCTGCGACAGGGCTGATCCGCTCATTCGGTCCGCGCCAGCAACCGTTCGATCTGCGCCAGTTCCCAGGTGCTGAGCAAGCTGACCGGGTCGGTGCCGAAACGTTGAGTCGTGTCGAGTCGCCACTCACGATCTTCCGGGCACCGGCATTGCAGGCAGTGGTGCAGGCGTTGACCGTCAAAATCGAGCGACAGGTGCCAGCCGTCGATCTCGATCGAGATCTGGCCGGTCTCGGATTCCTGTGCAATACGCCGTAATGCGCAAACGCCCAATGCCGCCTCACGCAAGCGCTGGCAGACTTCGCGGGTGGATAGCGGTGACATGTTCAGACCCGTCGATCAACGAAGTGCGCAAGCATAGAGCGTCGGGCCGCCCCTGTCAGTGATCGCTGGCCCGCTCCCCGGCATTTGCGTAACATCCGCAACCCTCTTTTCCCGTCGATATCAGCAGCCGCGTCCGCCGCCGCTCTGTCAGGTAAGCCATGAAACCTATTCGTCTGCGCGCCGATGTCCTGGCCGGACTCACCACCTCGTTCGCCCTGTTGCCCGAATGCATTGCGTTTGCGCTGGTGGCTCATCTCAATCCGCTGATGGGCCTGTACGGCGCTTTCATTATTTGCACGTTGACCGCGCTGTTCGGCGGCCGGCCGGGCATGGTCTCCGGAGCGGCCGGTTCGATGGCGGTGGTGATCGTCGCGCTGGTAGTCCAGCACGGCGTGCAGTACCTGCTAGCGACGGTGTTGCTCGGCGGTTTGATCATGATGGCGTTCGGGCTGTTGCGCTTGGGCAAGCTGGTGCGCATGGTGCCGCATCCGGTGATGCTCGGGTTCGTCAACGGTCTGGCGATCATCATTGCGCTGGCGCAACTGGAGCATTTCAAGAGCGGCGAGCAGTGGCTCAGCGGCACGCCGTTGTACCTGATGACCGGGCTGGTGCTGCTGACCATGGCCATCGTCTACATTCTGCCGCGTCTGACTCGCGCCGTGCCGCCGGCGCTGGTGGCGATCCTCGGCGTCGGCTTGCTGGTTTATCTGCTCGGTCTGCCAACTCGCACCCTCGGTGACATGGCGCACATCGCCGGTGGTCTTCCGAAGTTCGCGTTGCCGGACATCCCGTGGACGCTGGACACCCTGCGCATCATCGCGCCTTACGCCATCCTGATGGCGCTGGTCGGCCTGCTGGAAACCCTGCTGACCCTCAACCTCACCGATGAAATCACCGAAAGCCGTGGTTATCCGGATCGCGAGTGTGTGGCGCTGGGGGCGGCGAACATGGTCTCCGGTGCGTTGGGCGGCATGGGCGGTTGCGCGATGATCGGCCAGACTGTGATCAACCTCAGTTCCGGCGGGCGCGGACGGTTGTCCGGGGTGGTGGCGGGGGTGTTGATCCTGCTGTTCATTCTGTTTCTGTCGCCGCTGATCGAGCGAATTCCGCTGGCGGCGCTGGTGGGGGTGATGTTTGTGGTGTCGCAGCAGACGTTTGCCTGGGCCTCGTTGCGGGTGCTGAACAAAGTGCCGCTCAACGATGTGCTGGTGATCATCGCGGTGACCATCATCACGGTATTTACCGATCTGGCCACGGCAGTGTTGTGCGGGATCATCATCGCGGCGCTGAATTTTGCCTGGCAGCAGGCACGCGAGCTGTACGCTGATGAGCATCTGGAAGCGGACGGCAGCAAACTCTATCGCCTGCATGGCACGCTGTTTTTTGCCTCGACCACGCCGTTCCTCAATCAGTTCGACCCGGCCAATGACCCGCAACGCGTGACGCTGGACTGTCGGCACCTGAGTTTTGTCGATTACTCGGCCATCGCCGCACTGAAAACCCTGCGCGAACGCTACGCCAAGGCCGGCAAGCAGTTGCAGGTGTTTCACCTGTCCGAACGTTGCAAGAAATTGCTGAAACGTGCCGGGGTCGATCACGACTGAGATCGACCCCGGTCACTGATCAGGCGTCGATGGCCGGGAAATCGATGTCGGTCAGCGCCACGTTGTTGAGGTAGTTGGTCAGGGTTTGCGCGGCGACGATGGCGATCACTTCGATGATCTTCTTGTCGTCGATGCCGGCAGCGCGGGCGGCGCCGATCTGTTCATCATTCAGGTGACCACGGGTTTGCGTCAGTTGATGGGCGAGGGTGGCGAAGGCATTCAGCCGACCATGACGCGCCTCGATGATTTCCTCTGCGGCCAGCCCGGCCTTGCCGGCAAACAAAGTGTGCGCCGCCAGGCAGTAATCGCAGCCGTTGACCTGCGACGTGGCGAGGTACACCGCTTCTTTTTCCTTGGCGCTCAGGGACGTTTTGCCCAGCGTCGCGGAGATTTGCACGTAGGCATCCAGCGCAACCGGCGCGACGGCCAGGGTCTTGAACAGGTTCGGCAGGAAACCGATTTTTTTCTGCACGCCTTCCAGTGTCGGGCGAGTGGCGTCGGTGGCGTTTTCAATGCTGATCGGGGCGATACGGCTCATGGTGATTCTCCGAAGTTCCGGTGCGAAGTGCGCCGGGGATGGAGGTCATGTTATTCAGCGCGACTGGTGCTTTGGATGCAAATCGTCGAGGATATGCGACAGATCGTCCAAACCTGTTGCCCCGGAGTTGCTCTCATGGATCGCTTGTCCACGTTGCTCAGTCACTTCGGCGTGAATGCCGGCACCTTCCACAGCGGTACTTTCTGCGGCATCAGCGCGTACGGCGGCGATCAGATCTGTGGCCATGTGCATCTGTTGCAGGCCGGGCAAGTGCTGCTCAAACCGGGAAATGAACCGGAACTCACCCTCAATGAACCGACGCTGATTTTCTTCCCTCGACCGTTTGCCCACCGATTGTTCGCCGACGAGGCGATGAACACGCAATTGGTGTGCGCCTCGCTGACATTTGACGGCGGCGCGGGCAACGCACTGGCGGCGGCGCTGCCGGATTATCTGGTGCTGAAACTTGCCGACCTTCCGGAAATGGCCAGTACCCTGGAGTGGCTGTTCAAGGAAGCATTCGACGGTCATTGCGGGCGCGAGGCCGTGATGGACCGGCTGTTCGAATTGCTGGTGATTCTGCTGCTGCGCCACCTCATCAGCAGTCACAACCAGCAGCCGGGCATGATGGCTGGGTTGGCGGATTCGAAGATTGCCCGCGCATTGAGCCTGATGCACGACCAACCGGCCAAGGCCTGGAGCGTCGCCGAATTGGCCGCGACCGCACATTTGTCCCGTGCCGGGTTTGCCGAGCATTTTCGGCGAGTGGTGGGGCAGACGCCGATGGATTATCTGGTGAGCTGGCGGATCAGCCTCGCGCAGAAACGCCTTCGCGAGGGGCGGCCGATTGCCTTGATTGCCGAAGAGGTTGGCTATGAAAGTCCTTCGGCGCTGGCCCGGGCGTTTCGGCGCAAGACCGGGCTCAGTCCGCGGGAGTGGAAAGCGGGAGTGAGCTGAAGATTATCTGGCGAATTTTTTCGCCCCGGCCACGCACAGGATCACCCCCAACGTGACCACCAACATGCCGACACTGACCTGCTCATGCAGCAACGTCGCCGCCAGTGCCAGTCCGAAGAATGGCTGCAACAACTGCAACTGTCCGACCGCCGCAATCCCGCCCTGGGCCAGGCCGCGATACCAGAACACAAAACCGATCAGCATGCTGAACAGCGAAACGTAAGCCAGGCACACCCACGCCGAGACGCTGAAACCGCTGAACGAGGCGGGCGCCCGCCATACGCTGAGCACGGCCATCACCGGCAACGACAACACCAGCGCCCAGCAGATCACCTGCCAGCCGCCGAGGGTGCGCGACAGTTTTGCGCCCTCGGCATAGCCGAGTCCGCAGGCAAGAATCGCCGCCAGCATCAACAGATCCCCGGTGGGCGAGGCGGTCAGTCCCTGGGAAACCGCAAAACCGACCACCAGCGAACTGCCCATCACCGAAAAAAACCAAAACACTGGGCGCGGCCGTTCGCCTCCGCGCAGCACGCCAAAAATCGCCGTTGCCAGCGGCAGCAGTCCTACAAACACGATGGAATGCGCCGACGTCACGTATTGCAGCGCGAGGGCGGTCAACAGCGGGAACCCCACGACAACGCCCAGCGCGACAATCAACAGCGACGTCCACTGATTCCGCGCCGGGCGACGTTCGCGAAACAGCCACAACAGGCACAGCGCCAGCACCCCGGCGAGGGTGGCGCGGATGACGGTGAGAAATACCGGGTCGAATTCCAGCACCGCCAGCCGCGTGGCCGGCAGCGAGCCGCTGAAAATCACGACGCCGATGAAACCGTTGATCCAGCCACTGGTTTTTTCCAGGGTTGGCGCGGGCAGATCCGTGGTTCGTTCCATGTTGGGTCATGCTCAAGGGTGGGGTTGCCTGGGGTTCATCCTAGGGTTGAGAATCAGCACAATCAAAGAATTGTCATGGATACATCCCGACATGCCGCGCTCCCGTTACAAGACGCTCGTTGATACCTACGCCGCCGATATTCGCAGCGGTCGCCTTTTACCCGGCACGCGTTTGCCGACCCACCGGCAACTGGCGGCGAGTGAAGGGCTGGCGCTGGTCACGGCCTCGCGGGTGTACGCCGAGCTTGAGGCCATGGGCCTGGTCAGCGGCGAAACCGGGCGGGGCACGTTTGTCCGGGAAACCTCGTTATTGCCGGGGCAGGGGATCGACCAGAAAGACATTGCCGTTGGCATGATCGACCTTAACTTCAACTACCCGTCGCTGCCGGGGCAGGCCGATCTGCTGCGCACTGCTTTGCGGCAATTGGCGTTGTCCGGCGATCTCGAAGCGCTGCTGCGTTATCAACCTCACGCCGGGCGCCAGCATGAAAGGGCCTCGGTTGCCCGGCACTTGCAAGCCCGAGGCCTGAGTGTCGACGCCGAGCAGGTGTTGATCGTCAACGGCGCCCAGCAAGGTCTGGCGGTGACGTTGATGGCACAACTCAATCCCGGCGATGTGATCGCGGCCGATGCGCTGACCTATTCCGGCTTCAAGGTGCTCGCCGAAGCGCTGCACCTTGAAGTGGTCGCGCTCCCCGTGACCGAGCACGGGCCGGATCTGGCGGCGCTCGACAAACTCTGTCGCAGTCGCCCGGTGCGTGCCGTGTACAGCATGCCGACCCTGCACAATCCGCTCGGCTGGGTGATGCCTTTGGCGCAGCGCGAACAATTGGTGGCGATTGCCCGACAGCATGATCTGACGATCATCGAAGACGCTGCCTACGCCTTTCTGGTCGATAACCCGCCACCACCGCTGGCGGATCTGGCGCCGGAGCGCACGGTGTACGTCTCGGGACTTTCGAAAAACATCGCCACGGGCCTGCGCGTCGGCTTCATCGCCGCGCCGCTGAAAATCATCCCGGCACTGGAACGCATCATCCGCGCCACCACCTGGAACACCCCCGGAGTGATGACCGCGATTGCCTGCGGCTGGCTCGACGACGGCACCGTTACCTGGCTGGAGGCGCAAAAGCGCGCTGACGCCCGGGCCCGTCAGGTGCTGGCCGCGGAAGTCCTGCAAGGCTTGCCGAGCATGGGCCATCCGTCTTCGTATTTCCTGTGGCTGCCGCTGCCGGAAGACGCCCGATCCGATCAGGTGGTGATCGAGCTGATGAAGGCGCAGATTTCGGTCACCAACGCCGAGCCGTTCACCGTGTCGGCCCATGTGCCCCACGCGATCCGGCTGGCGCTGGGCTCGGTGGACCTGCTTGTCCTGCGTCAAGCCTTGCTCAAAGTCCGGCAGGTGATCGCGGCTTACCTGTAGCGCAACGCTCCCTGCAGGATTACCCTTGGCGCCGCCGAAGATCTGGATACTCCCGATGAAAAACACCGCGTTACTGCCCCTCGCTCTGATCCTCAGCGCAGGCCTGCTCAGCACAGCCACCTATGCGGCCGGCGACGCCGAGGCCGGCGGCAAAATCTTCCCGCGCCTGTGCGGCGGCTGCCATCAGGTCGGCGAATCCGCCCGCCCGGGATTCGGCCCACAGCTCAACGGCATCATCGGCCGTCCGGCGGGAACGTCGGCGAACTACGTGTATTCCGATGCGATGAAGAACTCTGGCATCACCTGGAACCGCGAAACGCTGACGGCGTATCTGAAGGACCCGAAAGGTGTGGTGCCAGGGACGCGGATGATCTTCTGGGGGCTGAGTGACGAGGAGAAGATCGACAATCTGTTGGCGTATCTTCAGACGTTTCAATCCGAGTAGGACGTGTAGCTCATTCAGCTGCCAGGCTGCCGAAAGAATGGACAAATGGTTCAGAGCTGCCGGCGGCGATTGCCCGTCTGACGACGCGGTTGTGGACCCAACTGAAAACCAATACTTGAAGTGACTCATGAGGCGCTGTGCCGATGGCGCTTCATGAAAAATGTCGTGGTTGATACTAATGTGCCACTATCTCCGGTAAAGTGTGCGCCGCCCGAGAGATGGATCCCGGGCGTTTACCCATGGAGTCTTGCAGTGAAATACCTCAGCAAAGTCGTCGCCGCCGCACTGTTCGGTGTGGTTCTGGCAGGTTGCACCGGCACCCCGATGAACACCAAACAATACGACAGCAGCCAGTACACCGTGATTGGCCACAGCGAAGCCACCGCTACCGGTCTGCTGCTGTTCGGCGTGATCCCGATCCGCCAGAACAGCCGTTTCGTCCGCGCACAGGATGCCGCGATCAAAGCCCGCGGCGGCGATGCGATGATCAACACCCAGGTTCAGGAAAACTGGTTCTGGGCATGGGTTCTGACCGGCTACACCACCAAAATCTCCGGTGACGTGGTCAAGCTGAAAACCGCTCAGTAAGCGACGGTTGGATGTGAAAAAGCCCGGCTGATCAGGCCGGGCTTTTCTTTGTCTTGGGAAAGAGCGTTCAGGTCATGCGACGCGACGTTCGATCAGGCGATCCGAGCCACCTTCGGCAACGCGGCGTTCTTGCAGACGATCCGAGCCACCTTCAGCTACACGACGTTCCAGCAGACGATCAGCGCCACCTTCAGCTACGCGACGTTCCAGCAGACGATCGGCGCCACCTTCGGCAACGCGGCGTTCTTGCAGACGATCCGAGCCACCTTCAGTTACGCGGCGTTCTTGCAGACGATCCGAGCCACCTTCGGCAACGCGACGTTCTTGCAGACGCTCAGCGCCACCTTCGGCAACGCGACGTTCTAGCAGACGATCAGAACCCCCTTCAGCTACGCGGTGTTCAATCAACCGATCCGAACCGCCTTCGGCGATCAGGGTGTGAGCGGGTTTGGCTGCAAAAGCGTTGACTGCAAGAACCGAGAAAGCGATGCCGAGAAGGATTTGGCGTTTCATGATCGTGTGCTCCGGGGTGTTGTTTGTTGGGTATGGAGCCGATCTTACGCCCGGGATTTTTTATGAGAACTTCATTGGCGTGATGGTGACTATCGATGCCGGCGATGGATGCCCAAGCCCCGGTTCACGGGGCGGTTGCCCGGATACATAGCTCGCCGGTGGCGCGAGTCAGGGCCAGTTCGTGCAGTGCATCTTGAGTCAAACCGCTGCGTGCCTTGGCCAGCCATACCGGGCAGTTCGGGTCGTGACGGTAGGGCGTGAAGTCGGCGTATTGCTGCAACAGGCGGGTTTGCAGTTCATCAAGGCGCGGCCGAATCTGCTTGCCCAGATCCGGACGCGGCGTGTCCGGCGCAGCACCGGCCGCTTGCCACTTCGCGAGCAAACCGTATTGCACCAGTTTGTTGGCTTCCATTTGCGCGGCGATCAATTGCGCGACGTCTTCCGGGTCGAGTTTGCGTTCGGTGGCCAGCGTTCGGGCATTGGCAATGACCTGGGCTTCGCGGGGACTGTCCTGGATCGGCTTGCCACTGTCCCATTTGGTCAGGGCGACGAGGTCGCCGATGTTCAGGCGTTCGTTCAGGGTTGCCACCAATGGCTGCAGAGTCTTGGGAGCTGGAGAGGGCGCGGCTGCGCCGGCGATACCGGCACACAGAGACAAAAGAACGACTGCAGATAAACGCAAGGCGCGAGGCATGGGGCATGATCTCAATGGTTATGAACAAGCCTGCGGTTTATCACGGTTATGCAGAAGAGGGCACCTGCAACTTGCATTCAACTCCCTTCGTTGGCGACCGATACAGGCTTGTCTCTATTAATGGCTCGGTGGTGATCTCCGAGAAAAAAAGGAATTTCGATGCTGCGCAATCTGATGTCACTGATGATTTTCTTTGTGTGTTCAACCGCTGTTGCCGAGACGGAGCCGCCCGGTACTGACTCGTTCAATCAATACCTCACGGCATACTGGGACGGACAAGCGTTGTCGAAAGAGCTTCTGTTGATGGCGACCGAAGACTCGCCGGACAAGGCAAAAGCGAAAGTTGTAGGTGAAAAAATTCTTGAGAACAAAAACAAGGCTGAACGCTACCTGGCTCAGTCCATCACCGAAGGTAATGCCGCCGCTGTATTTTACAAAGCGCGGATGACAGAGTTCGGCGACCCGATGAATCCCGATCTGCAACAAAAACGTGAGAAGGCCTGCGCCCTCTATGGCGACTCCGCCAGAAAAGGTCTGCTGGTCGGCGCCATCGTTTATGCAAAGTGCAGTGACACGGTTCCCAAGACGCCTCGTTACGACGAGAGCCGGATGCTTTTGCGCAATGTGTTGAACGCCGAGGATGCCTACCTGGGCTATTACCCGTTTGCCGTTAGCCATGCGTACTGTTTCGAGCGCACGGTTGAACCACCCAAGACGGATGAAGATCCATTCGCACGGATAAGATTGTTGGGGCAACCGACGTTGCTTGAAGCGCAACAGGCACGTGCCGAAGGCTTCTATTATCTGGCCGCCGATTACTCGTCCCCTGTCAGCGCTCAATCGCAACAGGATCTGCAGCACGCACTTGAAGCCGGGTGCCAGACAGACGGTTTACGGCTGAAAAAAAAGAGTCAAAACCCGAAGCAGCCATAGCTGGCGTGAGGGAAAACAATCAGCGATGAGGATGAATCTGTCGAGCCTTGAGGGGCGCAGATGAAAACTTCTGCAATATCCGAGAAGTTCATTGCTCATCGCTCGGAACTCGCCGAAGCTACCCTCAATCTGTTCCCGGCTGTCGAGATGGATCTCCCTTCAATGCAAACCACCGCCCCAACACCGCTCTGGAAAACCTACCTGCTGTTCCTCGCCCCGATGGTGCTGTCGAATTTCCTGCAGTCGATGTCGGGTACGGTCAACAGCATCTACATCGGCCAGATGCTCGGCACTCAGGCGCTGGCGGCGGTGTCGGGGATGTTTCCGATCATCTTTTTCTTCATCGCGCTGGTCATCGGTCTGGGTGCCGGGGCCGGGGTGTTGATCGGGCAGGCGTGGGGCGCGCGCGAGTCGCACATGGTGAAGGCGATCGCCGGGGCGACGCTGTTGCTGGGGGTGTTGATCGGGCTGGTGGCGGCGGTGTTTGGCAGTGTGTTCGCGCGTCAGGCGCTGCAGGGGTTGGGCACGCCGGCGGATGTGCTGGATGACGCGGTGGCCTATGCTCGCGTGATGATGTGGACGTTGCCGTTTGTGCTGGTGTACGTGCTGTTCACTCAGCTGTTGCGCGGGGTGAGCGACACGCTGTCACCGATGCTGGCGCTGCTGCTGTCGACCATTGTCGGTCTGGCGCTGACCCCGGCGTTCATTCGCGGCTGGATTGGCTTGCCGCAACTGGGGATCCAGAGCGCGGCGGTTGCGGGGCTGGCCGGCACGCTGACATCGATGGCGTGGCTGTCATGGAGTCTGATTCGCAAGGGCCATCCGCTGGCGCCGGACCGGGAGTTCTTCGCGGCGCTGCGCCTGGACGGCGAGATTCTCGGCAAGGTGTTGCGCATCGGCCTGCCGACCGGGGTGCAGATGATTGTGCTGTCGCTGTCGGAGCTCGTCATTCTGGCGCTGGTCAACCAGCACGGCTCCCAGGCGACGGCGGCCTATGGCGCGGTGACGCAGATCGTCAACTACGTGCAGTTTCCGGCGCTGTCGATTGCGATCACCGCGTCGATCCTCGGTGCCCAGGCAATCGGTGCCGGGCGGCTGGAGCGGATGGGGCCGATCCTGCGCACCGGGCTGTGGATCAACGTGTGCCTGACCGGTGGCTTGATCGTGCTCGGTTATCTGTTGTCGCACTGGCTGCTGGGGCTGTTCCTGACCGAAGACTCGACCCGGGCGATGGCCGAGCACTTGCTGCACATCATGCTGTGGAGCCTGTTGATCTTCGGCTTCCAGGCGATCGTCGGCGGCATCATGCGCGCCAGCGGCACGGTTCTGGTGCCGGTGGCCATCGCGATCATTTGCGTGGTCGGCGTGCAATTGCCGGCGGCGTACTGGCTGGACGGGCAGTTTGGTTTGCAGGGTGTGTGGATGGCGTTTCCGGTAGCGTACCTCGGGATGCTGGTCTTGCAGACGCTGTACTACAAACGGGTCTGGCAGCATCAGAAGATCGAGCGGCTGGTTTGAATGAATAACCGCTGTGGGCGCTGGCATTAGCGTCGGATGTTTGCTTAAGTCAGTCGAGGTCCACCGAGGCACCGGAGCATCCCATGTCGATTCGATTGTTGTTGGCTGCCGTGTGTTGCCTGATCGTCATGCCGGCGGCGCAGGCCGTGGAGTACACCCGGGTCAACACCACCGCCAGCCAGATCAATTTCACCTACAACCAGATGGGCTCGCGGATGTACGGCACGTTCGGCAAGTTCGACGCGACGCTGGATTTCGACACTGCAAATCTGAGCAACGCCCGCACCACGTTGCACATCGACCTCACCAGCATCGATGCCGGCAGTGAAGACGCCAACACCGAGCTGGTGAAACCCGCATGGTTCGACACGCAAAAATTCCCGGTGGCGGTGTTTGAATCGACCCGTTTCAGCCGGGTCGATGACAACCACTATCTGGTTGCCGGCCAGCTCACGCTCAAAGGCATCACCCATGAAGTACAGGTGCCGGTGCATGTGAAACCGGACAGCAGCATCGGCATCTTCGACGGTGAACTGGTGCTCAAGCGCGATGCCTTCGGCCTCGGTGCCGGGGAGTGGGCCGATACCGTGGTTTCGAACGACATCGCGATCAAGTTCAAGGTGGTTGCACCGGCCCAGTGAGCGGCCTCAATACGCCCGCCAGTGCCCCGGCACCCAGCGCCATTGGTTGCCGGCCCAGCGGTAATGCCCGGCGACCCAGTGATAACCCGGCGCAGGCATCGCCGGAACGACCTCCACCACCGGCGGTGGGCGATGCGGGCGCACCGGTTCGACGACGCAGCCCGACAGTGTGATTGCCACCAGCGAGGCGGCGAGCAAGGTTTTTATGGTTTTCGACATGACGATTTTCCTGGTGTATGACGTTGGCGGGCTGGCGAGCGATCAACGCACCCAATGACCTTCAATCCAGTACCAGTTCGGCCCGCGCGCCTGCCAGTGGCCCGGTTCCCAGCGTGCGCCGTGGTGACGTACCGGTTGCCAGTGACCGGGCATCCAGACATAACCCCGGCCTTCCCAGCGCCAGTGGCCGCGATCCCATGCATAACCAGGCCGTGGGCCGGGCATCGGTTCCATGCGCATCGGTGGCGGTGCTTCGCGGATGATCATTTCGGGTTGGGCAAACACAGGGGAACTGGCCAGCGTGGCCAGCGTCACTGGCACCAGCAGCAGGGCTTTTCGCCATTTGAACAGGGAACGCAGAACGTTCATGACAACTCCTCAGGGCCTGCGTCGGGAATTGAACGCAGCTGAAGAATTGGACGCCAAATCGGCGAAATATCCGTTCTCGGGCAGATGAAATTTTTGTCAGGCTTGCACAGGGTATGATGTCGCGGTTCGCCGGCCGCTCAACCCGCCCGGCAACTTGTGTTTTACCGCCGGAGTTCACCCGTCATGCCCCGCATCACCCACTACAAATCCCCGTGCCCCGAAGGCGTCAACAGCCAGATCCTGCAAATGGTGGTCGATTACCTGACCGACATCAGCGCCATCGGTCTGGGCCCGAGCAACCTGCTGTACAACGTTTATCAATACGCGGTCGGCTACGAAGTGCATTTGTATCTGGAGGCGCTGAACGGCGAGAAGGGCACCGAAGTGGAACTGCTGGTGGCCACTGATGAGGATGACCCGGAGCAGGTGATCGGCTTCCTGTTGTACTTGCCGGTGCAGGGCGATTGGGAGGCATGCAACGTGGCGTATCTGGCGGTCCGGCAGCCGTACCGACGTCAGGGTGTGGCCCGGGCTTTGATCGCCGACATGGTGACGCGTTACCCCCATGCCGAGTTGACGTGCAGCGTGGGTAAAGTCCCGTATTTCGAGGCGCTGGGCTTTGAAGTGCTGGGCCAGCTGGAGACTCAGGTGCTGATGAGCACCCGGCATTACCGCAGCAACGGCTTGCGCGGCTTTATCGACACCACGCCGATCTACCGCTCGCTGGAAGTGCAGCAGATTCACACCTACCTCCTGCACAAACATGGCAAGCGGGCGATGGTCGATGCCGAAAAACAGCGCGACCGGCACCTGGATCAAGTCACGCGCCATACCGAGGAATTTGTCCGCCAGCGCCTGACCGTGCACTGATCCGGCCAACGGCAAAAAGCCCTTGTTGCGATGACGGCAACAAGGGCTTTTTTGTGCCCGTGATTTCAGGACAGCTTCACGTTCATGGTGATCCGCGCCGTGAACACTTTCTTGCCCTCGGCATCGTGAATGTCGACCGGCACGATCTTGTCGCCTTCGGTCTGCCAGTCCAGTCCTTCGCCATTGGCCACGGCGGTCACGTCGGATTTGGCTTTGGCCAGGTACTCGACCGTCATGCCCTTTGGAATCCAGCGTGCGCCGGCGGGAATCGACACGTCGGTCATCATCCCGGCGGCCAGCTCGGCGGCGTTGCACATGGCGATGGCGTGGACGGTGCCAAGGTGGTTGGTGATCTCGCGGCGAAACGGCACTTGTACAGTCGCCGAGCCTGCCCGCAGCTCGCTGACCAACGGATTGATGCTGCTGAAATACGGCGCGACCTGACAGGCCATCTGGCTGAACGCTTGTGGGCCGGCGCTGGTGAACATGGCGAGAAACTGACTCATGGGAAATCCTCGTGATTGGATGAATTTACAGAATGATATTCCGTTACAGAATATTGTTCTGTAACGGAACGGTATTCTGTCAGCGGGAAATCTGTCAACCTAGGCGCGTTTCGATTACCGGCACGGGTGTGCCTTTCCACAGGATTTACCAGGCCTTCAACCCCATGGACACCGCAGATCTACTCGAGCGCAGCTACCCCGGACGACGGGCCGAACTCAAGCGCGACATCTTTCGCAAAGCCTTGCGCCTGTTCAATGAACAAGGTATCGAGGCCACGACCATCGAAATGATCAGGGCCGAGTGCGACACCAGTGTCGGCGCGATCTACCACCACTTCGGCAACAAGGAAGGGCTGGTGGCCGCGTTGTTTTTCACCGCACTGGAAGATCAGGCGCGTTTGCGCGATGCGTATCTGGCCGACGCGACGACCACCGAAGAGGGCGTGCAGGCCCTGGTTTTCAGTTATGTGGACTGGGTCGAGAACCAGCCTGAATGGGCGCGATTCCAGTACCACGCGCGTTATGCCGTGACCCGGGGGCCGCACAAGGACGAACTCGCCGCTCGCAACAAGACCCGCAATCTGGGGCTGCGCACCTGGCTGGCCGAATCCGGGCGCGCCGCCGAACTCAACGATTGCCCGGCCGAATTGCTGCCATCGCTGATCGTCGGTCAGGCCGACAGCTATTGCCGGGCGTGGTTGTCCGGGCGAGTGCAGGGCAGTCCGAAGGCTTATCGCGAGCTGCTGGCGCAAGCCGCGTGGCGTTCGATCCGTCGCGAACCGGAGCGCTGATTTTCGGAGACAAAAAAAGAGCCTCAAGACTCTTTGATGGGGAGGAAGTAGAGCCCGTGAGGCTCAAGATGCGCATGAACAAGGTGCGGGCTTGATTGGGGTTCAGGACACCCGCACCTACGCAGCGGTTTGGCAAACCAAGCGACTGCGTATCTCCATCCTAGGAAGGTGCACGGACGGTCTCAAGTACCGTCAGTCACTTGCTTTTGCGGCACTGACGGCGGCCCTTTCGACCATCGCTGCGATGCTCGCAGACAGCTCCTCACGGGCCTCGGCCGGGCTGATTTCGCCGGTGGCCGCGGCTTGGGACAACGCCTCGGCGGCGCCGAGCATGGCACGCAATCCCGCCTGGGTAATGTCACCACCGTCAGCGAACGGCGACAGCACACTGCGGCATTTCTCCAGGAAAACCGCCTCGTATTCGCGTTTGATCTTCTCCAGTTCCGGCGTGCTGGCCAGGGCGGCGATCACCCCCGGAATCTCGTTGCCCTGGGTCAGCACGCAATCGACATACGCCGTGGCAATCACCGTCGCGGTGCCACTCAGGGTCGCCTCGGCATCGGCCAGCGCCGCATCCATCAACGCCGTCTGGCGCCTGTCGAAATCCTGATACAGCGCAGCCAGCAAACCGGCGCGGGTGATGAAGTGGTCATACACCACCGGTTTGGTCACGCCGGCCTTTTCCGCCAGATAACCCAGCGTCAGGGCATCGGTGCCTTCTTCGCGAATCAATTGCCAGGCCATGTCGAGCAACTGGCGCTGACGGTCTTCCCGGGACAGGCGTCGGCGCGGTTGAGCGGGTTCGGGGATTTCAGTGGTTGCCATTGCTTATATACCAAACGTAACTTACTGAAGGTAACTTACTAACTGTAGCTTACCAAGTGTAACTTATCGAAAGGATAAGCCCTTGGTCAGCAATCACCAACCGGAGATTTCCCCCATGCATGCATTGATTGTTGTAGACCATGATGATCCCCGCTCGCTGACCCATGGGCTGGCGCATCAGATTGCCAAAGGCCTGTCGGAGAGTGATTCGTCCAACACCTTCGAAATCGCTGACCTGCACGCCGAGGCATTCGATCCGCGTTTCGGTGTGGCCGACTGGGCCGTGCACCACCGCGAGTCCGCACCGCCGGCAGACGTTCTGGCCGAGCAGGTGCGAATCGATCGCGCCGATGCGCTGGTGCTGGTCTATCCGGTTTTCTGGTGGTCGATGCCGGCGCTGCTCAAAGGCTGGATCGACCGGGTGTTCAGCAATGGCTGGGCGTTTGATTTCGACGGCGATTCGACCCTGAAAAAACTCGGACGACTGCGTGTGCAGTTGGTCGCACTCGGCGGGGCGGATGCACGTACTTACGAACGCCACGGCTACGGCGCGGCGATGAAGGCGCAGATCGATCACGGCATCTTCGATTACTGCGGTGCAACGGTGACGGGCTCGGCGTTGTTGCTGGAGTCCGAGTCGGGCGATCCTGCGATCCAGCTGCAGGCAGCGCGCGAACTCGGACAAGGGCTGTTTCGCTGAAGCTCTTTGCGAACGGTTTCAGCGAGTGCCCGGCCAGCCGGCTTTTTCGAGAGTGGCGAGCAGGGTGGCGGCATCCAGCCCCGGCACCGAATGCCCGTTACCTTCGGTGCTGTCGCTGGCCAGCAAGGCGTTGATGATCGCCTCTTCAACGGCCTCGGTCGCCGCCAGAAACAGCTCGCTGATGTGGTCGTTGTTGACCATCCGCAAGCCGTCGCAGGTTGGCGCGCCTTTGCCCTCGTAGGCGGCGGGCGGGATGTGGCCGTTGCCAGTGGCGAAGGCGAGGAAGATGTCACCGCTGTGGTCTTCGTTGCCACCGCCGGTACGCGCCAGACCGAGACTGGCCCGTTGTGCCAGCCGCGTGCATTGATGCGGCAGCAACGGTGCATCGGTGGCCAGGCACACCACGATCGAACCCATGCCCGGGTGCGGCAGCGAAGCGCGCAGGAACGGCGAATCCACCTGTTCCATGTAACGCCCGACCGGGTAGCCATCGACCCGCAGTTCGCTGCGAATCCCATGGTTGGCCTGGACGATGGCGCCCACCGTCCAGCCGCCCTGAGCCTTGCTCAAGCGGCGCGACGCGGTGCCGATCCCACCCTTGAATTCATGGCAGATCATGCCGCTGCCACCGCCCACTGCGCCTTCCTGCACCGGGCCGTCAACGGCATTGCTCATCGCCTCGGCCACGTGCCCGGGCTTCACGTGAAAGCCGTTGATGTCGTTGAGCAATCCATCGAAGGTCTCCAGCACCACGGGCATGTTCCAGTAGAGACGACCGTCGTCCGGTTGCTGCGCTCGATCCAATTCGATCAAGGCGTCGCGTACTACGCCGAGGCTATGGGTGTTGGTGAAGGCGATCGGACTGGTCAGCAGGCCGGCTTCGCGAATCCATTCCAGCCCCGTCGCATCACCGTTGCCGTTGAGTACGTGAACGCCGGCAAAACACGGTTGCGCATTGGTCGATCCGGCGCGAGGTTCGATCAGGGTGACGCCGCTGCAGACATCACGACCGCTGGCGCTGCGGCCGCGCACATTGCTGTGGCCGACCCGCACGCCGGGTACGTCGGTGATGGCGTTGAGCGGGCCGGGCTGCAGTTGGCCGATGCGGATGTGGAGATCGCGGGCTCTTGGTTTCATGGTGTTTTCTTCTCTGTTCAATGTTGATTATTGGCCGTTCTTGACCTTGCTCCAGACCCGCGTGCGTACCCGCTCGGTGGCTTTGGGCAGGGGCTCGAGGGTGAACAGCGTGGTCATCGCCGTGGCCGACGGATACACCGCCGGGTTGTCGCGGGTGGCTTCGCCGACCAGCGCGGTGGCGGCCCGATTGCCGTTGGGGTAAGACAGGTGATCGCTGACCGGCGCAATCACCTCGGGCCGCAGCAGGTAGTCGATGAACGCCAGGCCCTGGGTCGGATGCGGTGCGTCCTTGAGCAGCACCAGCGTGTCGAACCACACCGGCGCGCCTTCCTTCGGCAGGCTGTACTGGATCTTCACGCCGTTGCCGGCCTGCTCGGCGTTGGTCTTGGCTTCGAGCATCGCACCGGACCAGCCGACTGCCACGCAGATGTTGCCGTTGGACAGATCACTGATGAATTTGGAGGAATTGAAGTAGGCGATGTGCGGGCGCAGTTTCAGCAGCAGCGCTTCGGCTTTCTGATAGTCCTCGGCGTTGGTGCTGTTGGGCGGCAGGCCGAGATAGTGCAACGCAACCGGGAGCATTTCCGATGGCGAGTCAAGCATCGCCACGCCGCACTCGCCGAGCTTGGCGAGGTTCTCTTCCTTGAACACCAGATCCCAGGAGTCCACCGGGGCCTTGTCGCCCAGCGCGGCGCGCACCTTGTCGACGTTGTAGCCGATGCCGTTGGTGCCCCACAGATACGGCACGGCGTACTGGTTGCCGGGGTCGTTGTTGGCCAGTTTGCGCAGCAGATCGTTGTCGAGGTTCTTCCAGCCCGGCAGTTGATCGCGGGGCAGCGGAGCGAGGGCGCCGGCCTTGATCAGGGTCGGCAGGCTGAAGTTGCTCGCCACCACCACGTCGTAGCCGCTGCGGCTGGTCATCAGTTTGCCTTCCAGCACTTCGGCGCTGTCGAAGGTGTCGTAGACCGGTTCGATACCGCTGTCACGCTTGAAGTCATGCAGGGTGTTCGGGCCGATGTAGTCGTACCAGTTGTAGACATGCACGCTCGGCGCATCGGCCGCCTGCGCGCTCAGTGCTGCGGACAAAACGCCCATCAGACCCAGGTTGATATACCCACGATGACTATGCATGATGCGGCACTCCTGGCCTGTTGGCAGGCCGGTGATGAACAGGAGTGGTCAGCCTATCGGGCGGGCTGCGCCACACCCATTCCCATCATGGGTTACTCGAAAGGGGTAGTGCGTGGACGCGTTGCTGCAGGAATTGCCGGTGCATCAGAGTCTGTCGCGAGTGTTCGCCACGGTGGGGCAGGACGGTTTCTGGCGGGCGCTGGTCGATACGCTGCGATTGCTGGTGCCGCTGGACAATGCGCTGGTGGCGGTGATGCAGGCGGGGCGGCCGCCGCAGTTGCTGATCGACTTCGACAGTCAGGGCCGTGCCGACGAGCAGGAAGAACTGGCCGGTTACTGTGCTGGCATGTACCTGCTTGATCCCTTCTACCAGGCCGCTGTCTCCGGGATCGCCGACGGTTTGCACAGCCTCGCGTCCGTGGCGCCGGACCAGTTTCTGCACAGCGAGTACTACCTGAGCTACTTCCGTTCTGTGGTCGGCGCGGATGAACTGCAATTTCTGGTCAACACCGATGACGGTGTGCTCGGCTTGTCGATGGGCCGGGCGACGGCGTTCGGTTTGCAGGAGCAGGGGCGTCTGCTCTGCGTGCGGGACTGGGTGCTGTCAGCAATGCGTCGGCATGTGCAGTTGATGCCGCCGCAAGGCGCAGTCGTTGAGGCGCCGGTCGGAGATCTGGCCGCATTGCTGGATCGTTTCGACGCCCGCCTGACCGTGCGCGAAATCGATACGGCGCGCCTGATTCTTCAGGGCTTTTCCAGCAAGGCCATCGCCCAGCGCATGAACATATCGCCGGAGACCGTGAAGGTGCATCGGCGCAATCTCTATCACAAGCTCAATGTCACCGGGCATGGCGAATTGTTTGCGCTGGTGTTGCGGCCGCGCTGAGCAGGTCAGCCGATCTGCTTGAACAGCAGCGCCTTCAGGCCGCTTTCAGGATCGACGTCGGGAAACTCCGGCGGATTTTCCAGCCGCTGCTCGAAACGCAGGCTCGGCGCCTCCTGGGTCACGCCGTCGATCAGGAAATCCGAACCGAACGAAGGATCGTTCATGCACGCCAGCACCGTGCCCTGTGCCGTCAGCAGTTCCGGCAGGCGGCGCAGTACGCGCTGGTAATCCTTGGTCAGCAGAAAACTGCCTTTCTGGAACGACGGCGGGTCGATGATCACCAGATCGTACGGGCCGCTGTTGATCACCTTGCCCCAGGATTTGAACAGGTCGTGGCCGAGGAAACTGACCTTGCTCAGGTCATGCCCGTTCAGGCGGTGATTGTCGCGGCCCCGGCTCAGCGCGGCGCGGGACATGTCGAGGTTGACCACATGGCTGGCGCCGCCCTCGATAGCCGCCACCGAAAAACCGCAGGTGTAGGCGAACAGGTTCAGCACCCGTTTGCCCGCCGCTTGTTCGCGCACCCAGTTGCGCCCGTAGCGCATGTCGAGGAACAGCCCGGCGTTCTGCTTGCGGCCCAGATCCACGCGGTATTTCAGCCCGCCCTCGACGATGGTCATCTCATCGATCTCTTCCCCCAGCAGCCATTCGGCAGTGCTTTGCGGCAGGTATCGGTGCTGAATCAGCAGGGTGTGGGCGCCGGACTGCTGCCATGGCGCCGAGCCGGTGATTTCCAGCAGCAGGCGCTTGAGGTCTTCCAGCTGCGAAGCCTCGGGTTCCTTGAACAGCGACACCAGCACCACGCCTTGCAGCCAGTCCACGGTGACCTGTTCCAGCCCCGGCCAGCAACGCCCGCGCCCGTGGAACAGACGCCGGGTTTCGGCCGGTGCCGAAGTCAGTGCGGTGAGCAGGTGGGCGTGGAGAACGGCGAGGGCTTGAGGGTTCATCAATCGGAATCGGCCAGCAAAAGGGCGGGCATTTTAACCACAAATGCGCCATGGCGATGGTCCGCCGACCGACGTTATCGAAAAGACCTGTATCAAAAATGAATTTATGTACGAGGCGCCGCTCATACCAGATAAGCAGCGGGATCATGCCGCTAAATCGTTCATGCAATTCGGGGAGTGCCAGTTCATGTGTCCAATTCCGACGTCGAGCGCGCACCTTCCTGGCGGGTTGATTCTGGTAGTGGAAGACGATCCGTTGATTCTGGAGTTTCTGTGCGAAATTCTTCAGGAGGAAGGTTTCAAGGTCGAGCCGCAGACCAGTGCCGATGCGGCGTCGCTATACCTGGAAAAGCACGCGCCGGAAGTCGCGCTGCTGCTCACCGACATCACCATGCCCGGCACCCTCAATGGGGCGGACCTGGCCAATCTGGTGGGCGAACGCTGGCCGGAAAAACCGGTGATGGTCATGTCCGGTTATGAAACGCCGGAGACCTCCGGCGTCCGCCATCCGGTGGCGTTCATCAAGAAGCCCTGGGCCATCGGCCAGTTGCTCGATTGTGTGGACGACGCGTTCAAATCCAAGGCACCGCGTTTGCACTGAGGCCAGCGGCAAATGCTACATTGCCGGGCACATTTGCCCGGCTCTGCCTAAGGATGCGATCCCTTGTCCGCTCAAGATGCTGTTTTCAATCGCGCGTTCGGCGCGTTCCTGTTCGACATGGACGGCACCGTCCTCAACTCCATCGCCGCCGCCGAGCGGATCTGGGCTGCCTGGGCCGAGCGTCATGGCGTGGATGTCGAAACGTTCCTGCCGACCATCCATGGCGTGCGCGCCATCGATACCATCACGCGTCTGAACTTGCCGGGCGTGGACGCCGAGGCGCAAGCGGCGTTCATCACCGAAGCGGAAATCGAAGACGTTGAAGGCATTGTCGAGATTCCTGGTGCGGCGGCGTTTCTCAAGTCGTTGCCGGCAAATCAGTGGGCCATGGTGACTTCGGCGCCACGGGATCTGGCGTTGCGGCGGATGGCGGCGGCGGGGATTCCCGAGCCTGCGGTGATGATCACGGCCGAAGACGTGAGCGCCGGCAAACCTGATCCGGCCGGTTACCGCCTGGCTGCCAGGCGTCTGGGGCTGGACCCGGTCGATTGCCTGATATTCGAAGATGCGACCGTCGGTATTCAGGCGGCTGAAGCGGCGGGTGCGCCGTTGATGATCATTACCGCCACTCACCAGCATCCGGTCGAGACGCGGCACGCGACCATCGCCAGTTACTGCGACGTTACGCTGAGCATCGACAGCGACGGCCAGTTGCGTCTGCAACCTCAGTAAACCCCCGGCAACAACCGCCAGCTGCGTGCGCAATAGGCATCGTATTCGGCGCCGAACCGGGCGCGCAGCAGGGCCTCTTCTGAGTGGATACGGGCAATCAGCGGGATCAGGGTCAGCGCTGCCAGCAGGATCCCGACCACCGACCGAAACGCCAACGCCCAGCCTAAAGCATTGACGACCAGCCCCAGATAGCTGGGATTGCGCAGGTGCGTGTAGATGCCATCGGTGACCAGACGATGCCCCGGCTGAATCGCCACCAGGCCGCTGAACCGATGCCCCAGCACAAACACCGGCCACAACCGCAACGCACCGCCGGCAATGAACAGCAACGCTCCCAGCCAGCGGGTGCCTTCGCGACCAATGGTCCAGAAACCGATGCGGTCGCAGTAAGCCGGCAGAAACGCACTGACCAGACCGATCACGCCGAACGCCGGGATCACCCAGCGATTGGCCCGGTCTTCACGTTCACCGGAGCTCAGGTTCACTTCGCTGAACAACGACACCACCACCATCACCAACGTCGCCAGGGTCACGACCACCAAGGCCCCGTGGGAAAAGAACACCGCCACGCCACCGATGCCCCACATCGCCAGACCCAGATAGGCAAGGGTGGCAAGCACCGCGACGACGGTCATTTGCGCTGACATTTTCATAGGCACCTCACGGCTGATCCGTTCAGTGTAGATCCCGGCACGATCCCCGGCGTTCAACGTTGGGGGCGGGGTGAACTACGCTTCAGGCAGGGACGTTCACCTTGCATTCGTCCACGCTCCGGCGCAGCGGTCGTCCGGACGTGACCTCAACAGGAGCCCGCCATGTTGCACATCCGCACGCCGTTGATCCTCCATCCGACCCTGTCGACCACTTCCCGGCGTATCTGGCTGAAACTGGAAAACCTGCAACCCAGCGGCTCCTTCAAGCTGCGGGGCATGGGGTTGTTGTGCAGTCAGGCGGCGGCGCAGGGCAAGCGCAAAGTCGTCTGTCCGTCCGGCGGCAATGCCGGCCTCGCCACGGCGGTGGCGGCGGCCAGCCTGGGTCTGCAAGCCTGCATCGTGGTGCCGCACACCACCCCGGAAGCGACCCGCGCGCGCATCCGTCGCACCGGCGCCGAAGTCATTGTGCATGGCAAGGTCTGGGACGAGGCCAACCAGCGCGCCCGTGAATTGGCCGGTGCGACGGACACCGAATATGTTCCGGCCTTCGACCACCCGGTGTTGTGGCAAGGGCACAGCACGATGATCGATGAAATCCTCGAAGACTGCCCGCAGGTCGACACGGTGGTCACTTCTGTGGGCGGCGGGGGATTGCTGGCAGGGATCCTTACCGGACTGCTGCGCCATGACCGGCGTGACTGCCGGATCATCGCCTGCGAAACCCGCGGCGCCGCCTCGTTTGCCGCCGCCGTCGAGGCCGGCCACCCGGTGCGCCTGAGCAAGATCGACACCGTCGCCACCTCCCTGGGGGCCGCTCAGGTAGCGGATTGGCCGGTGCAGCACATCGGCGAGTTCGATCACGAATGCCTGGTGCTGTCCGATGACGACGCGATCATGGGCGTGGTGCGTTACGCCAGTGATTTGCGGCAACTGGTGGAGCCGGCGTGCGGGGTGTCGCTGGCGGTGGCCTACCTCGATCACCCGGCGTTGGCGGAGGCTCGTGATGTGGTGATTGTGGTGTGTGGCGGGGTGAGTATCAGTGCGCAGTTGGTGGCGGGGTGGGCGCGTTTCGGGATTTGAATGCTCGGATTTCTGCGTCGACCGCTTTCCCTCACCCCAGCCCTCTCCCGGAGGGAGAGGGGGCCGACCGAGGTGTATTGAGGGATACATCGACCTGAAAAACCGAGTCGATTATGGATTCACTGCAGATCTTTCAGGTCGATGTATTACGGCAATATCCCCCAATCAGTTCCCTCTCCCTCTGGGAGAGGGCTAGGGTGAGGGCGCTTTCCGGATCAGGACCGCGATCTCAAATCCTCTGCGATCCTGACAATCTGCTCCAACACATCCCCCATCTGCCGAATCACCTCCAGATTACTGAACCGCACCACCTCAATCCCAAGCCGCTGAAGATAGAGCGTACGCCGCCGATCATGAACCTCTCCCGCTTCCTCATAGTGCTGCCCCCCATCCAGCTCCACCGCCAACCTCAACTCTACGCAATAAAAATCCAGCACAAACGGTGGGATCGGCACCTGCCGCCGAAACTTCAGTCCCGCCACCTGCCGCGCACGCAGCCGTTGCCGGAGCATCTGCTCGCAATCGGTCTGGCTGGCGCGTAAACGGCGGGCGAACCGGCGTTGGTCGAGGGTAGGGCGATTTTGCATGCTTCACGTCCTTGTGAAGTGGGATGGAAAATTCACTGTAGACCGGACAAACCGTCAGTGCCGGATCAACCTGATTATGGATTCACACTAGATTTTTCAGGTCGCTGCATCACGTCAATATCCCCCGATCAGTTCCCTCTCCCTCGGGGAGAGGGTTAGGGTGAGGGGCCAGCAGATTATCTGGCGCCCGAGATGTCCGGCCCCGTCAGCATCGTCCTGAATGTCTCCACCAACGGCCGCAAATTGACCCGGTGCCACGCCGCCCACAACGGCGTGGTAAACGCCAGCCACGGCACTTCCCGCAACACCACACCTGGCGGCGCGTTGTGGCTCAGGCCTTTCTGGATCATGGCAATCCCCAGCCCCGAAGCGACCAGCCCCAGCGCGGTGAACGGCTCGGTCGCCTGCATCCGCACATCCGGGGTGAAGCCAGCGCGCAGGCAGGCGCTCAGGAAGTCGTCGCGCGCCTCCTGGCGCGGTTGCACGCCGATCCACTCCTGAGTGGCCAGATCCTGCGGGGTCAGCGATGCCTGTGCGGCCAGTGGATGCTGCTCCGGCAGCGCCAGCAGCATCGGGTCGTCCAGCACCTGAAAGCCCAGCAAGTCAGGATCGTCGGTCGTCGGCGGTTCGCTGACCAGGGCGATATCGAGGCTACGCTGACGCAGCCCTTCGAGCTGTTCGGCGGAGTTGAGGTTGTACAGCGCGACATGCACATTCGGTCGATCCACCCGCAGCACGCGCAAGGCGTTGGGCAGGACGCCCGCGTGCATGGCGTTCTCGATGTAGCCGATGCACAGGCCACCTTCCTCGCCACGGCCCAGGCGTTTGCCGAGGGATTCGAGGCGATTGGCGTGGGTCAGCAGGGCGCGGGTTTCGGCGAGAAACGTCTGGCCGTCACGGGTCAGGCGGATACGTTGCTGGCTACGTTCGAACAGGGTCAGGCCCAGGCGTTCTTCAAGCTGGGCGATCTGCCGGCTCAGGGGCGACTGGGAAATGTGCAGGCGCTCGGCGGCGCGGCCGACGTGTTCTTCCTCGGCGACGGCGACGAAGTAACGCAATTGGCGGATGTCGATCATGTCAGACCTTAAAGGACTCAAGTGCTGCGGATTATGTCTTGGACGGTCTGAGTGGCGCAATCTAGGATCTGCTCAACGGTCAACCACGACCCAGACACTACGAGGAAATCCCCAATGAGTTTGAATGACAAACTGCCCGGCCAACTGGGCTTCGGCACCGCGCCACTGGGCAACATGTTCCGTGCCATCCCCGAGGAAGAAGCCCAGGCCACCGTGCATGCGGCGTGGGATGCCGGCGTGCGTTATTTCGATACCGCGCCGTTCTACGGCTCGGGCCTGTCGGAAATACGCCTCGGCGAAGCACTGTCCCGCTACAAGCGCGACGACTATGTGCTCAGCACCAAGGTCGGCCGGGTGATTCTCGACGAAGTCGAAGACGCCGCCGCCCGTGATCTGGGCGAAAAGAGCGGGGTGTTCGAACACGGCCGCCCGAACAAGATCGTCAACGACTACAGCGCCGATGCCACCTTGCGCTCGATCGAAGACAGCCTAGAACGCCTGAAAACCGATCGCCTGGACATCGTCTGGGTCCACGACATCGCTCAGGATTTCTACGGTGACCAATGGCTGGAGTATTTCAATCAGGCCCGTACCGGCGCCTTCAAAGTCCTCACCCGCCTGCGTGAAGAAGGCGTGATCAAGGGCTGGGGGCTGGGCGTGAACAAGGTCGAACCCTGCGAATTGACCCTTGATCTGACCGAGGCGCAGCCCGACGGCTTTCTACTGGCCGGCCGCTACACTCTTCTCGACCACGAGCGGGCCCTGCAACGCCTGATGGATTCGGCGCGGGCGCAGAACGTTGAAATCGTCGTCGGCGGCCCTTATAGCTCGGGGATTCTGGCCGGTGGCGCGCACTTCGAATACCAGAAGGCCAGCCCTGAGATCGTTGCCAGGGTCGAGCAGATCAAACGTATCGCGGCGGCCCATGGTGTGGATGTAAAAGCGGCGGCGCTGCAATTCTCCCTGGCCAATCCGGCGGTGGCAGCGGTGATTCCCGGCGCGAGCAAACCCGGGCGGATCGCCGAGGACGTGGCGGCGCTGTCAGCGGTAATTCCTGCCGGTTTCTGGCAGGCCATGCGAGAAGCGAAACTGGTGTCCGAACGTGCACCATTACCTATTGATGAGGTGAAAGCATGAAGATCGATCTGAGCGGAAAACTGGCGATTGTCAGCGGCAGTACGGCGGGCATCGGTTTGGGCATCAGCCAGTCGCTGGCCGAGGCGGGCGCCACGGTGGTGGTGATCGGTCGCGACGCGGCCAAGGTCGAACAGGCGCTGGCAAGCATTCGAGACAAGGTGCCGGGCGCGCAACTGCGCGGTCTGACGGCGGATCTGGGCACGGCCGACGGCGCGCAGAAACTGTTCGCCGCCGAACCGAAAGCCGACATCCTGGTGAACAACCTCGGCATCTACAACGCCGTGGATTTCTTCGACGCGCCGGACGATGAGTGGACGCGCTTCTATGAAATCAACGTGATCTCCGGCGTGCGTCTGTCGCGGCATTACGTACCGGCGATGGTCGAGCAGGGCTGGGGCCGGGTGATCTTCCTGTCCTCGGAATCCGGCGTGGCCACCCCGGCGGACATGATCAACTACGGCGTGACCAAAAGCGCCAACCTGGCGGTATCCCATGGTCTGGCCAAACGGCTGGCCGGCACTGGCGTCACGGTCAATGCAATCCTGCCGGGGCCGACCTTCACCGACGGCGTCGAAGAGATGCTCAAGGATGCCGCCGCCGAGTCCGGCCGCAGCCTGCGGGACGAAGCCGACGCCTTTGTGCGCCGGGCCCGTCCGAGCTCGATCATCCAGCGCGTGGCGGATGTCGAAGAGGTCGCGCACCTGGTCACCTACATCGCATCACCGCTGTCCTCTGCCACCACCGGCGCCGCGTTGCGGGTCGACGGCGGCGTGGTCGACAGCCTGACTATCTGAATTTATCGAGAGAGACTTTTTATTTATGGCAACAGCATCAGCAACGATCGACATCCCGGCTTCGGCCGATCAGGTCTGGCAATTGATTGGCGGCTTCAACACCCTGCCGGACTGGCTGCCGTTCATTCCCAACAGCGAACTGAGCGAAGGCGGGCGTGTGCGCACCCTGCAAACCGCTGACGGCGCGGTGGTGGTCGAGCGCCTGGAGACGTTCGATAACGCGGGCAAAACCTACAGTTATTCGATTCTGCAGGCACCGTTTCCGGCCACCGATTATCTGGCGACGATTCGCGTCGAAGCTCAGGGGCAGGGCGCGAAGGTGACGTGGTCGGGACGCTTCACCGCCCAGGGCGTAAGCGATGAGGAAGTGGTGGCGCTGTTCAGCGGCATCTATCAGGGTGGACTCGAGGCGCTACGCGCGAATTACCCAGCCTGAGTTAGATCGCTGATCGTTCCCATGCAGAGCGTGGGAACGATCGCTTTCACGACTGTGAAATCAGCCTCTGCCGGCAATCCAGCACCAGTTTCGCCCCGCCCAGATCGCTGTGACCCACCTCAAGACTGAACCCGTGCAGGCTGACAATCGCCGCGACGATCGACAGCCCCAGCCCGAAACCGCTTTGCGGTTGCCCACCCTCTGCTCGATAGAAGCGCTGGAACACCGCTTCGCGTTCCGACTCGGGAATACCGGGGCCGGAGTCGTGCACTTCGATCCGTGTATGCCCCGCATCATTCACCCCACGCAAAATTACCGTGCCTCCTGGCGGGGTGAACTTGATCGAGTTGCTCAACAGGTTGGCCAAGGCTTCAAACAACAGCGCCCGGTCACCGTTCAGCTGCGGCAGGGTTTCCGGCATGTTCAGTTTGAAATGCAGTTCGTCTTCCTCGGCCAGCGGCAGATAAAACTCATGCAGTTCCTGCAACAGCCGCACCGGATCGAGCTCGACGAATCCCGAACGCCGCTGGCGATCTTCCAGTTCGGAAATCCTCAGCAAACCCCGAAAGCGCGCCATCAGCGTATCCGCTTCGGCCAGCACCAGATCCAGTTGCGCGGCCTCCGGCGAGCCTTCGCCGGCCTGCTGCTGCATGCGATACAACTGCGCCCGCAGGCGGGTCAGCGGGGTGCGCAGGTCGTGGGCGATGTTGTCGCACACACCTTTGACTTCATTCATCAAGCGCTCGATGCGATCGAGCATGGCGTTGACGATGGCGGCGAGCATGTCCAGTTCGTCACGGCGATTGGACACGGGCAAGCGGTGAGTCAGGTCGCCGGCGACGATCGATTGGGCACTGGCCTGAATCGCGCGGATGCGTCGCAACGGCCGACGACGCAGCAAATGCCAGCCGATGACCCCCGGCACGATCGTCAGCGAAACACCCCAGAGCAGTGCGCGCAGAATGATCCGGGTCACGGCGAACAGCGAGCCGTTGTCGCGCACCAGTACCAGCCAGCGACCGTCGCGGGTCGGGGTGGCGACCGCATCGCAGCTGTCGGCGGGCAGGGTCGGGTCGTCGGATTCGGAGCAGTCGCGCAATTCGTGGATCTTGCCGTCCAGCGGCAGGCCGGCAGGCATCTGCTGCAAGGCCCCGCCGAGGTAGGTGTGGTCGGCGGCGAACAGGCCGTAGGCATCGATGCCGCGAATATCGAACGTCATGCTGGCGGCGAGTGCGTCTTCCAGCTGGTCGCCACGAAAGTGCGAGAACAGATGCTGACGCTGCATCAGCGAATGCTTGGCCAGGTTGTCGAGGTAACCGGAGACCTCGAAATACATGACCCCCATGAGGATCCCGCTCCAGGCCACGAACAACGAACTGTAAAGCGCCAGCAACCGGCTGCTGGAGGAGCGCCAGCCGTCAGACGGGTTCGGCAATGACATAACCCGAGCCTCGCACCGTGCGGATCAGCGGGACGTTGCCCGGCGGGTCGATCTTTTTGCGCAGACGGCCGATGTGCACGTCGATCAGGTTGGTGCCGGGATCGAAGTGATAACCCCAGACCTCCTCGAAAATCATCATCCGCGACAGGATCTGGCCGCTGTTGCGCATCAGAAATTCCAGCAGTTTGTACTCGGTCGGCAGCAGCGTCAGCACCTGCTCGGCGCGGCTCGCTTCGTGGCTGATCAGGTCCAGTTCCAGGTCCGCCACACGCAGGGTGGTGGGCTGGGCGCCACCGTTGTTCTGCCGGCGCAGCAATACTTCGACCCGGGCGGCCATCTCGTCGGTGGCGAAGGGTTTGGTCAGGTAATCGTCACCGCCGGCGCGCAGCCCGCGCACGCGTTCGTCGACATCGGACAGGGCACTGATCATCAGGATCGGCGTGGACACACCCATGGTGCGCAGGGTCGTGACGATGGCGAGGCCATCGAGTTCGGGCAGCATGCGGTCGAGGGTGATCAGGTCGTAATTGCCGCTGACGGCGCGGTCAAGGCCTTCGCGGCCATTGTCGACCCAATCCACGTCAAGGCCGTGGCTGCTCAGTTCGGCGACGATTTCCCGGGCGGTCACGGCGTCGTCTTCAATGGTCAAGATGCGAGTCATGGGAGGCCTGCTGATCGGTTCAAACGGAATGGCACCATTTTGCCAAGATTTTGCAGTAACGCTTTAAATTAACTTTCATGTTTTAACCGCCATTGGCAGCGGCTGCCGAATTATTTTCCGAAACGTTGATATCATCTGGCCATATTTCAACGGAGTGATGACGTGAGCAAGTTGATTCGCGGTGGCTGGAGGCCGGTGGCTGGCATGTTGCTGATGTTGTTGAGTACGTTGACATGGGCGGCCAACACGCCCTGTTCCGGCAAGAAGGGCGGGATCGATCGCTGCGACGGTGATTTGTTTCTGTGCAATGACGGCTCCATCAGCGGCTCGAAAAAGAGTTGCGCCGCGATGTTCGGGATTCGTGAACAGGCGCAGCCGCAGCGGTTCCTGCAAAGCGATGATGGCTGTGATTGCGGCACCGGTTCGTTCTGCACCGGCCCTCGCGGTGGCGTGTATTGCCTGACGCCTGGTGGCAAGAAGAGCTACAAGCGCAAATGACCGGTTTTTGTGCCAATGCATAAAACCCGCTGTTATCGGGTATTTGTTGCAATTTGCATGGTCATGGGAAGTTCAGTCTTTTTAACCTGTTGAAATTGTTGAGTTTATTAAATTCTGGCGACTGGCACGGTCACTGCAATTCATCTGATGACGAGTTGTAACACCTTTTTTCATGCCGGGAGCAGAACAACAATGAATAGATCTTCAGATGGGTTTTATCCTGCCTTTGAAGGCGAGTCGGACAACGTCTCAGGGGTGTCCTGGGGCGCGATCTTCGCTGGGGCCGCGGCGGCTGCGGCGCTGTCGCTGATTCTCGTGCTGCTCGGCTTCGGTCTGGGTTTTTCCGCTGTTTCACCGTGGGCCGGGGAGGGCGTCAGCGCCAAGGGCCTGGGCATTTCAACGATCGTCTGGCTGGCCGCCACGCAAATCATTGCTTCAGGACTCGGTGGCTACATCGCCGGTCGCCTGCGGGTGAAGTGGGCGAACATGCACGGCGACGAGGTGTACTTTCGCGACACTGCCCACGGCTTTCTCGCCTGGTGCGTGGCCACACTGGTCACCGCAACCCTGGTGGTCGGTTCGGTCAGCAGCATTGTCAGCGGTGGCGTGCAGGCCGGTGCGAGTGTTGCCGGTGGAGCGGCCAGCGCCATGACCCAGGCCGCCGGCACTGCCGCAGCCAACACCAACAGCGACCAGTACGGTTACTTCGTCGACAGTCTGTTCCGTGATGACCGTCCTGCCGCCGTCAGTGACGAAGCCGCTCGCGGCACCGTGACCCGGATCTTCGCCCAGAGCCTGGCCAACGGTCAGCTCAGCCCCGAGGATCGCACCTACCTTGCGCAACTGGTCGCTCAGCGAACCAACCTGACTCAGGCCGACGCCGAACGTCGCGTGGACGAAATCTACGCCCGTACGCAAAAAGCCATCGCCGACGCCAAGGTCAAAGCACAGCAAGCGGCTGACACCGCCGCCAAAGTCGCTGCCTGGACTTCGCTGTGGATGTTCATCGCGCTGCTGGCCGGTGCGTTCTTTGCCAGTCTGTCGGCCACCTTCGGCGGTCGCCGCCGGGATGCGGTGGAGTACGTCGAAGTCGAAACCTACACCACGACCACTGTTCCCCCAGTCCGTTAATCAAGGAGCATCATCATGCGCTCACTTCTGCTGTTTTTCCTCGGCGTGCCAATCCCGATCATCATCCTGATCGCCCTGTTCGTGCACTGATCCCTCTGGGGCTTTTGCCTCGGCCGCTTCCACCTTCGGGTTGAAGCGGCTTTTTGCTTTCCAGAGAGCCAGCAGCCAGAATCGACGCCGGAAGCGGATCGGCCGCTTCAATTTCTGTTTAAGGATGAAGACGTTGGACAAGAAGGAAACCAAGCGGCAACTGGATGAAATGCTGGATGCCGGTCGTTCGAAGACCGAAACCTTCAAGGCGTTGTCGGGTGGGGCGGTCAAGGATCGAGTGTTGGCTTACTGGATCGGTTCGCGCATTGACCCGGCACTGCGACGGCAGCATGCGCGCAAGGTCACGATTCTGATTGTGTTATTCGGCATTCAGGCGTTGATCGGTGCCCTGATCGGATTTGCCCTGGGCTGGAACTCCAGTCTCGGGTTGGCTCTGGTGCTTACGCTGATCGGGGGCGCTATCCCTCTGCTGTTTGCGTGGGGTTTTTACAAGTACTCCGCGCAGACCTACACCGTTTTCGTGATCCTCTCGCTCAGCCAGTTTTCACGTCTGTTCAAGGACTACGCCGAAGATCCGGTGGCCACGCTGGTCAGCGCAGGCCTCACCCTGGCCCTGGTGTTTTATGTCGCGTGGCTGAAAACCAAGCTGTTCCCCGACCTCGGTTTCATCGGCTCGAAAAAGATCAAAGGGCAGTTTGTGTTTTCCAACTGATCGGCGGCAGAACCGTACAGTCATTTCCATGGCCTGGATCAATATTCCTCGGTGCGATATCCCCTACCGTGAAATTTCCAGGCCCTTGCCGCTGGATCGACTACATTGCTTGCGCGCACGTTGCTGCGCGAGCGGGATAAACCTGCCGGCCCGATAGAGAGATAACCCCCACGAGCCGGCGAGGTGTAGTGCAGCAAGGAGCTGTTTCAACCTCACCTGAACTTTTCACGGATGATCATTGCAATGCACTGCCTAGAAAGAACCTTCGATATCCAGCCTTTGACGCAGGCGGATATGACTGTCCACATCAACGGCCAGCCGGTCACTGCCGCCATCGGCGAAACCGTGCTCAGCGTCATTCAGTCCCTCGGCGTGCGCCAGGTCGCGCGCAACGATCACAACCAGGTCAGCGGTGCCTATTGCGGCATGGGCGTGTGCCAGTGCTGCCTGGTGAAAATCAACGGCCGGCACAAGCGTCGCGCCTGTCAGACCGTGGTGCGTGACGGCATGCACGTCGAAACCCAGGCCAACCGCATTCACGGACAGGAGGCGCCATGAGTCAGCATCCGGTCATCGTCGGCGGTGGGCCGGCGGCCATGGCGGCGGCCATTGAGCTGGCGCGCCATGGCGTGCGCAGCACCTTGCTGGAGGAGGCGTCGCGCCTTGGCGGCGTGGTTTATCGCGGGCCGCTGCGTGACGGTGTGCAGCTGGACTATCTGGGGCCGCGTTATTCGGAAGCATTGAGCAAACTGCACGGCGACTTTCAGGAACAGGCCGGGCTGATCGATGTGCGCCTGCATCACCGGGTGGTCGGCGCCGAAGGCACGCGTTCACTGGTGGTGCTTGATGGCGATGAGCGCCTCCACGAAATCAGCTACCCGCAGCTGGTGCTGGCCGCCGGTTGCCATGAACGCAGCGTGCCGTTTCCTGGCTGGACATTGCCCGGCGTAATCATGCTCGGCGGCCTGCAATTACAGATCAAAAGTGGCGTGGTCAAACCCCAGGGTCCGGTGGTAATCGCCGGAACCGGGCCGTTGTTGCCGCTGGTGGCGACCCAGTTGCACGCGTCGGGCGTGAGCGTGGTCGGTGTCTACGAGGCCTGCGCGTTCGGCAAGATTGCCAAGGAAAGTCTGGCGCTGTTGAACAAGCCGCAACTGTTTCTCGACGGCTTGAGCATGCTGGCCTACCTGAAACTGCACGGCATCCCGATGAACTACGGCTGGGGCGTGGTCGAGGCACACGGCGAAGGCGAACTGAAAAGCGTCAGCGTGGCGCCGTACTCGGCGACGTGGGAGCCGGACATGAGCCGCGTCGAACGCTTCGAAGCGAAGACCCTGGCGGTCGGCTACGGCTTTATTCCGCGCACGCAACTGAGTCAGCAGATGGGCCTGGATCACGGCTTCAGCGATGACGGTTACCTGCGCGCCAACGCCAACATCTGGCAGCAGAGCAGCGAACCCCACGTGCATCTGGCCGGTGACATGGGCGGGATTCGCGGCGGTGAAGCAGCGATGCTGGCCGGCAAGATTGCCGCCACCTCGATCCTGCTGCAACGCGGTGTGCTCGAAGAGGAACTGGCGCGTGTCCGTCGCGACCGTTACCTGGGCAAACTCAAAGCCATCGTGCGTTTCCGCGCGGCGGTGGATCGCTACACCGAACGCGGCGTCGGGCAGATCGCATTGCCGGCGGCCGACACGGTGATCTGCCGCTGTGAACACACCACTCGCGCCGACATCGACCGGGCGCTGGAGCAGGGCGTGCAAGACATCGCCAGCCTGAAAATGCGCACCCGCGTGAGCATGGGCGACTGTCAGGGGCGGATGTGCGTCGGCTATTGCAGCGACCGTTTGCGTCAAGCCACCGGACGCAAGGATGTCGGCTGGCTGCGGCCGCGTTTCCCGGTCGATCCGATTCCATTTTCCGCGTTCCAGTCCCTCGGCACGGAGGCCGTTTCCCATGAGTAAGTTCTATGACGTGGTCATCGCCGGCGGCGGTGTGATCGGCGCGTCCATCGCCTATCAGTTGTCCAAGCGCAAAAACCTCAAGGTCGCGATGATCGATGCCAAGCGCCCGGGCAACGCGACCCGTGCCTCGGCCGGCGGCTTGTGGGCGATTGGCGAGTCGGTGGGGCTGGGCTGCGGGGTGATTTTCTTTCGCATGATGTCGGCCAATCGCAAGCGCGAAACCCAGGGCGCGGCGGTGGCAGTGGATTCAAGCACGCCGCACATCCTGCCTCCGTCGTTCTTCGATTTTGCCTTGCAGTCCAACGCGCTGTACCCGGCACTGCACCGCGAGCTGCGCGACAACCACGGGATGGATTTCAAGTTCGAAAAGACCGGGCTCAAATTCGTCATTTATGACGACGAGGACCGGTTATACGCCGAGCACATCGTCGGCTGCATCCCGCATCTGGCCGATCAGGTGCGCTGGCTCGATCAGGCTGCATTGCGCGAGTCCGAGCCGAGCGTCAGCCATGAAGCACGCGGGGCACTGGAGTTTCTCTGCGACCATCAGGTCAGCCCATTCCGCCTCGCCGACGCCTACGCCGAAGGCGCCCGGCAGAATGGCGTGGACATGTACGTCAACACCAACATCACCGGCGTGCTGCATCACGGTACGCGGGTGACCGGCGTGCAGACGACCGAAGCCGGGGTGTTTCACTGCAAGACCCTGATCAACGCCGCCGGCGCCTGGGCAGCGGACTTGAGCGAGTGGGCCACGGGTATCCGGATTCCGGTGAAACCGGTGAAAGGCCAGATCCTGCTCACCGAACGCCTGCCGAAAATCCTCAACGGTTGCCTGACCACCAGCGATTGCTACATGGCGCAGAAGGACAACGGCGAGATCCTGATCGGCAGCACCACCGAGGACAAAGGCTTTGACGTCACCACCACCTGGCCGGAAATCGCCGGGCTGGTGCAGGGCGCGGTGCGTTGTCTGCCGGAACTGGCGGACATCAACCTCAAGCGCACCTGGGCCGGGCTGCGGCCGGGCTCGCCGGACGAGTTGCCGATTCTCGGGCCGATGGCCGGGGTGGAGGGTTATCTCAACGCCTGCGGGCATTTCCGCACTGGGGTACTGACGTCGGCGATCACCGGGGTGTTGCTGGACAAGCTGATCAACGATGAACCGTTGCCGCTGGACATCACGCCGTTTCTGGCGGACCGGTTTGCAGTGGCGCCGGCCAAAGAAGAGAGGGAGCTGGAGATAGCCTGAACTTGTGGGAGCCAGCCTGCTGGCGATGAGGCCGGTTCAGTCACCCTTGATGGTGGCCGAGCTGTCGCAATCGCCAGCAGGCTGGCTCCCACATTTGGAACTCTGCAAGCTTCAGGACTTGCCCGATTGTTCTTCCAGTTGATCCGACTCGAACAACCGGGCCAGTTCCGCCCGCGCTTCCTGGGCGGTCTGCAGCACTTTGGCCGCGTCGTCGTACACCGCGTGCTGAGCCTCGAGCACCTGTTCGTCATGGTGCTTGAAGCGCTTGATCCGCGCGTCGGCCTGGGCTTGGGTCAAGCCGAGGCCAACCAGCGTGCGACGGCTCATTTCCAGGCTGGAGTAGTAAGTCTCCCGGATCGGATCGGCGCCCACATCCACCAACCGATGAACATGCTGCCGGTTACGCGCCCGGGCGATGATCTTCATGTGCGGGTAGAGCTTGCGCACGATCTCGGCGGTCTTGATGTTGGTCTCCGGATCGTCCGTGGCAATCACGAAATACTCCGCTTCCCCGGCCTTGGCCGCACTGAGGATTTCCGGACGCATCGGGTCACCGTAGAACACCGGCACACCGCCGAAGCTGCGCGACAGTTCGATGGTTTCCACCGAGGTGTCCAGCGCCACGAACTTGATGTTCTGCGCTCGCAGGATCCGCGCCACGATCTGGCCCATCCGGCCCATGCCGGCGATCACCACCCGTGGGGTTTCGGTGTCGATCTGGCGGAACTTCTCCGGCACTTCCACCGGTTGCACCTTCGGGCTGACCAGCCGTGCGCAGATCAACAGCAACAGCGGCGTCACCGCCATCGACAGGGTGATGGTCAGCACCAGCAAGTCGTACAGACGCGGTTCGAACAGGCCCTGATCGCGGCCGATCTTGAACACCACGAAAGCAAATTCACCGCCCGCCGCCAGCACGATGCCGAGGCGAATCGCACTGACTTTGCTCAAGCCGCCGGCCAGACGTCCGACCACAAACAGCAGCGGCAACTTCAGGGCGATCAGCAGCAGCGTCAGCCCCAGCACCGTGATCGGTGCGCTGAGCAGCAGACTGAGGTTGGCGCCCATGCCGACGCTGATGAAAAACAGCCCCAGCAGCAGGCCCTTGAACGGTTCGATCTGCGCTTCCAGCTCATGGCGATATTCCGAATCCGCCAGCAGCAGGCCGGCGAGAAATGCCCCCAGCGCCATCGACACACCGACCATGTCCATCAGCCACGCGGTGCCGATCACCACCAGCAACGCGGTGGCGGTGGAGACTTCCGGCAGGCCGGTTTTCGCCACGATGCGAAACACCGGACGCAACAGATAACGTCCGCCGATCACCACCACGGCGATGCCGCCGAGCACCTGCAAACTGTGACGCACGTCGTCGGCGGTGCTGGTGTGGTGATCGACCCCCGCGAGCATCGGCACAAGGGCGATCAGCGGGATCGCGGCGATGTCCTGGAACAGCAGAATCGCAAAGGCCAGACGGCCGTGGGGGCTGGTCAGCTCTTTGCGTTCAGCCAGACTTTGCAAGCCGAACGCGGTAGACGACAGCGCCAGACCCAGGCCCAGCACAATCGCGCTGTTCAGCGGCTGGCCGAACATCGACAACGCCAGCACGCCAATCACCGAACCGGTCAGCAGCACCTGCGCCAGACCCACGCCGAACACCGATTTGCGCATCACCCACAAGCGTCGCGGGGACAGCTCAAGACCGATGATGAACAACAGCAGCACCACGCCCAGTTCCGAGATATGGCTGACACTTTGCGGATTGCCGATCAGGCCCAGCACCGACGGGCCGATGATCACCCCGGCAAACAGGTAACCGAGCACCGCGCCCAGTTGCAGGCGCTTGGCCAGGGGAACGGTGAGCACGGCGGCCAAGAGAAACACGACAGCGGCTTGCAACAGATTGCCTTCATGGGGCATGAGCGGAACTCCAGTAACGCGGTACGGCGGGGGGCGACAAGGATAAAGGCTGAAACGATTACAGATCTACCGCAGACCCTGATTGAGCACATGTGCTCCTGTAATAATTTGCATCAATTGGTTACATTCATAGCCTCAGCGAATCAATTCCTCCCGAGTTTCCCATGGCTATCAACTTCGACCTCAACGACCTGCAAGCCTTTCGCGCCGTGGTCGAGCAGGGCAGTTTCCGCAAGGCCGCCGACACCGTGCGTATCTCGCAACCGGCCCTGAGCCGGCGCATCGAAAAACTCGAGGACGCCCTCGGCGTGAAGCTGTTCGAACGCACCACACGCAAGGTCAGCCTGACCCAGGCCGGGCGCGGCTTCATGCCCAGCGTCGAGCGTTTGCTGGATGACCTGGACGTGGCGTTGCTCGGCATCAGCGAAGTCGCTTCGAACCGGCAGGGTCACGTCACCGTCGCTTGCGTGCCGTCGGCGGCGTATTACTTCATGCCGCGAGTGGTTGCCCGCTATCACCAGCAGTTCCCGCGAATCAAAGTCAAAGTCCTCGATTCCAGCGCTCACGATGTACTGACGGCGGTGGTCAACGGCGAGGCGGATTTCGGTTTGAGTTTCATGGGCACTCAGGAGGCGGGTGTGGATTTCGATCCGCTGGTACAGGAGAGCTACGTGGTTGCCTGTCGCCGCGACCATCCGCTGGCCGGGCGCAGCAGCGTGACCTGGGACGAGTTTTACCGGCAGGATTACATCTCGCTGGACAAGACCTCGGGCAACCGTTTTCTGCTGGATCAGGCCTTGGCCAAAGTGGTTCCGCAACGCCCGAGTATTTGCGAGACGCGGCATGTGACGACCATGATCGGTCTGGTGGAAGCAGGGTTGGGTGTGGCGGCGGTGCCGCTGATGGCGATGCCGGCGGCGGATCATCCGATCCTGACGCGGGTGCCGCTGATCGATCCGCAAGTGATGCGCAGCGTCGGCATCATCAAACGCCGGGGTCGTACGCTGACCCCGGCGGCACTGGAACTGGAGCGGCTGGTGGTGGAAATGAAAGTCCAGCCGCCGACGGTCAGCGCTTGACCGAATCCAGACCGGTGGCTTGTACGTCAGGCTGGGCGGCGGGTGCGGCCAGATAAGCGAGCAACGCCTTGGCTTCCTGCGGATGCTGCGCACCCACCGGAATCCCTGCCGCAAAGCGCGTCACCGACTGCACCGATTCCGGGATCTTGGCCACAAAACTCACCCCCGGCACCGGCAGCAATTCGCTGACCTGCTGGAAGCCCAGTTGATAGTCGCCAGTCGCGACCACAGAACCGACCGGGATTTTCGGGATCATCTTAGCCTTCGGTTTCAGCTGATCTTCGATACCCAGTTTCTTGAACAGTTGCTGCTCGATGTACACGCCGCTGGCGCTGTCGGAGTAGGCCACCGATTTTGCATCAAGCAGGGTTTTCTTCAGGGCATCGACGGTGCTGATGTCAGGTTTCGATGCACCTTCGCGCACCACCAGGCCGATTCGCGAGTCCGCCAGTTCTACACGGGAGGCCGGGTCGACCTTGCCTTGCTTGATCAAGTCGTCGAGGGCGTAGCCGACCATGATCACCACGTCGGCCGGTTCGCCACGCGCCAGGCGATTGGGGATCGCCTCCGGCGCCTTGCCCATCGACGGGCCGAGTTGGGTGTCCAGCGTGTTGCCGGTGGCGGCAGCGAATTTCGGCCCCAGGATCTTGTAGGCGGCGGTGAAGCCGCCGGAAGTCATGACCCGCAGTTCTTCGGCCTGGGCGGCAACGTTGAACGCCAGGCCGGCGAGCAGGGCTGTAACGGTAAACAGTTTCTTCATGGTGATGTTCTCAGGCAGTAACAGGTTGCAGGCGACCGCCGGCCCGGCGATACAGATAAAGCGTCGCGCACAATGCACACAGTGCGCCGATGCTCATCCAGTAACCCGGTGCGGCTTTGTCGCCGGTGTACTCAATCAGGAAGGTCGACATTGCTGGAGTGAAACCGCCGAACACGGCAGTGGCGAGGCTATAGGCCAGGGAGAAACCGGCCACCCGCACCTCCACCGGCATGATCTCGGTCAGCGCCGGAATCATTGCGCCGTTGTACAGACCGTAGATAAACGACAGCCACAACAGCGACAGCAGCATGTGGCTGAAGCTCGGCGCCTGCACCAGATACGACAGCGCCGGATACGTCGTGGCCAGGGCCAGCAACGACATGGCGATCAGCACCGGACGGCGGCCGACGCGATCAGACAATGCGCCGCCAATCGGCAGCCAGAAGAAGTTGGAAACGCCCACCAGCAGAGTCACCAGCAACGCATCCGATGTGCTCAGGTGCAGCACGGTTTTGCCGAAGGTCGGCGCGTACACGGTAATCAGATAGAACGCGGTGGTGGTCAGGGCAACCATCAACATCCCGCCCAGCACCACGCCCCAGTTCTGGCCGAGGGTGCGGAACACTTCCTTCATGCTCGGACGATGTTTGCGGGCGGCGAACTCTTCGGTTTCCGCCAGATTACGGCGCAGAAAGAAGATGAACGGCACGATCATGCAGCCGACGAAAAACGGAATCCGCCAGCCCCAATCGGCGACGGCTTGCGGCGCCATCCATTGGTTCAGGCCATAACCGAGCGCAGCAGCGACGACGATTGCCACCTGCTGACTGGCCGACTGCCAGGCCGTGAAAAAACCTTTGCGACCGGGTGTAGCGATCTCCGAGAGATACACCGAAACCCCGCCCAATTCCGCGCCGGCGGAGAAGCCTTGCAACAGCCTTCCGATCAACACCAGCGCCGGGGCAAACAGACCGATGGTTTCGTATCCCGGCACCAGCACAATCAATATCGTGCCGCTGGCCATGATCGACAGCGTCACGATCAAACCTTTGCGCCGACCGACGTCATCAATGTACGCGCCGAGCACGATAGCCCCCAGCGGACGCATCAAAAAGCCTGCGCCGAACACTGCAAAGGTCATCATCAGGGAAGCGAACTCACTGCTCGCCGGAAAGAACACCGCCGCGATCTGCGTGGCGTAGAAACCAAACAGAAAGAAGTCGAACTGTTCGAGGAAGTTACCCGAGGTCACCCGGAAAATGGCGCCGGCCCGCGAGCCGCCGTGTGGGATTGAGGCTGTCATCAAAAAATACTCCACCGCTTTTATGACGTGCGCGACGGGGAGGCGGCGCACGGTTCTTATTGGGGCGGATAGTGGCGCGCAGGGATCGATTTGTTAATTGCATTGTTGGCATGGATTGATGTGCAAGACGGATCAATACGCGCAGTGGGCAGCTATACTTTCGACTCCGCCATCATCAAAAAACAAGGAATGATTCCCGAACCCCGCAGTCGGAGTTCTGGTATCACACATCTGAAGGAGGTTCACCGATGAACAACAAGACCCTGATCGCCAGCCTGGCCCTCGTCGCCGGCATCGCCGGGATCAACCCACTCGTTCAAGCGGCGCAACCCTCGAACGACACTGTCGAACACTCACCGACCGGCAACCGCGAACTGAACGTCAACGACCGCGCCCCGGACATCTATCAGCGCAGCGAAAAAGCCATCAAAAACTGGAAACAGAAAGGGCTCAAACAGCCTGAGCCACAGGCGCAGTGGGTGCAGATCAACGATAAATACGTGATGGTGATGATCACCAACGGGACGATTGTGGCGATTCAGCCGGTGGAGCGCTGACCTCAAGCAACAATTGGCCATGGACGGTTGATTGCATTCGAGCGCCGTTCCGGTAAAACGCGAGGGGCGTTTCGAGTGGCTGGATGTCAGGAGCAATTCGTTGGAAAAGAAACCCCTCTACCGCAAAGAAAACACCACGGCCCACAACGTCTGGCGCAACAACCCGGGCGGGCATTATCGGCATCAGCGAAACACCAAGGCTGAAATCCACAGCGAGGCTACACGCGGCTCGATGCATGGCATCAAGCATCATGGCTACGATTACACGCCGTTGTTTCGGTTTTTGCTGTCGCGTGTCGGTGGTGATTGGGACGAGATTTTCAGTGAGGCTGTGTCGCGGCTGGATCGGCAGGAGCCGGTTTTCTGGATGGTCGCTGTGCTTGAAAGTGACCGGGAAGAAATAGTGCGACTCGGTGAGTCGAGTTTCTTCAATGGTCTGTATGTCGATGAACAGAAGCGCCTGCAAATCGTCAATCCCAACCTCAAGGCAGAGGATATGACGCCCAACTGTCAGTGCTGCACTCATACATTCAATGGCGTCGTGTTCGGTACACCCGGGCGCTGAGATTCAGTCAACCCGGCTATGGCTCAGCGCCTGTCCGCCACCCAAACGATACTGATTGTTCCCGCTGCGCTTGGCCTCATACATCGCCAGATCCGCAATGTGCAGTAGCCGGTCCATGGTCGGCGCATGGTCGGGGAAGACGGCGACGCCGAGACTGGTGCCGATGTGGCGTTGTTCGTTGCCGATGGTGATGGGTGGGGACAGTTCGATGAAGATTTTCTGGCAGATGCTGCGGGCTTCGTCCTGCAGATTCAGGCCGGGGGCGAGGCCTTGCAGGATGACCACGAATTCGTCACCGCCGATGCGCGCGACGGTGTCGCTGACCCGCAGGATGCGTTTCAGACGCGTGGCGGTGGTGATCAGCACGCGGTCGCCGGCGGCATGACCGTAACGGTCGTTGATGCTTTTGAAACCGTTGAGATCGACAAACACCAGCGCCACCCGGGTCTCGGTAGCGCGGGCATGTTCCAGCGCTTCCGACAGGCGTTCTTCCAGCACCAGTCGATTGGGCAAACCGGTCAGCGGATCGAAGTGGGCCAGGTGCTGGAGGTAACTGGCCGAGGCCTTCTCTTCGGTGATATCGCGCACTACGCCCATCATCTTGATCATCGCGTCATGATCGTTCTTCACCACGTTGCCGGTTTCCCTCAGCCAGCGAATCGTGCCGTCGGGCCAGACCACGCGGTATTCCTCGTCGTGGTTTTCACCGGTTTCCAGACAACGCAATTCCCCGGCACGGACCTTGGCGCGGTCGTCCGGGTGGACGCAGGAGCAGAACAGGGCGTAGGAAGGCGTCACTTCGCCGATCTTGAACCCGAACATGCCGAAGATCGCGTCGGACCAATAGAGTCGATCCGTGTCGACTTCCCAGTCCCAGGTGCCGATCCGCGCAAAATACTGACTGCGCTTGAAGCGTTCGGCATCGCCATCCTGGTGGATGTTCTGGCCTTCGGCGGCGCGGGTGAGCAGTTCACGGTATTCGTCGAGCTGCCGACGCAGGGCACGCTCCCGGCGGATCAGCACGGCGATCACGACCATCAACACAACGACAATGGCGAGGCTGATCCAGAGTTGAGTCATTCGAGCGGTGCTGACATGGCGTATCGATCAGGATTGGTAGCGGGTGGCCATCATCCGTCACGGCCAGCGTGGGGTCAAACGGTTGCCAAGGGCCGGCATTTCTGGGAAAACGGCGGCCAGCGGAACAATAGAGTGAATGTTATGAATGATGAACTGCAGATAATCGATCTTCAGCCCGGCGACGGAAAAGCCGCCGTCAAAGGCGCATTGATCACCACCCAATACACCGGTTGGCTGGAAGATGGCACTGAGTTCGACTCCTCCTGGAGCCGGGGCAAACCGTTCCAGTGCGTGATCGGCACGGGCCGGGTCATCAAGGGTTGGGACCAAGGGATCATGGGCATGCAGGTGGGTGGCAAGCGCAAACTGCTGGTGCCGGCGCATCTGGGTTATGGCGAGCGGACGATGGGCAAGATTCCGCCGAATTCGAATCTGGTGTTTGAGATTGAGTTGCTGGAGGTTTTGACGCGGGAGGATTGAATCTCGCGGGACGAGTGCGTTGTGATGAGGGAAACCCCTGATCACAACGTTCGGCATGCAAGGACTCGATGAGTCAGGTGAATGCCTCAATATCGTCAAGCGTGTCTGCGATCACGCCTTCCAGCGAGGGGAATCTTGTCTTTACTTCTTCCAGTGCTGAGAGGGCGGCATCTTTGTCCAGCTCGCCGTGCCTGCGAGCGATGTGGCCGAGAGCGGTAATGGCGGAGGTGACAATTGACTCATTGTTGCTGGCGAAATACTTCAGGCAGGTTTGCTGAGCCCAGACTTTGTCTGATTCGTTCAAACCAATAGAAATCAATCCAGCGACAACATTCCTTTTCACGCCGCTTTCAAGAAGCCTCACTGCTTCATCGTGGCTCACTGTTGGTTCTTGATAGGAAAGACTCAACTATTCCCGAACTCCGATAAAAAGATCTAGTTCAGTTGGTAGGTGTTCATTAAGAATTGAAGCAATTTTCCGGGCCTGACCTTCATTCAAGAACCATTCTCCGGCCTCGCTTTCTTCCAAGCTTTCCCAACCCAGCAAAGCCAGAACCGCAGCTTCAGCCTCAGGCCTTACTGTCAGTTCAAACTTCAAAGAATCGTCCTCTTCATCACCTTTCAAAAAGCCACTTATCCATAAAAACATTAAAAGCCTCCTGTATTACTTCGGGGTAGATCTCTCGGGATCTGCGGGATCTATTTGTTCACCGGTTTCGTGGTTGAATTCACCAAGGTGTTTGCCTTGTTTGTTGTAAAGCTCAATAGCGCCAGTCTTGCTATCCCATTCATATATTCGCCCCTTCCGGTCCTTCCAGCGGCTTCGCTTGCCTCCTCCACCCTGAACGCTGCTCTTTGATTTGACTGGCTGGGCATCCGGGAATGCGGGCAGTGTCCGTGGGGGCCTGTGGTATTTGATATCACCGCCCAGTGCTGGCCTGGAAAGCACAACATACAGAGGCTGCACCCCGGAGTCAGCCGGAAACACAAGGATGAAATCCTCGTACTCTGACGGATAGATCGGGTTGACGATGATTTTGTCTGCTTGCTCAGTCGGCGGATAAATCCAGATAGTCGGTGTTTGTGGGGCACCTTCCAGCGGTGGGATACCCGAGGTGCTGGATGAATCGACGGCAGGCGTCCAGGTCAACGTGGCACCATTGCCAAAGTCAGCCACTTGGCGAGAGCCTTGGGCGGTGAACTGCACAACCGGAATCATTTCCCAGTCAGGACGCTTTTGAGTGTTGTACCCGTACCCTTTGAGACTGCCATCGGGCTGTTGCTCTACCTGTAGTCGAATACGTGTTCGGCCTTCCTTCAGCGATCTGAGCTGTTCTTCGGTATAGAGTGAACTGTCACCAAGATTGGATGGCCACAAAAGTGCAACCATGCCCGCCAAAGCACCTGCGGCAACACCGCCCGTGATTGCGCCCACACTGGATATGGCGCTTGTGCTGGTGCCAATAGAAGCCGAGCCTCCCAAGAGAAGCGTGCCTATAGCAGACGGTAACTTGGCACCACCTATTCTTTTAAGGGGGATATTTCCCGCCGCATCTAATTCGCGGCCACCGAGCAAGGTGAATGCTCCAAAGTCAGCCAGTCGTTCGACCGGGATAAACCCTGCGGGGCTTTCATGATTGATGACGCCGTCGGGGAGGTTGCAGCTCTTGGTAAATACACACCCTAGGGCGCTGTGTTGATTCGGTTGTTGAGACTGCCGAAGAAAGCGATCTTCGTAGGCTTGTTGCCTGGCCTGCATCTCGTCGTACTTTTTTTGTCTGGTGTCCTGCTCTGCCAGTTCGGTAGCAGTCATATAGCGGGTAGTGATGTGGTGCCCGTCGCCTGAGGGGGGATTTTGTATTCGGGGAATATCTGATTTTCGAGCCATGAGCGTCCTTGTTCCAACTTTTAAAGCGTTGGGAACGCTATCTGAATGAGCATTTGAAAGATGTAGGACGGTTCTGAAGCTCAAGCGGTTGTTACAAAATAACGCTCTCGGCAAGATCCGTGGAGCGATTTCTTATGAGTTGTAAACACAAAACCCGCTGCCTCCTTCAACGAAGGCAGCGGGTTTTTTCTTGCCTTGCGCCCCGGGTATTACGCAGCCATCGCCATCTCATCCAGCGTCGCGGCAACCGTGCTGGTCAGGCTCGGAAATCTGCGTTTGACGCTGTGAAGTGCCGGCATTACGCGGTCCCGGTCCAGTTTGCCGTGATCGCGGGCGAGCTGGACGAGGGCCTCGAGGGCGGCGGTGACGATGGATTTTCTCTCGCTTTCGAGCAGGAGCAGACAGGCCTTTACGGCCCATTGGCTGTCTTTCTCGTTGAGGCCGATGGAGATCAGGGCGGCGACGACGTGTGCATCGGATTTGCTTTCCATGGGGTGTTCCTCAGGTCGTGGCATCGAGAGTGTCCAGCGCCCGGTTCACGGCGAGTTCGCCACACATCACCACTTGGGCGATGCCCAGGACGGTACTGCGGTAGGGCGGGTCCAACAGCGCGGCGAAGTCGCTGAGCATCACGCTGGCCGAGGCCATCGATTCGCAGGCGTGGGCCAGCAAGGCATGTTGATCGATGTGGGGGGCGATGAGGAACATGCGGCCGGGGCAGTGCTGTTTCGGGGCGGTGGGTTTCAGGTAGTGGTCGAGAGCGCGCTCGGCGGCTTCGTGGAGTTTCTTTGAGTCGGTGGACGAGTAGGGCGAAGTCGGGTCGGACTCGTTGGGAGCGTCTTTTTCGGGTGGATCGGGTACGTATTTGAACATTCGGGAAAGCCTCAAAGTGATGCCGACACCACCTCGCGACTAAACGAATAGGTGGCAGCTGTACGCAGGTTAGTCGACCGGCGACTTCCCAAAACCGGCGCACCCGAGGGTGCCCTGCACACAGCCGCCATAGAGTGCAGATGAAGGTCACCTGACTTGTCTGGAGCACATGTAAAGTTTTGAGAAATCATCGAGCGACTAAACCCGTTCACTGACCATTCAGTGATGCGAATCAAGTTACCGACGCCCTCAAAACCGCACAAGCCGGCGGATTCTGGCGTAGTTGTAGGCAAAGGCGCAAGGCAATGTAGCCTCCCGGATGGAGGCAAAATGATGCGTCATTTTTCAGTCCGCCATCGCGAGCAAGCTCGCTCCCAAAGGGGGGGCTGTGTCGGCTTATCAAGTGTGCCGACTCGCGAATTTCTGCTTTGTGATACCAAATGTCAGATAAGCCAATTCAAACTTGATTTATATCGATTTCGATATAGCCTGCATGGCACATCCAGCACAAGGAAACAGGTTGAACCATGACGGATCATCAAAACTCTTCCCAGCGTTTCGCAAGCGTCTGGGATGCACTGGAAGACACGCCGCAGGAAGCGGCCAACATGCGCCTACGGGCCAAACTGATGCGCACGCTGTGCGAAACGATTCGAGCCTGGGAGCTTCCGCAGAAAGAGGCGGCCAAACGTCTCGGCATCACGCAGCCGCGCCTCAACGACGTACTCAACGGCAAAGTCGACAAGTTCTCTCTCGATGCGCTGGTCAACCTGTCGGCCGCAGCCCAACTGGACGTAGACCTCTGCTTCTCGTCGTCCCCGCCACTGCAATGGGCCTGACAGTCGAGGGTTCTCAACGCCTCTGACAAACCTTCCAGAAGCGGCGCCGTGTGACGCGCCGCCTCATTCTTCCACATCAAAATTTCAAGCCGCGACAGACGGTCGAAAGCAGGCCTTGCCCCTTTCGATCCGAACAGCGACTATGCTCGCCATATAGGGGTAGGGGGTATAGGTATGTCGCACACGCACGAACACAAAGGCGAGTTGCTCAATCGGGTCCGGCGTATTGCCGGGCAGGTTCAGGCGGTTGAACGGGCGCTGGAGTCCGAGGCCGATTGTGCCAAGACGTTGCACCTGATGGCGGCGATTCGCGGCGCGGTCAATGGTTTGATGGAGCAGTTCATCGAGGCCCACGCCCGCGAGCATGTCGCCCATCCCGACCTTAGCGACGAAGCCCGCGCCCAGGGCGTGGAAGAGTTGTTGCAAGCCATCCGCCGTTATTCCAAGTGAGTACCAAAATCATGACTCTCAAGGCTGATGATTTTTCCCATGACCACCAGTTTCTTGGCGCCTCCCACGATGAAAACGCCCGTCGCACCCTGTGGGTGGTGGTCCTGACCTTTGTGATGATGATCGGCGAGATTGCCGCCGGTTACCTCACCGGTTCCATGGCGCTGCTGGCCGACGGTTTCCACATGGCGACCCACGCCGGCGCCCTTGGCATCGCGGCGGCGGCCTATGGTTTTGCCCGTCGTAACGCCAACAACCGCCGTTACAGTTTTGGCACCGGCAAGGTCGGCGATCTGGCGGGTTTTGCCTCGGCCATGGTGCTGGGGCTGGTGTCGCTGGGCATTGCCGGGGAGTCGATTTTCCGCCTGTTCGAGCCCACCAGTGTGGCGTTCGGCGAAGCAACCTTGATCGCCGTGGTCGGTCTGGGCGTCAACCTGCTCAGCGCTTTTCTGCTGGCCGGCCATCACGGTCATCATGACCACGGCCATCGCCACGATCATGGTCATCACCATCATCACGACAACAACCTGCGTTCAGCCTACGTGCATGTACTGGCGGACGCGTTGACGTCGGTGCTGGCGATTGCCGCGCTGCTTGCCGGCCGTTATCTGGGCTGGGTCTGGATGGACCCGGTGATGGGCATCGTCGGTTCCATCGTCATCGCCAAATGGGCCTGGAACCTGATGCGTGACAGCGCCGCCGTACTGCTCGACACCACCGATGAACCGGTGGCCGAAGAGATCCGTGAACTGCTGGAAACCTCCGACGACGTGCGCATCAGCGACCTGCACGTCTGGCAGGTCGGCCCGCAGGCGCGGGCAGCGATTGTCAGTGTGGTGGCGGCTGCGGGCGTAACGGCCGAGGCGATTCGCGAGCGACTGGCGCCTGTGCATGAGTTGTCGCACCTGACGATCGAATTGCGAAACGCTTAACTCGTTGCCTCGCAAAACAATGGAATCCGCCCATTGAGGGAAGGGCGGTAGTGCCAGACGAACCGCTTCAGGTCGATGTCATGGGCGAGGATTTCACCTACGGTGGCGCTGGCAATCGTCAGCGCCAACCTTTGCCCCGGGCATTGGTGACGGCCGCTGCCGAACGTGAAGCTGCGGCGGTTGGGGCGATCCGGCAGAAACTGATCAGGGTTTTTATTCAGTGCCCGGTCGCGGTTGGCTGAGGCGAGCAACACCAGAATCACGTCGCCCGCTTCAAGTCGCACGCCGTCGACTTCGCAGGTGTTCGCGACAAACCGCCGGGTATTCTGCACCGATGGGTCGAAGCGCTGGACTTCGGCCAACAGCGAGTCTACCGATGCGTCGCGTAATTCCGGCTGTCGCTGCAACGCCACCAGCGCATTGCCGATCAGTCCGGCGGTGGCTTCAAAGGTTTGCGAGCAGAGACCGATGAGGTTGGCGATCAGTGCGTCTTCTTCGCCTGAAAAGCGCTGCTGAATGTCGGCGAGAAACGGGTTCGGATCTGCCAGTAATTCAATGAAGTCACCGTGCAATTGCTCCGCCGCTCGATGGGCTGCCGCCAGTTGCAAGTCATTGCTCAGCGGTGACAGGCACGCTGCAAAATCCGCGGTCAGCTCACTGATCGTTCGCGCTTGCGCCGGGGAGAATCCGAGCAGCGCCGCAACCACGCACACCGGCCCGCGAAACATTGCCTTATATAAGCCGTCGGCATCGTGGGTGATCAACCTTGCGGCGACCAGCGCCCTGACAGCTTCGTCCTTGATAAGCCCGAGTGGCGGCTCAATGGCCGAACGGGGGCAGCGCTGACTCTCGCCTTCATTCATGCGCATCAACTGGCCGAACACCTTGCCCGCCATGCCATCGGCAATCGCCTTGGGCACCGGCTCCTGCACCGGACGTACCCGGCAATCCGGATTCGCCAGGACGGCGCAAACCGCCCGGGCACTGCTGGCCACCCACAGTTTCACTTCGTGATGAAAGGTCAGACCTCCCGCCGCGCGCAGTTCGGCGTAGTAGGGATAGGGATCGGCGTGAGTCGCAGCGATGATCGGGTCCATGGATCGCAACCTTGTCGGTGGGGAAAGTGTTGCTACTATCTGCAGTCCTTGAGGGCGATGATTCGTCCGGGAGCGAAATATGCACGCAGAACATCCAGACATCGGCGTCTCGCAAGTGGCCGCCGCCATCGCGGAACCGGCGCGAACGAAAATGCTGTGCTCGCTGATGGACGGCCACGCCCGCACCGCCACGGAGCTGGCGACTCTTGCCGACGTCAGCGCCTCGACCGCCAGTGCGCACCTGGCCAAACTCAAGGAACTGGCGCTGGTGCGCCTGCACGTGCAGGGCCGCCATCGTTATTACAGTCTCGCCGACAAGCGCGTGGCCCAGGCACTGGAAGCGCTGATGGTGATTGGTCAGAGCCCTGCGCCGACCTTCAAACCGCATACACCGGACCGTCTGCAGTTTGCCCGCACCTGTTACGACCACATGGCCGGGACGCTGGCGGTGTTGCTGCATGACCGATTGCTGGAGGGTGGTTGGCTGATGGAAACCGATGAGCAGGCCTACCGCTTGAGCGCGAGCGGAGAGGTGCTGTTCGAAGGGCTGGGAGTCGAGGTCAGGGATTTGTCGACCCTGCGTCGACGCTTTGCCTGCCCATGCCTGGACTGGAGCATGCGTCGGCCACATCTGGGTGGATCACTTGGAGCGGCTTTGCTGCAGACAGCGTTGAAGCGCAAATGGGTGACGCAGGATCTGGACAGTCGGGCGCTGACGTTGACGGCGGTGGGGCGTAAGGAAATGGCGGCGCGGTTCGGGGTGCAATTGCCCGAAGCGATGCAGCCTGTCCCGATGCCCAAATCCTCGACCATCGCAGCTGACACTCGACTGTAAAACGTCTGACTGACAAAGGGTCGTTTTACGGCTTGTGGCCCGTGGACGGACTCTATACTGTATATGCGAACAGTATCGAGTCCGTACCATGCAAATCATCGACAAGCTCAGCATCCTCGCCGACGCCGCCAAGTACGACGCCTCCTGCGCCAGCAGCGGCGCGCCCAAGCGCAGCTCCGAGGGCAGGAGCGGGCTGGGCTCCACCGACGGCATGGGCATCTGCCACAGCTACACGCCGGACGGGCGTTGCGTGTCGCTGCTCAAGGTCCTGTTGACCAATTTCTGCCTCTACGACTGCCAATACTGCGTCAACCGCCGCTCCAGCGACGTGCCGCGGGCGCGTTTCACGCCAGAGGAAGTGGTGACGCTGACCCTGGACTTCTACCGGCGCAATTGCGTCAGCGGGTTGTTTCTCAGCTCGGGGATCATTCGTTCGGCGGACTACACCATGGAGCAACTGGTGCGTGTCGCGAAGCTGTTGCGCGAAGAACATGAGTTCCGTGGCTACATCCATCTCAAGACCATTCCTGACGCCGATCCCGCTCTGATCGAAGAGGCCGGGCGTTACGCCGATCGCCTGAGCGTCAACATCGAATTGCCCACCGATGCCAGCCTGCAAACCCTGGCGCCGGAGAAGCAGATCGGCTCGATCAAGCAGGCGATGAACACGATCTACACCGGCGTACAGACCGTGCTCAACGAACCCCGCGCCCCGAAGTTCGCCCCGGCCGGACAGAGCACGCAGATGATCGTCGGCGCCGATGACACCGACGACAGCACCATCCTCCACAGCGCCCAGGCCTTGTACGGCAACTTCCGTTTGCGCCGGGTCTATTACTCGGCATTCAGCCCGATTCCAGACAGCCCGAAAAGTGTACCGCTGGCGGCGCCGCCGCTGATGCGCGAGCACCGCTTGTATCAAGCGGATTTTCTGTTGCGCAGTTACGGCTACAGCGCCGGTGAGTTGCTTCAGGGGCCGGGCAATCTGGCGCTGGACATTGACCCGAAGCTGGCCTGGGCGCTGCAGAACCGCGAGGTGTTTCCGCTGGACCTCAATCGCGCCGAACCGGCGTTGATCTCACGCATTCCCGGCATCGGCCTACGGACCACCGAACGTCTGGTGGAGCTGCGTCGGCAGCGGCGCATTCGCTACGAAGACGTAGCCCGCATGCGCTGTGTGCTGGCCAAGGCCAAGCCATTCATCATCACCAGCGACTATCACCCGCAGCAAGCGGAGGTCACCAGTCAGATGCTCTATCAGCAGTTGCGCGACCGGCCGATGCCGCAGCAGATGGGGCTGTGGGGATGATCAATCTCGACTGCGACGACCTGTTCGACACTTGGCGCCGACAGGCCCGCTGGCTGCTCAGCCATGAAATCGATCCGAGTCTGGTGAGCTGGGCTTCGGAAGGGGTGAGTGATCTGTTTGCCAGTGACGTGTCGGTACCCGAAGGGCAGGGACCGTTTCAGGCGCGTATTCCACGCGCGTTGCTCGACACCCTCGAACAAGCATCACGCTACCGTGGGGATCAGCGTTGGAGTCTGCTTTATGAAGTGCTGTGGCGGGTCAGCCATGGCGATCGCACGGCAATGATGGCCGGCGACAAGCTGGGCAGCGAGTTGCAACGGCGGATCAAGCAGGTGCAACGCGAAGCCCATCATCTGCATGCGTTTGTGCGTTTCATCGAGCGCCCGCCAGAGCTGCCGGGCCCGCAATACGTGGCGTGGCACGAAGCGGCTCACGACATTCTGCGCAGTGCCAGCGAACACTTCATCGGGCGCATGGGGCGTCATCGCTGGCTGATCGCCACGCCGCGTGATGGGGTTTATTACGATGGCGAACAACTGATCCATCAACGCCAATGCCCAGTGGAATGGCAGCAACTGGCGCAGAACGTCGATGATCCCCACGGTGACTTATGGCTGACGTACTACAGCCACATCTTCAACCCGGCGCGGTTGAACGAGAAAGTCATGCAGGGGCATTTGCCAATGCGGTTCTGGAAGAACCTGCCGGAGGGGGAGCTGATTCCCGGATTGATTACCCAGGCACGAATGGGCAAGCAGCAGAACGGACAGGCGAGCGGAATTGCCGGTCGTGCGGGCAAACGGATTGCCATGAAGGCCAGCGAGCGAGGCGAATAAAAAAGCCCCCATCGATCACTCGATGGGGGCTTTTGTGCATATGGCTGTCAGATCAGACCTTGACGATCCAGCCTGCTGGCGCTTCGATGTCGCCGGTCTGCACGCCGGTCAGCTCTTTGTAGAGCTTCTGGGTCACTGGGCCAACTTCGGTTTCGCTGTGGAACACGTGCAGGTGGTCGTTGTAGCTGATGCCGCCGATCGGGGTGATCACCGCAGCAGTACCGCAGGCACCGGCTTCCTTGAAGTCCGACAGCTTGTCGATGAACACGTCGCCTTCGACCACTTCCAGGCCCAGACGGGACTTGGCCAGTTCGATCAGCGACAGACGGGTGATACCCGGCAGTACCGACGGCGAGTTCGGGGTCACGAACTTGTTGTCGTGGGTGATCCCGAAGAAGTTGGCCGAACCGACTTCTTCGATCTTCTTGTGGGTCAGCGGATCCAGGTAGATGGCGTCAGCGAAGTGCGCTTTCTTGGCCTGGGAGCCCGGCATCAGGCTGGCGGCGTAGTTGCCACCGACCTTGGCGGCACCGGTGCCTTGTGGCGCGGCGCGGTCGAAGGTGGAGATCTGGAAGTTGTGCGGGGTCAGGCCGCCCTTGAAGTAGGCGCCGACCGGGATCGCGAACACCGAGAAGATGAACTCAGGTGCGGTACGCACGCCGATGTTGTCACCCACGCCGATCACGAACGGACGCAGGTACAGCGCGCCGCCGGTGCCGTAAGGCGGGATGAAGCGCTCGTTGGCGCGAACCACTTGCTTGCACGCTTCGATGAACTGCTCGGTGGACACATGCGGCATCAGCAGGCGGGCGCAGCTGCGTTGCATGCGCGCGGCGTTCTGGTCCGGACGGAACAGGTTGATCGAGCCGTCCTTGCAACGATAGGCCTTCAGGCCTTCGAAGCATTGCTGGCCATAGTGAAGGGCAGTGGAGCCTTCGCTGATGTGCAGCACGTTGTCTTCGGTCAGGGTGCCTTTGTCCCACTCGCCATTGCGAAAGTACGACAGATAGCGTTTGTCGGTCTTGATGTAGTCAAAACCCAGCTTGTCCCAGTTGATGCTTTCGTTACCCATGACACCCTCTATCACTGAACAACCGCCGAAGCGGTTCAAGGCTTCTGACGTTTTTTTGGATGGGCACAACAATACTTCATTCTTGAGCGGTTTCGCAGCCCGGGCGATGGGGGGAGCCGCAGATTTATTAGCCTGCTTATGAAAAAACTCCCCCGCAGCGGTTTTTTACAGGTGCAACGCATGCCCAAGCGCACGCAACGCCGCCTCCTGCACCGCTTCACCCAGGGTCGGGTGCGCATGGATGGTGCCGCCGATGTCTTCCAGTCGCGCACCCATTTCCAGGCTTTGGGCGAACGCGGTCGACAATTCCGAGACCCCGACACCCACCGCCTGCCAGCCGACAATCACATGATTGTCCCGACGGGCGACCACTCGCACGAAACCGGTTTTCGATTCCAGGGTCATCGCCCGGCCATTGGCCGCGAACGGGAAGTTCGACACGATGCAGTCCAGTCCCGCCGCCTTGGCTTCATCCGGCGTCTTGCCGACCACGACCAGTTCCGGGTCGGTGAAGCACACGGCAGCGATGGCGGTCGGGTTGAATTCGCGGCGTTTGCCGCTGATCAGCTCGGCGACCATCTCGCCCTGGGCCATGGCGCGGTGGGCCAGCATCGGCTCGCCGCTCAGGTCGCCGATGGCGTAGACGTTGCGCATGCTGGTCTGGCAGCGGCTGTCGATCTTGATTGCCGAACCATTCATGTCCAGGTTCAGCGCTTCGAGGTTCCAGCCCTGGGTATTGGGTTTGCGACCGACGGCCACCAGCACCTGATCGGTTTCCAGGTTCAGGGTGTCGCCGTTCGGATCGCGCACCTGCAACGTACCGTCAAAGCCCAGCACGCTGTGCTTGAGGTACAGCTTCACGCCCAGTTGCTTCAGCGCGTCGTGCACCGGTTGGGTCAGTTCGGCGTCGTAGGCCGGCAGAATCCGATCCTGCGCCTCGACCACACTGACCTCGGCGCCGAGCTTGCGATAGGCAATGCCCAGCTCCAGGCCGATGTAACCACCGCCGACCACGATCAAACGTTTCGGTACCGACTTCGGTGCCAGCGCTTCGGTGGACGAGATGATTGGCCCGCCAATCGGCAGGATCGGCAGGTTGACGCTTTTCGAGCCGGTGGCCAGCACCAGATGCTCGCACTGGATGCGGGTATCGCCGACTTCCACGGTCTTGCCGTCGATGACTTTGGCCCAGCCGTTGATGACCTGAACCTTGTGCTTCTTCAGCAACGCGGCGACGCCGGTGGTCAGGCGATCGACGATGCCGTCCTTCCATTCGACGCTTTTGGTGATGTCGAGGGTCGGCGCCGAAACGCTGATGCCCAGTGCCGAATGCTGGTTGTGGTGTTGAGTCTGGTGAAACTGTTCGGCCACATGAATCAGCGCTTTCGACGGAATGCAGCCGATATTCAGGCAGGTGCCGCCCAGCGATTCGCCCTCGACCAGAATGGTCGAAATGCCCAGTTGCCCGGCCCGAATGGCCGTCACGTAACCGCCAGGACCGCCGCCGATGATCAGCAGCGTGGTGTTCAGAGTTTGCATGCCATCACTCCACAAACAGGGTCGCGGGTTGTTCGAGCAGGCCACGAATGGCCTGGATGAAGAGCGCCGCGTCCATGCCGTCGACCACGCGGTGATCGAAGGAGCTGGAGAGGTTCATCATCTTGCGGATCACCACCTGGCCTTTGACGACCATCGGCCGTTCGACGATTTTGTTGACGCCGACGATGGCCACTTCCGGCAGATTCAGCACCGGGGTGCTGACGATGCCGCCAAGGGCGCCGAGGCTGGTCAGGGTGATGGTCGAACCGGACAGCTCATCGCGGCTGGCCTTGCCATTGCGGGCTGCAGTGGCCAGACGGGCGATTTCCGCCGCGCTGTCCCACAGGCTGCGCGCTTCGGCATGACGCACCACCGGCACCATCAGGCCGACATCGCTTTGGGTGGCGACGCCGACATGCACCGCGCCGAGGCGGGTGATGACCTGGGCTTCGTCGTCGTAACGGGCGTTCATTTGCGGGAAGTCACGCAGGGCGACAACCAGCGCGCGCACCAGGAACGGCAGCAGGGTCAACTTGCCACGGCTGGCGCCGTGTTTTTCGTTCAGATGGGCGCGCAGTTCTTCAATCGCGGTGACATCGATTTCTTCGACATAACTGAAGTGTGCAGCGCGCTGAGTCGCGTCCTGCATGCGCTGAGCAATCTTGCGGCGCATGCCGATAACCTGAATCTGTTCTTCATCGTTACGCTGGGCGTACGCGGCGGCGACCGGCGCCGAAGCGTTCGACTGACCTTGGGCCAGATAAGCCTCGAGGTCTTCGTGCAATACACGACCGGCTGGACCGGAACCGCGCACCAGACGCAATTGAATGCCCAGATCCAGCGCATGTTTGCGCACGGCGGGCGAGGCCAGCGGGCGTTCATTGGCTTCACGGGCAACCATCGGGCCCTGGCAAACCGCAGCCGTACGTGGCGCGGCGGGTTTGCTTTCAACGACAGCTTCAACTTTCGGTGCGACAGGTGTTTCCTTCGCCGCAACGGGAGCTGGCTTGTCGGACTCCTTCAGATTGCCCGCACCTTCAACCTCGATGCTGATCAGCACACTGCCGACTGCCATCACTTCACCCGGCTGACCGCCCAGCGCGATCACCTTGCCGTGTACTGGCGACGGGATATCTACCATCGCCTTGTCGGTCATCACGTCGGCCAGCACCTGATCTTCAACCACCAGATCGCCGACCTTGACGTGCCATTGCGACAGTTCAACTTCTGCGATGCCTTCGCCGATGTCCGGCATCTTGATAACGTGCGTGCCCATTCAGACCTCCATGACCCGTTTCAGCGCCGCGCCCACTCGGGACGGCCCAGGGAAATACGCCCACTCCTGCGCGTGCGGGTAGGGGGTGTCCCAACCGGTGACGCGTTCGATCGGCGCTTCCAGGTGGTGGAAGCAATGCTCTTGCACCAGCGACACCAGCTCGGCGCCGAAACCGCAGGTGCGGGTGGCTTCATGTACCACGACGCAACGGCCGGTTTTCTTAACGGATTTGACGATGGTTTCCAGGTCCAGCGGCCACAGGCTGCGCAGGTCGATGACTTCGGCATCCACGCCGGATTCTTCGGCGGCGACTTGCGACACGTACACGGTGGTGCCGTAGGTCAGGACGGTCACGTCCTTGCCCGGACGGGTAATGGCAGCGACGTCCAGCGGCACGGTGTAGTAACCGTCCGGCACTTGCGCGGCCGGGTGTTTCGACCACGGGGTTACCGGGCGGTCGTGGTGGCCGTCGAACGGACCGTTATACAGGCGTTTCGGCTCGAGGAAGATCACCGGGTCATCGTTTTCGATGGAGGCGATCAGCAGGCCTTTGGCGTCATACGGGTTGGACGGCATGACGGTGCGCAGACCGCAGACCTGAGTGAACATCGCCTCGATGCTCTGGCTGTGGGTCTGGCCGCCGTAGATGCCGCCGCCGCAGGGCATGCGCAGGGTCATCGGCGCAGTGAACTCGCCGGCCGAGCGATAACGCAGGCGGGCGGCTTCGGAAATGATCTGGTCGGACGCCGGGTAGACGTAGTCGGCGAACTGGATTTCAGCGACAGGTCGCAAGCCATAAGCGCCCATGCCCACGGCGACACCGACGATGCCGCTCTCGGAGATCGGCGCGTCGAACACCCGCGAGGTGCCGTACTTGGCCTGCAGGCCTTCGGTGCAACGGAACACGCCGCCGAAGTAGCCGACGTCCTGGCCGAACACCACCACGTTGTCGTCACGCTCAAGCATCACATCCATGGCCGAGCGCAGGGCCTGGATCATGGTCATGGTGGTCGTGGTCATGGCGGTTTCCAACTGAATATTGTTGTTGTGATCGTTCATGTCAGATCCCCAACTGCTGACGCTGGCGCTTCAAGTGCTCCGGCATCTCTTTGTAGACGTCTTCGAACATGGTCGCGGCGCTTGGAATCTGGCCGCCGGCGAGGGTGCCGTACTGTTCGGCCTCTTTCTGTGCAGCGATCACTTCGGCTTCGAGCTCGGCGCTGACGGCGGCGTGCTCTTCTTCCGACCAGTGGCCGACCTTGATCAGGTGCTGTTTCAGGCGGGCAATCGGGTCGCCCAGCGGGAAGTGGCTCCAGTCGTCGGCAGGGCGGTATTTGGACGGATCGTCGGAGGTCGAGTGCGGGCCGGCGCGGTAGGTGACCCATTCGATCATGGTCGGGCCGAGGTTGCGGCGGGCGCGTTCGGCGGCCCAGGCGGAAGCGGCGTAGACCGCGTAGAAGTCGTTGCCGTCAACCCGTAGAGAGGCGATGCCGCAACCGACGCCGCGTCCGGCGAAGGTGGTGGCTTCACCACCGGCGATGGCCTGGAAGGTCGAGATTGCCCACTGGTTATTGACCACGTTGAGGATCACCGGCGCACGGTAAACGTGGGCGAAGGTGAGGGCGGTGTGGAAGTCCGATTCGGCGGTGGCGCCGTCGCCGATCCAGGCCGAGGCGATTTTGGTGTCGCCCTTGATCGCCGAAGCCATGCCCCAGCCCACGCCTTGAATGAATTGAGTGGCGAGGTTGCCGGAAATGGTGAAGAAACCGGCGTCCTTGACCGAGTACATGATCGGCAGCTGACGACCCTTGAGCGGGTCGCGCTCGTTGGACAGCAGTTGGCAGATCAGGTCGACCAATGGCACGTCGCGAGCCATCAGAATGCTTTGCTGGCGGTAGGTCGGGAAGCACATGTCGTCGATGTTCAAGGCCAGGGCCTGGGCGCTGCCGATGGCTTCTTCCCCGAGGCTCTGCATGTAGAACGACATTTTTTTCTGACGCTGGGCGACCACCATGCGGTTGTCGTAGATCCGGGTCTTGAGCATGGCGCGCATGCCTTTGCGCAGGATCTCGACCGGCACGTTTTCGGCCCATGGGCCGAGGGCGTTGCCCTGGTCGTCGAGCACGCGGATCAGGCCACGAGCCAGGTCGGCGGTGTCGGCCGGTTCAACGTCGATGGAAGGTTTGCGCACCGTGCCGGCATCGGTCAGATGCAGGTAGGAGAAGTCGGTTTTGCAGCCTGGGCGGCCCGAGGGTTCAGGGACGTGCAGACGCAGCGGTTCATACGCTTGGGTCATGGCTTCTACGCTCGATCTTGTGAATTTCTTGTAGTGAGCTGGCAGTCATTCTTCGATAAAAGAAATCTTGTCCTACAACAATCATAGGCCCGGGCAAGAAGAATATTTCTCTCTGTTTCGTTGCGCTGGAGATCATTTGCAGATAGAAATTCTGCATAAACATAAAAAACAGGTGGTTTTGTCTCATGCGCAAACTGGACCGTACCGACATCGGCATTCTCAACAGCCTTCAGGAGAATGCGCGCATCACCAACGCCGATCTGGCCCGTTCGGTCAATCTGTCGCCGACGCCGTGCTTCAACCGGGTCAAGGCGATGGAAGAACTGGGGCTGATCCGTGAGCAGGTGACCCTGCTCGATGCCGACCTGCTCGGGCTGCACGTGAACGTGTTCATTCACGTCAGCCTGGAGAAGCAGGTGGAGGAAGCTTTGCAGCATTTCGAAGAGGCGATATCCGACCGCCCGGAAGTTATGGAGTGCTACCTGATGGCCGGCGACCCGGATTATCTGATTCGGGTACTGGTGCCGACCATTCAGTCGCTCGAGCGCTTCATGATGGACTTTCTGACCAAGGTACCGGGCGTGGCGAACATACGGTCAAGCTTTGCACTCAAGCAGGTGCGCTACAAGACCGCTTTGCCGTTGCCGGCGAACGGTTTGACCCTCGGCAACTGATCGCTGAGAGGATTACAGGTAGTCATATCGATAATTCAGCTCCGTCGTATGGATCGTCTGCCCAACCGTGAATGTTTGTGCCCAGGGGGCGGGTTCATTCTCCGGGTGGAAAACCAGTGCTGTTTCATTCATGGCATCGGGATCGCCTTCCCTGGACGTGAATGCCGGGAGGCGCGGATGTTGATGCTTCCAGCGTTCCCACAACAGATCCATGTAGCAGTGATGCAGGAAGAAGACCGGGTCGTTCGGGGACGCCGCGTGTAGCATGTTGCCACCGACCCATGCATGAACCGGATTGTGCAGCTCTCTTTCTGCAACGTTTTCCCAACCGTCGGGCTCCAGCCAGTAGGGCGTCCTGTTAAGGGCAGAAATGACGGCCTCTGCCGAAGGCAGTGCGCCTTCTGCGCCCAGGTTTCGAAGCAGGCCCGTGTTTCCCGGTGCCTCGTCCCATACCGCCACTTCAAATTGAGAGTGCTCCCGGGAAAACGGGCCGGCGGTGACGCGCTGCCCCAGCGTGTTGTCGCCATTTCCCCCCATGAAATCGGAGGTGAAGGGGTTGTCGGCCCCCCCGAGTTGCCAGTTCCAGTAGGGCAGGGTGATGCCCGGATCATTGGCAGCGGCTTGCAGGGCCAGCTCGAACTGGCGAATCAGAATCCGGTGCCAGGGAAAGAACAGGGGATTGCCATGCGGATTGGGGTCCAGCGGGTTGCCCCGTCCCATCGAGTTCTTGTGGATCTGGACGAAGTCATCGTAACGACTCTGCTGACCGGGGCGCAGTACGCTGTCGACGTTGTTTTTCAGCTTGAGGATCGCTTCGATGAAGGCGGATTTTTCATCCCGGGACAGATCCCGATGGTTGCGGCGAATATCCATATTTCAAAAACTCCATTGGTTGATTGCCCAATGAAGTCTGCCTGCTGGCCGGAATTAAACCAGTTCATCGCTATCGACGCGTTATGTGGGAAAAGCTTCCTCCATCACGCCCTGTGCAGCTTTTTCCTATAACGCATTGATCGGAATCTTGAGGTACGTCACGCCATTGCCTTCCGCCGGCGGCAGATTACCCGCCCGCACATTGACCTGGATCGCCGGCAGCAACAGGGTCGGCATTCCCAACCCCGCGTCACGTCTGGTACGCATATCGACGAACGCGGCTTCGTCGACGCCATCATGCACATGGATATTGCTTTTGCGCTGTTCGCCGACGGTGGTCTGGCACTGCGAGGCGCGACCTTGCGGCGGATAGTCGTGGCAGACGTAGAGCTTCACGCTGGCGGGGAAGGCCAGCAGTTTGTGGATCGAATGGAACAGTTGATGGGCATTGCCGCCGGGGAAGTCGCAGCGGGCGGTACCGACGTCGGGCATGAACAACGTGTCACCGACCAGGATCTGCTCGCCGTCGATCAGGTAGGCCATGTCTGCCGGGGTGTGGCCGGGAACGTGCAGGGCGGTCGCCTTGAGGTTGCCGATCCTGAACGACTCGTTCGGTGCGAACAGGTGATCGAACTGTGAGCCGTCGACGCAAAACTCCGGCTCAAGGTTGAACAGAGCCTTGAACACGTTCTGCACTTTGCTGATCGATTCACCAATCGCGATCTTGCCGCCCAATTCACGACGCAGATAGGGCGCGGCGGAGAGGTGATCGGCGTGGGCGTGGGTTTCCAGCAACCACTGCACCTGCAGATTGTGGGCTCGTACGAAGGCAATGATTTTGTCTGCCTGAGCCGTACAGGTACGGCCCGCGGCACCATCGTAATCAAGCACGGAATCGACGATTGCGCACTGTCCGCCAGCGGCCTCGTAGACCACGTAGCTGTAGGTCGAGGAGGCGGGGTCGAGGAACGCTTCAATCATCGCGGGCATGGACAGGGTCCTGTGCAAATAGGTGGAAAGTCAGGGTTGCAACACTTTATGTAAACACATAATGTCCGCAGCTTAAGTGACGTTGAAGGCATCCTGCAAATGCAATCCAGTCTGACCGAATGTGAAGTCGCCCAACTGCGGGCCTCGGCCTCCAAGGCCTGTTCGCTGCTCAAGGCCCTGGCCAATGAGGATCGGCTGCTGATCCTGTGCCAGTTGACCCAGGGCGAACGCAATGTCGGCGAACTGGAAAAAATGACCGGTGTGCGCCAGCCGACCCTGTCCCAGCAATTGGGCATCCTGCGCGATGAAGGGCTGGTCGCGACCCGTCGTGAAGGCAAGTACATTTTCTACGGTCTGGCCAGTCACGAAGTGATCCAGGTAATGAAAACACTGTCCGGACTCTACTGTGGAGCCGTGCTCAAAAGCTGGGCGCAATAGACCCGGCTATCCTTGCGTGCAGCAATAAGGAACAAGCAATGAACGATCAACACTGGGGCCCATCCATCAGTGCGGACATCGTGGTCATCGGCGGCGGCACTGCCGGCATCGGTTTTGTCGCGAGCCTGCTCAAGCGCGATCCCGGCCTGAACATCACGGTGATCGAGCCGAGTGCCCAGCATTACTACCAGCCGGCGTGGACGCTGGTCGGCGGTGGGGCCTACGATGTCAGGGACACCTCCAGACCGATGAACAGGGTGATACCGCGTCAGGCTACCTGGATTCAGGCAGCCGTGACCGGCATCGATCCCGACACACGCCAACTCACCCTCAACGATCAACGTACCGTCAGCTACCAGAACCTGATCGTCTGTCCTGGTCTGCGCCTGGCGTGGGAGAAGATCGAAGGCCTGCAGGAAAGCCTCGGCCAGCACGGCGTCACCTCCAACTACAGTTATCAGCACGCGCAATACACTTGGGATCAGGTGCAGAAACTGCGCGGCGGCAAAGCGCTGTTCACCCAGCCGGCGATGCCGATCAAATGCGCCGGCGCTCCGCAGAAGGCGCTGTACCTGTCCTGCGATCACTGGCTCAAAACAGGCGTATTGAACAAGGTCGAGGTTGAATTCAACCTGGCCGGCGCGGCGTTGTTCGGCGTGGCGACGTTCGTGCCCCCGCTGATGAAATACATCGAAAAATACAACGCCCGTCTCGCGTTCAACGCCAATCTTGTCAAGGTCGACGGGCCGGCAAAAACCGCGTGGTTCGAAGTCAAGGATGCCGATGGCAACGTCACTCAGGTAGCCAAGACCTTCGATCTGCTGCACGTCGTACCGCCACAGGTCTCCCCTGACTTCATCGCACAAAGTCCGCTGGCCGACGCCGCCGGCTGGTGTGAGGTCAACCCGCACAGCCTGCAACATCCGCGTTACCCGCAGGTGTTCGCACTCGGCGATATCTGCAACACCACCAACGCGAAGACCGCTGCCGCCGTGCGCAAGCAGGTCGTGGTGGTCGCCGAGAACCTGCTGGCCCAGCGCAAGTCTCTGGCGTTGCCGCTGAAGTATGACGGCTACGGTTCCTGCCCGCTGACGGTGGAGAAGGGCAAGGTGATCCTCGCCGAGTTCGGCTACGGCGGTAAATTGCTGCCGACCTTCCCCCTCGACCCGACCGTGCCACGACGTTCCGCGTGGTGGCTGAAGGCGTCCCTGCTGCCGTGGTTCTACTGGAACGGCATGCTCAAGGGCCGCGAGTGGCTGACCGGTGTGTCCAAAGTCGACTGAGTACTCCCTATGTTGCTGGCAAGTCTGTTTGGCGTGGTGATGGGATTGATCCTCGGACTGACCGGGGCGGGTGGCGGGATTCTCGCGGTACCGGCGCTGGTGCTCGGTCTGGGCTGGACGATGACGCAGGCAGCACCGGTGGCGCTGTTCGCCGTGGGCAGTGCGGCGGCAGTCGGGGCCATCGATGGTCTGCGCCATGGGCTGGTGCGCTACCGCGCGGCGCTGTTGATCGCTGCGCTAGGCGCCGTGTTTTCGCCACTGGGCATCTACCTCGCGCACCAGTTGCCGGAGAAGGTCCTGATGATCCTCTTCAGCCTGCTGATGGTCATGGTGGCCTGGCGCATGCTGCGTCGCGAACGCCAGCAAGAGGGTCCGAGTGATCATGGCCACGCCAGTTGGGGGCAGAAGAACTGCATGCTCAATGAACAGACCGGCCGTTTCGACTGGACCGCCAAATGCACCGCAACCCTCGCAGCGCTGGGGGCGGTGACCGGTGTGGTGTCCGGACTGCTCGGCGTCGGTGGCGGGTTCCTGATCGTGCCGGCGTTCAAGCAACTGACCGATGTGCAGATGCGCGGCATCGTCGCCACGTCGTTGATGGTCATCAGCCTGATTTCCGCCATCGGCGTGATCGGTGCATTTCATGCCGGGGTGCGGATCGATCACCTGGGCATGGCGTTCATCGTGGCCAGCATCATCGGCATGATCGTTGGCCGAAAACTCTGTGCGCGGGTGCCGGCGCGGACGTTGCAGGTGGGATTTGCCAGTGTGTGCCTGGTCGTCGCCGTGTACATGTTGCTGCGGGCCTGAGTCGTTAAAGAGAAAATCGCAGCCTTGGCTGCGATTTTTTTATCACTGGTTGTACGCTGCCTCGGTGTTGTCGATCAGCGGGTTTTTCTCGGTCAGCACCACCTGCGCGATCTGATCCTTGCGCATGAACGTCACCTTCGGATGTGATTGCGCATAGCGGATGAAGCGCTCCATGGCCTCGACCATTGCCGGCGTGCCGCCGATGCGGTCGTGCAGACTCACCGACATCATCCGCCGCTTGCTTGCGCCTTCTGCATAGAGTCGATCGAACTCCAGCACCAGCTGCTGATAGAACTGCTCGGCGGAGAAATGCCGGCCTTCGATCAGCACGATGTCGTTATTGCGCAGGGTGTAGGGCACCACGGCGAATTTGCGCCCGCGAACCATGGTCACGAAGGGTTCGTCGCGGCTGACGTCATCGATGTGGTAGGTGAAATTCAGGTCCTGCAGCACCTTCAGCGTGTTGGGGCTGCGGCGCAGCCAGTTGGCGTTGTAGCCCACCGAGCGTTGGCCGGTGATTTTCTCTACCGCGGCGACGCCGTCACCGATGAACTGTTTTTCCTGGGCGTAGTTCATGTTGTACGAGTCGGCCCAGCGCATGCCGTGGGCCGCCAGCTCATGGCCGCGTTCGGCAATTGCCTTGGCCAGTTCCGGGTGCTTGAGCGCCGCTTCGCCGACCACGTGGGAGGTGACCTTGATGCCGGTGCGATCCCACAGATCGAGCATGCGCCACAGACCTTCCTTGTAACCGTAATCGAACCAGGTCTGCGCCGGCAGATCCGGGTAGCCTTTGGGCAGCGGTGTGCCGGAGAACGGACTTTCTGCGCCCTCGGGCTGGCCGCCGGTTTCGAATTGCATCGACACCGAAATCACCAGTTGCGCGCCATCCGGCCACGGGCGTTCCTGGGCGAAGGCGAGGGTGGGCAGCAACAGGGCGGCTGCCAGTAGATTTTTCAGCAGACGCGGGGAGCGTTGCCAGCGGGGCGTGGTCATAACGGGCACCTTGCAGGTTGAGAAGTGCAGCAAGGTTGGCATCCGCTACGCTTGGGAAAAATCCGCTGCGGGCGAGATGACTTTTAAACAAAATTTACGAATCCACCCCAAACCCGTGTGAGCAAGCACCCACAGGGATATGTGTTTGGCTGCCGTTTTGCGGCAAACTCAAGCCATCACCGTACAAGGCCATTCAATGAACCAATACACCCCGCGCAACTGGCAGCCTCACGAGAAGCCCAGTCTGCCCGGATCCCCCTCGACGCCGCTGCACTCCAACCCCAAGCGTCTGGCCTATGCGCTGGTGGGGTTGCTGGTGGCGTTGACCGGCGGGTTGGGCAATTCGCTGGTGGTCGCCAACCTGCCTTACCTGCAAGGCGCGCTCGGGGCGACCACGGCGGAGATGGCCTGGTTGCCGGCGGCGTACGTGATGACCAACGTTTCGATGAATCTGCTGCTGGTGAAGTTTCGCCAGCAGTTCGGGCTGCGGGCGTTCACCGAGGTGTTTCTGGTGCTGTATGCGCTGGTGACGTTCGGCCATTTGTTTGTCAATGACCTGAACTCGGCGATCGCCGTGCGTGCCGCTCACGGCATGGTCGGCGCGGCGTTGAGCTCGCTGGGCCTGTATTACATGGTGCAGGCGTTCCCGGCCAAGTGGCGGATGAAGGCGCTGGTGCTGGGCCTCGGTACATCGCAACTGGCCTTGCCACTGGCGCGACTGTTTTCCGAAGACTTGCTGCAGATCGCCGAATGGCGCGGCTTGTATCTGTTCGAATTGGGCATGGCGTTGCTGTCGCTGGGCTGTGTATTGATGCTCAAACTGCCGCCGGGTGACCGGTTCAAGACTTTCGAACCCCTCGACTTCCTCACCTTCGCGATTCTGGCCAGTGGCGTGGCTTTGCTGTGCGCCGTGTTGTCCCTGGGCCGGATCGACTGGTGGCTGGAGGCCGACTGGATCGGCATCGCCCTGGCCGCGTCGATTGCCCTGATTCTCGCGGGACTGGCCATCGAACATAACCGCAGCAACCCGATGCTGATGACCCGCTGGCTCGGCAGCGCAGTGATGATCCGCCTGGCACTGGCGGTGATCCTGATTCGCATGGTCACCTCGGAGCAATCCACCGGTGCCGTGGGCTTTATGCAATACCTGAACATGAGCAGCCAACAGCTTCATAGCCTGTATGTGGTGATGCTGATCGGCAGCGTCGCCGGCCTGCTGACCAGTGCGCTGACCATTGACCCGAAACACCTGCTGATGCCGCTGATCATCTCGCTGGCGTTGATGGCCACCGGTTCGATCATCGACAGTTCCTCGAACAACCTGACCCGCCCCGAGAACCTGTATTTCAGCCAGTTTCTGTTGGCGTTCGGCAGCACTTTTTTCCTCGGCCCGACCATGGTCCTCGGCACCCGCAACGTGCTGACCAATCCGCGCAATCTGGTGAGCTTTTCGGTGCTGTTCGGGATCTGCAACAACCTCGGCGGCCTGATCGGTGCGGCGTTACTGGGGACGTTCCAGATCGTTCGCGAGAAATTTCATTCCAGCCACATCGTCGAGCAACTGGTGCTTTCCGATCCCCGCGTCGCCGCTCGTGTGCAGAGCGGCGGTTCGGCGGTCGGCTCACTGATCGGCGACCCGAGCCTGCGCAACCTGCAAGGCATTCGCAGCCTGGCCAACGCCGCCACCCGCGAGGCCAACGTACTGGCCTATAACGATGTGTTCATGCTGATCGCGGTGATCGCGATCCTGACCATGATCTGGATTTCCATCCGCGCGCTGTGGCTGATCAGCACCACAAGAGCCGTCGCCCCGACACCTTCCGTACCTTCCAGCGGTGCCACTTCTTCATGACCGAACCGACTACCACGACCACCAATGCCATTGCCGCCACCCCTGAAGGCGTGGCGCCGCCGTCATCACCGAATACCGAGCCGCGGTCGTTGCGGGTGCGGATCATCTCGTCGCTGGGCTTTGCCGGGGTCGCCATCGTCGGTGTGCTGATCGTGCTCTATGCCTGGCAGTTGCCGCCGTTCAGCAGCGCGGTGGAGACCACTGAAAACGCCCTGGTGCGCGGGCAGGTGACGATCATCGGCCCGCAGCTCAGTGGCTATGTGTTTGAAGTGCCGGTGCAGGATTTCCAGTTTGTGAAGCAAGGGGATTTGCTGGTGCGTCTCGATGACCGCATCTATCAGCAACGTCTCGATCAGTCGCTGGCGCAACTGGCGGTGCAGAAGGCTGCGCTGGCCAATGTGGTGCAGCAGCGCAACAGCGCCGAGGCGACCATCAAGTTGCGTCAGGCGGTGGTGGCCGACAGCGAGGCGCAGTTGCGCAAAAGCGAGGCGGACCTGCGCCGCAACACGGCGCTGGTCAATGACGGCTCGGTGTCCAAACGCGAGATGGACGTGGCGCTGGCCGCCAACGCGCAAAGCATTGCATCGGTGGCCCAGGCCAAGGCCAATCTGGAAATCGCCCGGCAGGATCTGCAAACCGTGATCGTCAATCGTGGCTCGCTGGAGGCCGCAGTGGCCAGTGCCGAGGCCGCCGTGCAACTGGCGCGAATCGACCTGTCCAACACCCGCATCATTGCCCCGCGTGACGGTCAGCTCGGGCAGATCGGCGTGCGTCTGGGTGCCTACGTCAATTCCGGGGCGCAACTGATGGCGCTGGTGCCGGACCAGAAGTGGGTGATTGCCAACATGAAAGAAACCCAGATGGATAACGTGCGGGTCGGGCAACCGGTGAGCTTCACCGTCGATGCGCTGAACCATCGCAGATTCACCGGACACGTTCAGCACATCTCGCCCGGCACTGGTTCGGAGTTCGCGTTATTGCAGGCCGACAATGCCACCGGCAACTTCGTGAAGATCGCCCAGCGTGTGCCGGTGCGAGTGACCATCGATCCGGACCAACAGGAAATCGAGCGCTTGCGGCCGGGGATGTCGGTGGTGGTCAGCATCGATACGGCGAAGGGTGATACTCAGAAACACTGACCTCAGACCGCAATCATTGGCGGCAGGGTGCCGAGCACGGAAACCGCCGCCACGGCACCGATCCCCAGCAGCCACTCCAGCATCACGCTGCGCTTGAGGGTATCGACGCGCTGTTCGCAATCACGGATGCGCAAGCGATTGAACAGCGCCAGCCCCAGCATCCCGAGCACCAGCCAGGCCTTGATCAACAGGATCAGGGCGAATCCCGAGAACAACGGCGTCGGCCACCACTGGCCGGTGAGAACACGCACGTTGATCAATCCGGTGATCAGCAGGCCGGCAACCAACACATAGCCGATCCCGCTGAACCGCTGCAAGACGTAGCGCACCGTTTCGCCGGACTGGCGCAGAATCGCCACCAGCATCAACAACCCACCGAGCCAGGCGCCGACGCAGGTCAGGTGAATGACCTGATTGAGGATCAACATCTGGCCGCTGAAACCGTCGAGCATCGCCCCGTGGCCGACCGGCGCGAGGGTCATCAGCAGCAACGCGCTCAGGCCCAGCCGCAATGGCTGGCTCGAACGCCAGGGCGTAAACAGTAGCGCCAGCAACAGTGCATTGATCAGCAGGTGCCAGCGCCACACCTGGCCAAAAAACGTATGGCCCAACACCCGCTCGACAGTGTCCGGATCGAACGCCGCAGCGGCTGAACCGGCCATGCTCGCAGTGATCAGCAACGCCCAGGCAACGCCGCTGGCCAGGGCGATCGCCGCCAACCAACGAGCCAGCCGCGCCAGGTGTCGATCCAGCGCCAGCGCTTCACCCTTGAGCAGCAGGGGCCGGAACAGCCAGGCCCCGAACAGCATCAACACCACGATGAAATGCAGGAACCGGCACAGCACCAGCGCGTCATTCATGAATTACTGGCCAACCTTGAACTGATAGGCGCCTTCGCTCTTGTGCGTGTCGACCGACACCGCGTGCCATTCAACCTTGTATTCGCCAGCGGTCAACGGTGCTTCGGGGGTGACGATCAGGGTTTTCCTGTCGCCTTCGGTGGTCAGCGGCTTGATCTTCACCGGCGCGCCGTCGTGGGTCAGGATGACTTTGGTGAAGCCGGCTTCGACGCCTTCGGAAAACACCAGGCGCAAATCCGCAGGCGCGGCGACGGTGCTGTCGGCGGCCGGGGTTTCGCCTTTCAGGTGAGCATGGGCGAACGCCTGGGAAGTGACGACCAGCGAGGCCAGCAGGGCGCTGGCAGTGAGCAGTTGCTTCATCGACATGGGCAGGTTCCTTTCAGTGAAATGGCGGGCTGAGTATAGAGAGAGGATCACAGGGCTTTCAGGCGCATGTGAATGACCGGAAAAGGCCGGCCTTCGCCGTCGAGTGCTGAGCGGCCGATGTCTTCGAATCCGTAGTGCCGGTAGAAGCCGTGGGCCTGCGGATTCTGTTCATTGACGTCGACCTTCAGCAGAGGGCGGCGGACATGATTGAGCAAGCGGCGGCCGATACCTTGGCCACGCCGGGCCGGGTCGATGAACAGCATCTGCACGGTGTCGTCATCGGTGGCGATGAAACCTGCCGGGGAACGGTCGGGGTTCTCGAAGACCCAGACATCCAGCGCGGGCAGGTAGGCGTCACGCACCAGCGGGAACAACCGGTGAATGTCATCTTCCGGAAGAAAATCATGGGTGGCGCGGACCGAGCGTTCCCACAGGTCGGCAAGTTGCGGGTCGTCAGCGGCGATGCGCTTGCGAATGTTCATCGACAGGATCCTTCAGCGTCTGACAGGGTGAAGGGGGGCGATCCTAAACCAGAAAAAAGCCCAAGTGTGTGAAGAATCGTTCTCGCCTGTCGCCCCTTGCCCAGAGCGGATGCTAGTCTTCAACAACGTTGTCTTCAGGGAGCCCTCATGGGCAATCACAAGATCGAAATCCGCCGCAGCAATGTCGAGAAAATCCTTCTGGCGGCGGAAAAAGTGTTCGCCGAAAAAGGCTTCGGCGGCACCGCCATGGCTGACATCGCCGCCGAAGTGCAGCTGCCGCGCTCCAACCTGCATTACTACTTTTCAACCAAGAGCGAGCTGTACAGCGCCGTGCTGTTCGACCTGCTGGAAGTGTGGAAGCAGGACGCGCTGTGCTTCGAGATGTTCGATGATCCCCGTGTGGTGCTCAGCAGCTACATCCGCGCCAAGATGAACCACTCGCGCAGCCGGCCCTACGGCTCGAAAGTCTGGGCCAACGAAATTATCCACGGCGCGCCGACGCTGGGTGAAGCGCTGGATGTGAGCCTCTATGACTGGGCGAAGATGAAGGAAGCGAAGATCCGTCAGTGGGTGGAAGACAAGCGGATTTTGCCGGTGGAACCGTCGAGCCTGCTGTATATGATCTGGGCGTCGACCCAGCACTATGCCGACTTTGATCATCAGGTGAATATTTTGAATGAGCACCAGCCGTTGTCGGACATGCAGTTCGAGCGGGCGGTGCAGACGGTGACGAGTGTGATTTTGCGGGGGATAGGTTTGGAGCCCTGAGTCTTGTGGTGGCCGGGCTGGCCTCTTCGCGAGCAGGCTCGCTCCCACAGGGAAATGCATTCCAAAGGTGGGAGCGAGCCTGCTCGCGAAAGCGTCGGCTCAGACGCCGCTGTCCTCAAGGGCTGACATGGTAGGGATTCCTCGGATCATGATTCCAGTCCAGGAACGGCTTCCCTGTCTCCATCGGCACCATCTCGATGCAATCCGCCACCGGGCAAGTGATCTGGCACAGATTGCACCCCACGCACTCATCATCGATCACTTCATATTTGTGCGTGCCATCGGCCTGTTTCAGGCTGCTGATCGCCTGGTGTGAGGTGTCCTCGCAAGCAATGTGGCAACGCCCGCATCCGATACACGCTTGCTGATCGATCTTCGCGATCACCTGATAGTTGATGTCCAGGTACTTCCAGTCCGTGGTGTTGCCCACCGCACGCCCGGAGAACTCGGCGATGCTGGCGTAACCCTGACTGTCCATCCAGCGGGACAAACCATCCTTCATCTCATCGACAATCCGGAAACCATGCAGCATCGCCGCCGTGCACACCTGCACCGCGCCGCTGCCCAACGCGATGAACTCCGCCGCATCGCGCCAACTGCCGATGCCGCCAATGCCGCAGATCGGCAGGCCTTGAGTCTGCGGGTCACGGGCGATTTCCGCGACCATGTTCAGTGCAATCGGCTTGACCGCCGAGCCGCAATAACCGCCGTGGGTGCTTTTGCTGCCGACGGTGGGCAGGGCGACCATGTGTTCGAGGTCGACACTGGTGATCGAGTTGATGGTGTTGATCAGCGACACCGCATCGGCGCCGCCCCGATGTGCGGCGCGGGCGGCGACGCGGATGTCGGTGATGTTCGGGGTGAGTTTGACAATCACCGGCAGCGAGCAGTAAGTCTTGCACCAGCGCGTGACCTGCTCGACGTACTCCGGCACCTGACCGACCGCCGCGCCCATGCCGCGCTCCGGCATGCCGTGGGGGCAGCCGAAATTCAGCTCGATGCCGTCGGCACCGGTGGCTTCCACCAGCGGCAGGATGTGTTTCCACGACTCTTCGACGCACGGCACCATCAACGACACGATCAGCGCGCGGTCAGGCCAGTCCTTCTTCACCTGAGTGATTTCCCGCAGGTTGATTTCCAGCGAGCGGTCGGTGATCAGTTCGATGTTGTTGATGCCCAGCACTTCGCGGTTGGCGCCGTAATGCGCCGAATAACGCGACGACACGTTGACCGCCGCCGGATCCTCACCCAGGGTTTTCCAGACCACACCGCCCCATCCGGCCTCGAAGGCGCGCACCACGTTGTAGGCCTTGTCGGTCGGCGGCGCGGAGGCCAGCCAGAACGGGTTGGGGGCTTTGATACCGGCGAAGACAATCGAGAGATCGGCCATTTACGCAGCCTCCACGTTGAGCATCAGTTGAGCGTTGATCGCCTCGGCGGCGCGCTTGCCGTGTTGCACCGCTTGCACGGTCAGGTCCTGATCGAGGCTGGTGCAGTCGCCGCCGGCATACACGCCGGGGATGCTGGTGCGCAGGTTTTCATCGACCTGGATGCGTTCGCCCTGACGCTTGAGTTCGCGGGCCAGCGGGTCGGCGAGGGCGCTGCCGTCGAAGGCCTGGCCGATGGCCTTGAAGATCGCATTGGCGGCCAGTTCGAAGGTCTCACCCGTGGTTTGCAGACGACCTTCCACCAGATGGGTACGGGCGAAGCGCATGCCGCGCACCTTGCCCTGAGCGTCGAGCAGGACTTCGTCCGGTTGCGCCCAGGTCAGCAACCGCACCTGATTGGCCTTGGCGATGTCCTGTTCATGGCCGGTGGCGCCCATGTCCGCCGCGCCACGGCGATAGACCAGGTTGACGTCGCGGGCGCCGAGGCGGGCCATTTGCACGGCCATGTCGATGGCGGTGTTGCCAGCGCCGAGGACGATGCAGTGTTCGGCCAGCGGCAGTTGCGACAGGTCATCGGCCTGGCGCAGTTCGCGGATGTAGTCGGTGGCGGCGAGCAGGCCGGGGGCGTCTTCGTGAGCCAGACCCAGTTGTTTGCTCGCATTGAGGCCGAGACCGAGGAACACCGCGTCGAACTGTTGATGCAATTCGCTGAGGGTCAGATTCTCACCGAGTTTCTGTCCGTGACGGATTTCGATGCCGCCGATTTGCAGGAGGAAATCCAGTTCCTTCTGCGCGTAGTCGTCCACCAGTTTGTATTTGGCGATCCCGTATTCGTTGAGCCCGCCAGCCTTCTCCCTCGCTTCGAAAATCACCACGTCATGCCCGTGCATGGCGCTGCGATGGGCACAGGACAGACCCGCCGGGCCGGCACCGACCACGGCGATGCGTTTGCCGGTGGCGGCGGCACGCTGGAACGGATGTTCAGTGAAGTTCGCGTTGTCCACGGCGTAGCGTTGCAGCAGGCCGATCAGCACCGGTGCGCATTCATTGGCGTTGTTGCGCACGCAGGCTTGCTGGCAGAGGATCTCGGTCGGACAGACCCGGGCGCAACTGCCGCCGAGGATGTTCGCCGAGAGGATTTTCTGCGCTGCACCGGGGACGTTGTCCTGATGGATATTGCAGATGAAGGACGGAATGTCGATCTCGCTTGGGCACGCATTCACGCAAGGTGCGTCGTAGCAATACAGGCAGCGCGAGGCTTCCAGGTGCGCCTGACGGTCGTTGAGCGGCGGCGCCAGATCGGTGAAATGGCCGGCGAGGGCGGCCGCACTTTCGTGCGGGTGCGGGAGATGGTTCAGGGTCTCGATCACGGTTTTTTGCCTCACGGTTATTTGAGGTTTTCTGCCTCTGTCGGGCAGTGGTTTTGTGTTGCCTGAACGGGCCTCATCGCCAGCAGGCTGGCTCCCACATTTGGAATGCGTACACCTGTGGGAGCTAGCCTGCTAGCGAAGGCCGAAGGCCTGGGTTTCAGCGTTTAACCGCAACCGGCCTGTGCAACTCAGCCCGCTTGCTCAGCAAATCAAACACCGCCGGATACGCCGGCCGTTCGATATAGCGGCCCGCCCCACGCTCGGCGCGCAGGTCGCCGTCGGCCCAGACCACTCGGCCCTGGCTGACGGTATGGCTCGGTACGCCGGTCACGGTCTTGCCTTCGAAGATGTTGAAGTCCACCTGCTGATGGTGGGTCTTGGCGGAGATGGTGCGGGTTCCTTGCGGGTCCCACAGCACCAGGTCGGCATCGGCGCCGATGCGGATCGCACCCTTGCGCGGGTAGAGATTGAAGATTTTTGCGGTGTGGGTGGAGGTGAGGGCGACGAAGTCCTGCATCGACAACCGTCCGGTGTTCACACCTTCATCCCACAACACCGCCATGCGGTCTTCGATGCCGGCGGTGCCGTTGGGGATCTTGCTGAAATCGTCTCGCCCGGCCGCTTTCTGCTCGGCGCAGAAGCAGCAGTGGTCGGTGGCGGTGGTGTGCAGATTGCCGCTCTGCAAGCCATGCCACAGCGCCTCCTGATGCCCGCGCGGACGGAACGGCGGGCTCATCACGTAACCGGCAGCGGTTTGCCAGTCCGGGTGCTGGTAGACGCTGTCGTCCAGCAGCAGATGCCCGGCCAGCACTTCGCCGTAGACCGGTTGGCCCTTGCTGCGGGCGTAAGTGATTTCGTCGAGGGCTTCCCTGGTCGATACGTGTACCAGGTACAGCGGCGTGCCGATGGTTTCAGCGATACGGATCGCCCGGCTCGCGGCTTCGCCTTCGACCTGCGAGGGCCGCGACAGCGGATGCGCTTCCGGACCGGTGATGCCCTGGGCCATCAACTTGCGTTGCAGGTGATAGACCAGCTCGCCGTTTTCCGCGTGCACGGTCGGCACCGCGCCAAGTTCCAGGCAGCGTTCGAAACTCGCCACCAGCGTGTCGTCGGCAGCCATGATGGCGTTCTTGTAGGCCATGAAATGCTTGAAGCTGTTGATCCCGTGATGACTGACCAGCTCGGCCATTTCCTCACGCACCTGCTCGCTCCACCAAGTGATCGCGACGTGGAAGCCGTAGTCGGAAGCGGATTTTTCCGCCCAGCCACGCCACTGGTGAAAGGCTTCAAGCAGCGATTGCTGCGGATTGGGAATCACGAAATCGATGATCGAGGTGGTGCCGCCGGCCAGACCTGCGGCGGTACCACTGTAGAAGTCTTCGCTGGCCACGGTGCCCATGAAGGGCAGTTGCATGTGGGTGTGCGGATCGATGCCGCCGGGCATCAAGTACTGGCCGCTGCCGTCGAGCACTTCGGCGCCGGCGGGAATATCGAGGTTTTCACCAATGGCTTTGATCACGCCGTCAGCGCAATAGACATCGGCGCGGTAACTTTCATCATGGGTAACAACGGTGGCGCCACGGATCAACAGAGACATTCCGAGTTCCTCGCAGGCATGACCGACTTGTGCCGGTTCTAGTGTTTTATTTGTTTGCAGCGCCGAATGCGTAATCTTGTCAGTGCTGTCAGGAATAGACGCTAGTCGCAGTTCTGCAATTGATCAAGATTATTTTTTATAAGCTTATGAATGTTTTAAATCATTGAAAAATAACGATAAAAATACAAAATCACCAAAATGGTGAGGCGCTTCACCATTTTGACGCACTTGACAGGTTGGAAATATGAGCAAGATTTCCTATGTGAAATCAGCCGCTTGAAGTTGAGCTGAGGCTGATCGCCCACGATGAAAAAAAGTGCAGTGCACCAGATTGAGTCCTGACAGTTCGGACAACTTGCCTGGCAGTTAGCCTGAGTGTTCAGTCAAGTATCCGCGGGCTTGAAAGGTGAATAATTAAAACTGATAGACATCAGTCAGTTACAAGAAGCCAAACGCACGGCCCGATGCGAAAGCGGAGCACCCGGCACGTTTATTGATGCCGCCGCTGACACCTTGGCCGGTGCATGAAAGTTGTCAGTTCCTCCGGCCATCGTCCGGCTCGCACCTGCGTGTGCAGCCGCCTGATGAGCAAAAAAATAATCAGAAGAACAGTGGAGCGGCCATGCAACAGAACAGATCGCAAGTGACCGAGCGCGACGGCTTGTTCGAACTCGAAGCCGGCAGCGACGTCCTCGACAGTCCCCGTTACAACCACGACATGGCACCGACCAAGGTGCGCGAACGAACCTGGAACAAGTGGCACATCACCGCGCTGTGGGTCGGCATGTCGATCTGCGTGCCGACTTACACCCTGGGCGGCGTGCTCACCGCGTATTTCGGTTTGACCGTCGGTGAGGCGCTGCTGGCGATTCTGTTTGCCAACGTCATCGTCCTGATTCCTCTCACGCTCAACGCGTTTCCCGGCACCAAGTACGGGATTCCGTTTCCGGTACTGCTGCGCTCGTCGTTCGGGATTCTCGGCTCCAACGTGCCGTGCCTGATCCGCGCGCTGGTGGCGTGCGGCTGGTTCGGCATCCAGACCATGTTCGGCGGGCTGGCGATTCACCTGTTTCTCGGCTCGGTGTTCGAGGGCTGGAAATCTCTTGGCGGGACGGGGGAGGTGATCGGTTTCATGATCTTCTGGGCGCTGAACCTGTGGGTGGTGATCCGCGGCGCCGAGTCGATCAAATGGCTGGAAACCCTGTCGGCGCCGTTGCTGGTGGCGGTCGGCATCGGGCTGCTGGTGTGGGCCATGCCTAATGTGTCGATGACTGAATTGCTGGCGATTCCGCCGAAGCGTCCCGAAGGCGCGAGCGTGGTCAGTTACTTCGCCGCCGGGCTGACGGCGATGGTCGGTTTCTGGGCCACTCTGTCGCTGAACATTCCCGATTTCAGCCGTTATGCCCGCAGCCAGAAGGATCAGATCCTCGGGCAGATTTTCGGCCTGCCGCTGACCATGTTCCTGTTTGCCGCGCTGGGCGTGGTGATGACCGCCGCGTCGGTGAAACTGGTGGGTGTCAGCGTTTCCGATCCGGTGACTTTGATCGGCCATATCCAGAGCCCGGTTTGGGTCGCGGTGGCCATGGCGCTGATCATCATCGCCACGCTGTCGACCAACACCGCCGCCAACATCGTCTCGCCAACCAACGACTTCCAGAACATCGCGCCCAAGGTCATCAACCGCACCAAAGCGGTGATCCTCACGGGGTTCGTCGGGCTGGCGCTGATGGGCCATGAACTGCTGAAAAAACTCGGCTGGATCGTCTCCGACCTCAGTCTGGAAACCGTGTATTCGAACTGGCTGCTGGGCTATTCCAGCCTGCTCGGGCCGATCGCCGGGATCATGGTGGTGGACTATTTCCTGATCAAGAAACAGCAACTGGACCTGGCCGGCCTGTACCGCGACGACGTCTACCCGGCGTGGAACCGGGCCGGATTCATCGCGTTCGGCGTGCCGGTGGTGCTGACCCTGCTGTCGCTGGGCAGCAGCGCGTTCAGCTGGTTCTACAGCTACGGCTGGTTCACCGGTTCGGCGCTGGGCGGGTTGATCTATTACGGGTTGTGCGCGATGCGTGCGACGCCGGTGGCCGTCAAATCGCCGTTGTAATTCCCATAAGAACTGCCTGAGGAGATCCCCATGAACGCAGCCGTAGACGTTCTGCAATCGACCCATCAGCACATCAACCGCGACCGCTTGTGGGCGTCGCTCATGGAGCTGGCCAAGCTCGGCGCCACCGTCAAGGGCGGGGTCTGTCGCCTGGCCCTGACCGACCTCGACCGCCAGGCCCGCGACCTGTTCGTGCAGTGGTGCAAGGACGCCGGTTGCAGCGTCACGGTCGATGAAGTCGGCAACATTTTCGCCCGTCGCCCCGGCCGTAACCCGAACCTGCCACCGGTGATGACCGGCAGCCACATCGACACCCAGCCCACCGGCGGCAAGTTCGACGGCTGCTTCGGCGTGCTCGCCGGCGTTGAAGTGCTGCGCACCCTCAACGACCTTGGCGTGGAAACCGAGGCGCCGCTGGAAGTGGTGGTCTGGACCAACGAAGAAGGCTCGCGCTTCGCCCCGTGCATGATGGGTTCCGGCGTGTTCGCGGAAAAATTCACCCTCGAAGAAACCCTGGCCAAGGTCGATGCCGACGGCGTAACGGTCGGCGAAGCACTGAACGCCATCGGCTACGCCGGGCCGCGCAAGGTCAGCGGGCACAAGGTCGGCGCCTATTTCGAAGCGCACATCGAACAAGGCCCGATTCTGGAAGACGAGCAGAAGACCATTGGTGTGGTACTCGGCGCACTGGGGCAGAAGTGGTTCGACCTGAAACTGCGCGGCGTCGAAGCCCACGCCGGGCCGACCCCGATGCACCTGCGCAAGGACGCCCTGGTCGGCGCCTCGGTGATTGTCGGTGCAGTCAATCGTGCAGCGCTCGGTCATCAACCCCACGCCTGCGGCACGGTCGGTTGCCTGCAAGCCTATCCCGGTTCGCGCAACGTCATTCCTGGCGAAGTGCGCATGACCCTCGACTTCCGGCACCTGGAACCGGCGCGCCTCGACTCGATGATCGCCGAGGTCAAGCAAGTCATCGAAGCGACCTGCGAAGAACACGGCCTGACCTACGAGTTGACCCCGACCGCCGACTTCCCGCCGCTTTACTTCGAAAAGGGCTGCGTCGAAGCCGTGCGCGGCGCCGCCAAGGGGCTGGGCCTGTCGCACATGGACATCGTCAGCGGCGCCGGCCACGACGCGATTTTCCTCGCCGAACTGGGCCCGGCCGGGATGATCTTCGTGCCGTGCGAAGGCGGCATCAGCCACAACGAAATCGAAAACGCCGCGCCGGACGATCTGGCGGCCGGGTGTGCGGTGTTGCTTCGCGCGATGCTGGCAGCTTCGGCGGCGGTGGCGGGAGGACAGCGGGCCGCCTGACTTCAAACTGTCATCTGTTCGTGCGACGTTGCCGCCCTGAAAAGGAAGTCAGGGACGCGCAATGTCGCCCATCAAAGTCATCACCTCAGGCTCGGCGTATCTGGACATCGATGCCTACGCCTGCTGCATCGCCTACGCCGAATTGCTCAACCTGCAAGGCGTTCCCGCCCGCGCCGTCAGCAGTGCGAAACCCAACGCCAGCGTTTCGAAAACCGTGCTCGGCTGGGGCGCTGTTCTAGACGATTACCGCCCGACATCCAGCGATGAATTCGTGCTGGTCGATGTCTCCGATTACCACCACTTCGATCCGTTGGTCGCACTCGAACGAGTGGTAGAAGTCATCGACCATCATCCGGGCTTCGAAGGATACTGGGCGCGGATACTCGGAGCTGCCGCCGACATTCGCCCGATCGGCGCGGCGGCGACGCAGGTTTTCCAGTGCTGGAAAGCCGCAGGATCGCTGTCGAGTATCAGCAAACAAAGCGCCGCGCTGCTGGCCACGGCGATTCTGGACAACACACTGAATTTCACCGGGCAGATGACCACGGTGGCGGATATCGATGCCTACGCCGAGCTCGTGCCCCACGGGAAACTCACAGCGGACTGGCCCGAGCAATATTTCCTTGAATGCCAGACCGCTATCGAATCAGACATCTGCGCCGCATTGGCCGCAGACTTGAAACGGATGAAACCCGACAGCCTCCTGCCGCAGGTCTTCGCTCAAATGACGGTATGGGATGCCAACGCTTTGCTCGAAAGGCATCGTTCGACGATCAACGAATGGATGGCCGGGCAGGGCGATGACTGGCTGTTGAACCTCATCAGCATCCGCGACCGAAAAAGCTGTCTGCTGGCCAAAACCCTGGTCTCCCAAAAGAAGCTGAGCCATTTGTTGTCACTCGACTGGCACGCTGAAATAGCCGTTCTAGAGCCTTCAATGCTGCGCAAGGAACTGCTGAAGCTTTCTTTATAGTCAGCGCGGGAGGGTTATAAAGCGGGGGCAGGTGAACCGGATCTTCATCATGCGTAACCCTGACAAGCTGGCAGGGTTGCAGGCTTCGGCCAATATCCTGTAGCCGGGCAGCTGCGGGAGCGAGCCGCTCCCACAGTTTTTTGTACCGGCCGGGGAGGTGTTATTCCTTGATCGCCGAACCCTTGCGACGGTTACTGCCGTTCGGGTTGCCAACGTCCAGCAATCGTCTTTCCACCAGCACATTCTCGAGCGCCTGACGTTCGGCCGGCGCCATCTCGTGCTCGCGCTTTTTCAGCTCCAGCAGGATGGGGCTGGACCAGGTGCGATAGGTCTGTTCGATGAGGCGGCGGGATGTCATCAGTCTCTCCTTGATCAAGAGCCCGGTGTGGCTGGCAGGGGCTCAATCCGATGAGGTAATAACGTTAGTCGAGAAACCGTCGGCGCGCGAATGCCCGCGCACCCTTACGGATCACAGAGATTGCGGCGTGTCCGAGATTGTCGGCACGATCACAACGGCCTGCGGTCGTAAACTTCACATGCGCGAACTTGTGGAGAACCAATGAGCCGGGACGTCCTGACCACCGAAACCAACCGCCGTCAGTTGCAGCAAATCATTGCCGGCCTGTCCGACGGGGTGATTCTGCTGGAACTCGACCAGACGATTCTCTGGGCCAACGAAGCCGCGCTGGCGATGCATGGCGTCAGCCGGATCGGCGAGCTGGGCAACAACGCCGGGGAATACGTCGAGCGCTTCAACCTGCGGTATCGCAACAACCACACGCTGACACCGGAGCAGTACCCGATCAGCCGCGTGGCGACCGGTGAAACGTTCTGCGATGTGCTGGTGGAAGTTTCTCCGCGCAGCGATGAAGAACGCACCTGGATGCACAGCGTGCGCAGCATGGTCTTGACCGATCGCGATGGCGATATCGAGTCGCTGGTGCTGATCATGAGCGACGTCACCGATTGGGCCAATGCCGAACAGCGCTTCGAAAAAACCTTCAACGCCAACCCCGCACCGGCGGTGATCTGCCGCCTCAGCGACCTGCGTTACATCAAGGTCAATCCGGGGTTTCTGGAGATGACTGGTTACACCCGCGATCAGGTGATCGGCGCCTCGACCTATGAGCTGGATATTCTCGAACAGGCCGAGCGCAAGGACCTGGCGATCCAGCGCCTGCGCGATGTCGCGACCATTCCGCAGATGCAGGCTGAATTGCGTCTGCCGGACGGCGGCAGCAAGCAGGTGATCGTCGCGGGGCAGCCGCTGGTGCTTAACGACGAGGATTGCATGCTGTTTTCGTTTGTCGACATGGAGCTGCGTCATAAGGCCGAAGTCGCCTTGCGTCAGAGTGAGGAACGGTTTGCCAAGGCCTTTCGCCTGACGCCGGTGCCGATCCTGATTTGCAGCGCCGACGAGCAGCGGCTGATCGACGTCAATCAGGCCTTTCTCGATACCCTGGCTTACGAAAGCGACGAGGTTCTTGGCAAGACAGTCGCGCAACTGGATTTCATCGATGAACCGGCGGAACGCGCCCGGCTGCTGGCGGCGCTGGAGAAGACCGGCCGGGTCGATCGCGTCGATATGCGGATCCGCAGGAAAGACGCCGAGCTGCTGGAGTGCGCGGTGTCCGCCGACACCGTCAGCATTCAGGACACGGTGTGCTATCTGCTGGTGCTGATGGACATCACCGAACGCAAGCGCACCGAGCTTGAGCTGGTGGCGGCGATTGAAGAGGTGATGAAGGATGCGTCGTGGTTCAGCCGGACGCTGATCGAAAAACTGGCCAATGTGAAGAAGATCAACTCGCCGCAACTGCCTAGCGTTTCGTTCACTGATCTCACGGCCCGCGAACGCGATGTGCTGGGGCTGATCTGTGAGGGGCTGGCGGACAAGGAGATTGCTGCGCGGTTGAAGCTGGCGCCGAACACGGTGCGCAACCATGTGGCGACGGTGTATTCGAAGCTGGATGTGCACAGTCGCAGCGAGGCGATTGTCTGGGCTCGCGAGCGCGGGTTGTTCTCAAGCAGTAGCAGGGGACAGCGATAAGGTGCAAATGCACTAGTTCATGGGGTGCAAATTCGGGTGTCTGACGGGGCGGGCTGTTCTTAGTCTGTTGGGGTGCGATGCGGGTTTTGTTCGTGATCGTGTTCCTTCCGTCGTTGTTAATGGATCTGACCATGAATGTGTTGTTTGTTATTGAACCTGGCGTGATGCGTCGATTGTCGGAGCTGGCGCGATGATTTATCTGGCGCGGTTGCGGGCTCGGCTTGAGTGTAGTTTTTCGCCGTTGGCTTGTGAGTGTGTGGTGGATGGGGATCATTCGCTGACGGTGAAGCTGTATCACCCGGCTTCCGGGGAGGTTGATCTGGTGATTAGCGGGTTGAGTCTGGGGGCCTTGCGTACCGATGAGGCGGTGGATGCCTTGATTGATGAATTGCGGTATGAGCTTGAGAGCAATTCTTTGCGCTCGCCCAGTTGAGCTTGGCGGCCTTTGGGCCGACCATGCTGTTTTTGGGTTTGGGTGTGTATCCGTTTCTTCGGGTGTTGCGGCTGGCGGTTCCGCTCTTACAGCGGGTCACTTTTGACAAACGCCCGGAATGCCGGCCCAGCCAAAAGTAACCAAAAAGTCTTTACCCTGACGTACGGCCCTCGCTGTGGCTCGGGTTCCTTCGCTCCGGGATTGATCCGGGGGCATCGCCTACGGTTTGCTTCGCTGCACCTCCTCTCGATGTGTTTGGCTTCGCCAAACGGTCGCTGCGCTCCCACCCCCGGATCAATCCCTCCACTCAGCCTGCCGACGGGCCCTGCGATCAAAAGCGGTACTCGAGCTAACGCTCATCGTGTTGAGTGGTGGAAGCAAAGGCAAAGGCAGGTGCGGGATGTTTGCTTTTTAAGACCCGGGTTCACCTCGGTATGTCACGTCGGTGTACCTTTCCCAAACAACACGGTCAGTCCCTCTCCCTCCGGGAGAGGGTTAGGGTGAGGGCTGGTTATAAAGGTTGTCCAAAATCTTTCGGCCTCCACGATCCACTCAGCAAACCCACCCCAAAATCGACAGCCAATTCCCCCAATCCCACCATTTCACTGGCACTCACCCCCACTGGTCTATAAGGAATGAGTGGTTCGGTTTCCATAACCGGGCGTTGTCCTGCTCGGCGACGGGAGTTTTCTTCCATTCATCGCGGGTCATCCTATGAACAATCCTGGGAAACGCGTGTGTTTTTCGTTGTTGTCGGCGTTCGGTCTGGTGCTGCTCAGTGGTTGCGCCAGTCCACCACCCCCTCCGCCGGCCGCGCCGCCTCCGCCACCTGAGCGGACTTGTCAGGTCATGGAAAATACCGAGGTCGCCGGTGATGCCTATGCCGACGGGCAAGTGACTCGACACATCACCAAGACCCGTTGCGTCACTCAATAACCCGGGCGCCGTTGCAGGCGCGGGTCGAGTGGATTGTGCTGGTGGCCGACCTGGTCGGTACGGCGGTGTTTGCGGTTGAAGGCGCGATTACGGCGATGCGCAGTCAGCTCGATCTGCTCGGGGTGATGGTGATTGCCTTCATCGTCGCACTCGGTGGCGGGGTGACCCGCGATCTGTTGATCGGTGCTACGCCGCCCAAGGCTGTAGCGGACTGGCGTTACCCGGCGCTGGCGTTTGCCATGGGCGGGGTGGCGTTTGTTTTTCATGAGCAGGTGCTGGGCTGGTCCGGTTCGACCCTGATCGTGCTGGACGCGGCTGGGTTGGCGCTGTTTGCCGTGGCCGGGGTGCAGAAGGCGTTGAATTTCGGGATCTCGCCGTTTGTGTCCATGCTGATGGGCACGATTACCGGTGTCGGTGGCGGGGTGCTGCGGGACATGGTGCTGGCGCGGGTGCCGGTGGTGTTGCAGGCGGATCTGTATGCCAGCTCGGCGTTTGTCGGCGCGGCGGTATTGATCGTCGGGCGCAGGCTGGGTGTGTCGCCGGTGGCGGCTGCGTTGCTGGCGGGGGCGGCGTGTCTGTTGTTGCGGTTGTTGTCGGTGCATTTCGGCTGGCAGTTGCCGAAGGTTCTGGAGGCATGAAAAAGGCAGCCCTTGGGCTGCCTTTTCTTTTGCATCAGCGGCGGATCAGGACAGGAAACCGCCGTCCACGTTCAACGATACGCCGGTGGTGTAGCTCGAGGCGTCGCTCGCCAGGTACAGCACGGCGCCGGCCATTTCGCTCGGGTCGGCTACGCGTTTGAGCGGGATCTGCGTCAGGGCCTGTTTCAGGATCGCATCGTTCTTCACCAGCGCCGAGGCGAATTTGGTGTCGGTCAGGCCCGGCAGCAGGGCGTTGCAGCGGATGCCGAATTGCGCGCATTCCTTGGCGAAGACTTTGGTCATATTGATCACGGCGGCCTTGGTCACCGAGTAGATGCCCTGGAAGATCCCCGGGGAAATGCCGTTGATCGACGCCACGTTGATGATGCTGCCGCCGCCGTTTTCGCGCATCAGCTTGCCGGCTTCCACCGACATGAAGAAGTAGCCACGGATGTTCACGTCGACGGTTTTCTGGAAGGCGCCGAGGTCGGTGTCCAGCACGTTGCAGAACTGCGGGTTGGTCGCGGCGTTGTTGACCAGGATGTCCAGGCGCCCGAACTGTTCCTTGATCCCGGCGAAGACCTGGCTGATCTGTTCCATTTCGCCGATGTGGCAGGCGACCGCTGTGGCTTTGCCGCCAGCGGCGATGATGGCATCGGCTACGTGCTGGCAGCCTTCGAGTTTGCGGCTCGAAACGATGACGTGGGCGCCTTGCTGGGCCAGCAGTTTGGCGATGGCTTCACCGATGCCGCGGCTGGCGCCGGAGACGAAAGCGATCTTGCCGTCGAGGTCGAACAACTGAGTCTTGGACATGGGATTCCCTTGTAGTGAGCCTTGTTATAACGCCGTCATCAGAGGCTGGATTTGGCAATGACCTGCAGGCTCATGTGCTCCAGCAGTTTGTTCATGTGAATGAACTGCGCGAAGCGTTTGTCCTGGGTCTGGCCATGAAAGAAGCGGTAGTAGATCTGCTGCACGATGCCGGCCAGACGGAACAGGCCGTAGGTGTAGTAGAAGTCGAAATTGTCGATCTGGATGCCCGAACGCTCGGCGTAATAGTCGACGAATTCGCGGCGGGTCAGCATGCCCGGGGCGTGGCTCGGCTGGCGGCGCATCAGTTGCACCGGTGCCGGGTCGTCGGCCTGGATCCAGTAGGCGAGGGTGTTGCCCAGGTCCATCAGCGGATCGCCGAGGGTGGTCAATTCCCAGTCGAGCACGCCGATGATCTGCATCGGGTTGTTCGGGTCGAGGATGACGTTGTCGAAGCGGTAGTCGTTGTGGACGATGCTGGAGGTCGGGTGGTCGGCCGGCATCTTGTCGTTGAGCCAGGCCTTGACCTTTTCCCAGTGCGGAGCGTCCGGGGTCAGGGCTTTCTCGTAGCGTTCGCTCCAGCCTTTGATCTGGCGCGCGACGTAGCCTTCAGGCTTGCCCAGATCACCGAGGCCGCAGGCGTTGTAATCGACCCGGTGCAGCTCGACGAAACGGTCGATGAAGCTCTTGCACAGCGCCTCGGTTTTCGCCGAGTCCAGGCCCAGTTCCGGCGGCAGGTCAGAGCGCAGGATGATGCCCTTGACCCGTTCCATCACGTAGAACTCGGCGCCGATCACCGATTCGTCGGTGCAGTGCACGTAGGCTTTCGGGCAATACGGGAAACCGTCGCGCAACTGGTTGAGGATGCGGAATTCGCGGCCCATGTCGTGGGCGGACTTGGCCTTGTGGCCGAACGGCGGCCGGCGCAGGACGAATTCCTGGTCCGGGTATTCCAGCAGGTAGGTCAGGTTCGACGCGCCGCCGGGAAACTGGCTGATCTGCGGCGTGCCGGTCAGGCCCGGAATGTGCGCCTTGAGGTACGGATCGATCAGACTGGCATCGAGTTCTTCGCCAGAGCGGATACGGGTGGACTGGTCAGTAAGCGCCATGCTTATCCCTTCTGCTTATTTTGGAGGCCAGACATCATTGGCTAATCTAATGGCGCGCTCGGGTGGTCACAAGCGCGGCTCGGTCTTATAGGTTAGCGTGTTGGACGATAATCACCTTTGGGAATGTGCGCGGCGGGCCGCAGGCGACTAAGGTTTAGCGCGTATGCCTTGTTCACACAGGAGCTTTGAAATGGGCTGCCCGCAAGTCTGTGCCAGCGCTACCCTGCAATGCAGTTTCGGCGCCGCGCCGGCGGTGCTCAACGTGCTGCCGGTCAACCGCACGCTGACCGGCGGGATGCCGGCGGCGAACATCATGGATCACATTCCGCTGGTCAATGTCACCCCGTTCGGCATGTGCATGAGCATGGCCAATCCGATGGTCGCCGCTGCCACGGCTGCGGCGCTGGGCGTACTGACACCGATGCCGTGCATTCCCGCCACCGCCACGCCGTGGATCCCCGGCGGCGCACCGACCCTGCTGCTGGGCGGGATGCCGGCGATCGATGCCAACAGTACGTTGATGTGCAACTGGGCGGGGGTGATCAAAATCGTGATGCCTGGGCAGATGCAGATGTTGATTCCCTGAGCTTCTTTGCTTGTCGTTAAATCCATGGCCCTCACCCCAGCCCTCTCCCGGAGGGAGAGGGAGCTGACCGAGGTGTCATTCGCCCTACATCGACCTGAACGACCGAGTCGATTATGGATTCAGCGCAAATCTTTCACGTCGGTGTAATTCGCCAATATCCCCCAATCGGTTCCCTCTCCCTTTGGGAGAGGGCTAGGGTGAGGGGCTTTTCAGGCCTGCTGCGGATCCGTCCATTTGCGAAACCACCAGCGCACCCGGGAAATCGGCTTGCCATCGGCATCCAGCGGCCGCCCGTCCTCGGCGAACCCTTGCTCCGGCTCCATCAATTGCCCATTCAAATATCGCGCGTCCACCGCCGGTTTGCCGTTGGGATGAAAGCGCTGATAACGCCCCTCGCGCACGCCATCGCGATAGACCTCGGCCTCCGCCACTTGCCCGTCGGGAAAGTAATTGAACGCCTCGCCATGCAATAACCCGCGCCGATAGGTCGCCTTGCGCTGCAGCCAGCCTTCGGGCGCATAGAAACTGGCGATGCCTTGCAGTTTGTCGCGCACGAACGGCATCTGTGCCGAGACCTTGCCGTTGGGGTGGTAGAGCAGGCACGTACCCTGCAATTGACCCTGACTGTATTTCAGATCCGCCTGCTGGCGCCCGTCATCCTTGATACTCAACGGGCCATCGAGCTGACCGTCCTGCAGACGCCCCTTGAGGTGTTTGTCATCCTGCTGCAGATCCAGCGGTGTGATCGCCATGGCTTCTCCTTGTCAGTTGACCTGCACCAGCCCGCCCTTGATGGTCAGCATGCCGCCGCCGTCCACGGTCTGTGAGGCGGCGCCCTTGTTGGTCAGGCTGATGCCGGCGTCGTTGGTCAGCGTCGTCCCGGCCTTGTTGTCCAGCGAGGTACCGGCCTGATTGGTCATGGCGGTGCCGGCCTTCTGGGTGATCGAGGTGCTGGCGGAGGTCGCCAGATCCGCGCCGCTCTTGATCGTGAAACTGCCGCCGCTTTGCAGCGTAAGAGTGCCGCTGACCTTGATCGTCAGGTTGCCGTCCACCGTCAGGCTGTAGTCGCCGGTGACCTTGTCGGTGTAATTGCCGCCGGTACTGTGGTTCTGATCGGCGCCGACCTTCACCGTGCGGCTGTCCTTCACATCAAGGCTGTCGCTGCCGGTCTGGATCGTCACGCTGCGTTTGCCTTTCTCCAGCGTGACCGTTTCGTCGCCGTCCTTGACGGTGCGGGTGCGGGCGTTCTGCACCGTGAGGGTTTCGTCGTGGCCGACGGTGGCGGTGGTGTCGTTGAGTACGTTGATCTTCAGGTCTTTCTGCGCTTGCAGGAACACCTCTTCGGCATCCTTCTTGTCCTCGAAACGCAGCTCGTTGAAACCGCCGCCGCCCTTGGACGACTGGGTCTTGATTCCCGACTGGGTTTGGTTCGCCGGCAAGGCATAGGGCAGGGCGTTGTCGCCGTTGTACACACAACCGGTGACCAGCGGCCGGTCCGGGTCGCCGTCGATAAAGGTCACGATCACCTCCTGACCGATGCGCGGCACAAACTGCATGCCGAACCCCTTGCCGCTCCAGGGCAGCACCACACGCACCCAGCAGGAACTGGTTTCATCGTTCTTGCCGTCGCGATCCCAAGGGAACTGCAACTTGATCCGGCCGTATTCATCGGTCCAGATTTCCTCGCCGGACTTGCCGACGACGATGGCGGTTTGCGGATGCATGCGCGGTTTGGGTGTGAGGCGTTGCGGGCGAAAGGGCGTGGCCTTGGGGATCGCCTCGAAGCGGTTGCGATAGTTTTCATGACTGGCGTCGTGGGTGACCCGCGTGATGACCCAATCGATGTTCAGGCTTGCGTCTTCGTGGCCGTCGAGGGTGAACCAGTGACCCGGAATCAGCCAGCGGCAGTCGCTTTCGCCGACAAAACGTTTCTCCTCGCTGCGCAGCCCGTCGACCCGCTGCTTGGTCAACGCATCGCCCCGGGCCTTGGCGTTGTAACCGCCGGGATGCTCATAGATCGAACGCGGCCCGGCCACGGCTTCGGCCTGACCGTAGAGCGAGGTGGTCGGCGTGGTGAACTCGTAATCCGTCGCCTTGTACACGCCGGCCACCGCTTGCAGACACACCTGGCCCGAACGGATGCCGTGCAGCTCGCGCTCGCCCATTTGCTGGCCTAGATATTTGACCTTCGGCCCGTTGGGGATCTGTACGAAAGCATCATTGCTGTCACCCAGCACCAGCGTGTGCTTGCCGTCCTCGTGGGTGAAGAACCAGAAGATGCCTTCCTCTTCCAGTAGCCGTGAGACGAAAGCGAAATCGCTCTCGCCATACTGCACGCAGTATTCCCTGGGTGCGTAGCTTCCGGTCAGCGAGAGTTTGAAATCGGTGAAACCGTGGGCCTTGAAGATTGTGGTGACAATGTCGGAGGTGGCGAGGTTCTGGAATACGCGGTTGTTGCTGGCCAGGGTCAGCCACCAGAGCCATGGCCTTAGAACCAGTTGATAGCGCTCGGCGGTGGCATCGGCGGGGAGCTGGCGGATCTCGGCGACCAGAGCGTCGAACGGGCGCAACTGCGCATCGTTGTGCAGGGTGGTGGTGACGTGGGTGGCGATGGCGCTGGTCAGGGTCAGAGAAGTGCCGTCGTTGAGCCCGTTGAGGGTTTGCGAGCCCAGAACGTTGAGCGCCTCGTCGCCGGACAGCGAATCAGGGTAAAGCGCCGACAGCGCGGTGGCGGTGAGGGACAGGGTGGTGTTGCTGTCGGTAGACCGGGGCATGAGCTGACCTCAGCTGTTGGTAGAGAAAAAGCTCACCACCTGAACGTACCGCCTTTCCCATGGATTGCAGCCTGGTTGTCACTGACCCACCCATCCATCTCTCTCTCGTTTCCATAAACGTAGCTGTACATCACCACCGAGTTTCTAATGTAAGGCTCGAGTTGCGGCCCACAAAGCGGGCAGGGGCTGAGTTCGATATAGATACGTGTAACGAAGTTGCTGTAATCACCGTCAGGGAGCGCAACACTGTTGATCGCCTGAACCAACGCACTGATTTCAGCGTGCCCGCGAAGGGTTGTGACGACTTTTTTGGTTGTTGTTGTGTAGTTTCCGAGAAGGTCCAGTTTCAGCGCACTGTCGCCGAATTTGTACATCAGTACGCCGCGTGAGGCATCAAAGTGTTCGACGACGGCAAAACAGGTTCCATGGGAGGCGCCCGAGCCGGCCAAGGCTCGGCGAGTTGAAGAGGATTCATGGCAGATGGTGGCCAAGTCAGGAATCGTCCCTCCGTTGGTGGCGTGATTGGCCGCCAGCCAGTTGGCGTATAGCGGGTTTGTTCCTGTCATTGCGACATTGCCTCCTGAGTAACGACCGACTTTATGTATCTCTGCCATGGCAATCTCCGCTGGGATTCTTTCTGTTCGCGTCGTCAACAGGCGGCAACAAAAATTAGTCTGTCCCCTTATAAAGTGCTTTTCAGCTGAAACCCCAAAGTCGATAACCCGTCGACAGACCCTGTTTGTAAGCCGTTGCGACCGCATCCATGCAAAGGGCTACGCCTTGGGCACCCTCCAGCTTGAATTCGCCAAAATTGGGATCGAAAAATACGCAGCTGCTGCTTTTGCCAAACAGTACCCAAGGTCGGTAAAAGGCCACGGAATGCCCGCCGAGCATGCCTTTGATCGACAGAATGAAGTAGCGACAAGACGAGGTGAGCACGAACTCGCCGATGGCTTTACCGGCAGTGGCGAAGCTCTGGTAGGTTTCCGCTTTTGTCTGGCCCAGCGATCCCACCCCGCCGGTTCTCAATGCCCCCAGGGTCGCGGCTGACGGGGATCCGGGCGTATCGCCGCTGATGTCCACATACTCTGACTGGAAGTCCGAGGCCTGGCGCGCCGTCTTCTGTTCGTGCAGCAGTCCGGTTTTCATCGTTGGCTTGACGATGTCCTTGAGGTAGTCGTTGCCTTTTTTCTTGGCGATGAGCCATGCGGTGCTGACACCCCGGCAGATGCCGTCCCGGTTGTCGGCGACGAGCAAAAGAAAGCTGGACTGACCGAAGTTGTAGATGCCTTCGCCATGTCCGTCGATTTTGTCGCATATGGCCTTGTAGCTCATGTTGCCTCCCTGTTTCCGGCGATGCGCTCGCGCACAGCTACTCCAACACCCACTCCGCCAACTTCCCCGTCACCTGCGTCATCAACACGTTCTCGACATCCCGCGCACCCGCCGCACTGCACTTGGCGAGCACTGCTTTAACGATTCCCGAATCGAACTCGAACTGTTTGCCGGTCGCTGCCTTGTAGCGGCCCCGCAGTTTTTCCAGCTTCGCCAGCACAATCCCTTCCAGCGTTGTTTCATCCAGCGGTCGATAGGCGACCACCGTCATGCGTGCCAGAAACGCCGGGCGGAAGGCTTGCAAAAGGACTTTGTGCAGCGCCTCGGTGAAGGCTTCAGAGCCGATGTGTGACGCGGGAGTGTCGAGCAACAGTTCAGCCCCGACGTTACTGGTGGCGAGCATTACGGTGTTCTTGAAGTCGACAACCAGCCCCGTCCCGTCTTCCATCAAACCTTTGTCGAACACGTTGTAAAACGCTTCCAGAACATCCGGGTGCGCCTTCTCGATTTCATCCAGCAACACCACCGAATACGGTTTGCGCCGTACCGCTTCCGTCAGTACGCCGCCACTGCCGTAACCGACGTAACCTGGAGGGGCGCCCTTGAGTTGGCTGACGGTATGGGCTTCCTGATATTCGGAAAGGTTGATGCTGATCAGGTTGCGTTCGCCGCCATACAAGGCATCCGCCAGTGCATACGCGGTTTCGGTTTTACCAACGCCCGTAGGTCCAACCAGCAGGAACACGCCAACCGGTTTCTGCGGGTCGGTCAGTCCGGCGCGGTAGGCCTGTAGGCGCTGCGCGATGGTCGAGAGCGCCGTGGTCTGGCCCATCACACGCAAGCCCATGCGCTGTCCGAGGGTGCGCACGGCATGAGCTTCGTCGGCAAGCATTTTGCCGACGGGGATACCGGTCCAGCCTGCAATAACAGCCGCGACGGTCTTGCTGTCCACCTGTTCGGGCACCAGCGGGTCGTCCTGACGAATCGCATCGAGCCCGGCCTCCAGGCGCAGCAGTTCGGCGGCCAGATGATCGATGCGGCTGTCGGTGGCTTCGTCGGGCTTGTCGCTGTCGGCGCGTTCGCTGAGGTCGAGCAGTTCGCGGCGGGTGTCGAGCAGTTCGCGCACGGCCACGCGTTCTTCGCTCCAGCGGGTTTCCAGTTCGCGGATGGCCTGGACGTTGGTCTTCGATTCGCTTTCCAGCAAGGTGATGCGCTCGCGATGATCCAGCCCGGTGGCCTGTTCGCGGCGCAGGCGTTCGACTTCTTCTTTCAGGCTTTGCTGGCGATGGCGCAGGCTCTCCAGCGGTGGCGGCACGTCGTGCTGACCGAGGGCGACCCGGGCGCAGGCGGTGTCGAGGACGCTGATGGCCTTGTCCGGCAGCTGGCGACCGGAGATGTAGCGATGGGAGAGTTTCACCGCTTCGTGGATCGCCGCGTCCAGCACTTGCACCCCGTGGTGCTGTTCCAGTTTTGCTGCCACGCCACGGAGCATTTCCACGGCGGTGATTTCGTCCGGCTCTTCCACTTGCACCAACTGAAAGCGGCGGGCGAGGGCCGGGTCTTTTTCGAAATACTTTTTATATTCCATCCAGGTCGTGGCGGCCAACGTGCGCAATTCACCTCGGGCCAGCGCGGGTTTGAGCAAGTTGGCCGCGTCGCTGCCGCCTTCGGCACCGCCAGCGCCGATCAGCGTGTGGGCCTCGTCGATGAACAGAATGATCGGCTTGTCGGCGCTGCGAACCGCGTCGATCACACCTTTGAGCCGCTGTTCAAATTCGCCTTTGACCCCGGCCCCGGCCTGCAACAGACCGAGATCGAGCACCCGCAAACTGACTTCCTGTAACGACGGCGGCACGTCCCCGGCGGCGATGCGCAGCGCCAGGCCTTCGACCACAGCGGTTTTGCCAACGCCCGGCGCACCGACCAGAATCGGGTTGTTCTGCCGGCGTCTCAGAAGAATGTCGATGCACTGACGAATCTCGCCGTCGCGACCGACAATCGGGTCAATGCGCCCGGCGTGAGCATCGGCGGTCAGATCCTGGGTGTATTGATCGAGCACCGAGTCTTGCCGTGGTGTTGGACTCCCCGAAGATACAGAGCGCGGGCCAACGTGCTCCCGGGAGTTTTCCGTCCATTCCAGCAGGTTTGCGCGCAACGCTTCTTTCGGAATTCTCAGCAGCGACGAAGCACTGTTGAGCAATAAGCTGCGGCGCTCGTCACGGTCGATCAGCGCCAGCAACAACAGCCCGGAACGAATACTCTCGACGCCCAACACACTGGCCTGTACCACGGCGTCTTCCAGCAATCCCAGGGTGTGCGAAGACAACGCCGGCGTGCGCGTGCTGCCAGCCTTGAACAGGTCCAGCGCCTTGTTGATCTCCGCCGTCAGCGCATCACGCTCCAATCCAAAACGCGGCAGCAGAAAGGCAAAATCGCCGCCCTCGATATCCAGCAACTCCAGCAACAGATGCTCGATCTCGACAAAGTGATGTCCGCGCTGCAAGCACCGTTGCGCGGCACGTTCGAGGGCGCGGCGGTTGTCCGGGTTGAGGCGTCCGATCAGGCTGGCCAGTTCCATTTCAGGTGATCTCCAGCTGACGCAGGCGGGTTTCGATCCGTTGCACGGCCAGGCTGGTCTGGCGTTGCAGGCCACCGTTCCAGCTCAACAGGGCCGGAGTTTGTCGGCCGAGTTGCAGCGGCCCGGCACCGCGCACCAACAGCACCAGTTTCACGTCCAGATCCGGGCCGAAATACAGTGCAGCGAGGCTCGCCAGCGCCGGATGCGTTTCGCCGTCCGGCAGAAAGCGTCCGGCCTGCGCCGAAGACAATGGCCCGAGCGTCAGGCGAATCCCGGCGTGTTCATCCCACACCCGAGTACCGGCGACAGCGCTGCGGCCGAGTTGCAGATTGCGTCCCCCCGCCTTCATGACGCTGCGGCTGGCACGTGGAATCTCACGCCACGCCCCTTCATAGGCGCTCAGTTCCACCGCCACGGCAAATTGCTCGCGGACAATCGCCGCGAATCCGGCCAACGACCGACGGCCATCGGCGTACAACGCCGTGCAGGCCAGAACGGCGCAGTCGGGAATTGCCTGGCGCTCTTGCAGGGATTTGGGCAACAACCCGGTCAGCGCCCGAAGTTGCGCCTGCACCGGCGAGGCGCCGGGCGTGGTGAAACCGAGGGCGATCCGGTGTTTGCGCATCACCTTGTACAGCAGGCTCAGCAACCGATGCTGGAACAGGTCGAGGAACTCGGCGGGCGCATGATCCTTGGCTCGCGCCCGTTGTTGCAGCCATTCCTGATAGGCGTAAGGCAGCGGGCCGTCGGGGCCGCCGAGGCCGAACATCGGCGAGTTCAGGGTCAGCGGTTCACCGGGGATTTCCTCCAGGCTTTCGATCTGGCTGGCGGCGAACAAGGGGGTCAACGGCCCGCGCAATTTCAGCGCTTCGGCCTGTGGCGATGTACCCGAACCGAGGGAGTCGGCCTGCGGCTGTTCGCGCTCCAGCAACAGCAACGCCTGCAACCATTCGAACGCCTGCGGATCACGGCGCAGGCGCTGGCTGAGGGTCAGAGCGACAGAGGCATGCCGGCTTGGGGTTGCCATGCCTTGACCTCCTTGTCTGCCTGCATGAGCACCGTGCGCACAAAGCGATTGGCGGTGGCGTACACCGAAAAGAACTGCGCGAGCACCGCTGAGAACAGCACTGCGCTGCTGCCGACGAAATGCTGTGGATCGAGCTGCAGTTGCACTTCAAGTCCGTTGCGCCAGCCGCGCCAGGCGTCGGCGCCGACATGGCCGATCACCCGCTCGCAACCGAGGCTCACCAGACCTTCAATCTGGCGCAGGGCGCTGGCCTCATCGCGCAGGTTGTGCAGGGTGAGGATTTCCTTCAGTGCATCCAGCGCCTGCGGCCCTTCGACCAGCGACAGATGATTGAGGGTCAGTTGCGACACCAGCCGCCAGCGCGAATCGCCGTTCAGTCGCGGCAGACTCTGCGGGCTCGGCGGATTGCGCAGGCGTGCCCACGCCACCGGGCCCGGCCGCTCGAACCCCAGCGGCGTACCGGCGGGCAGGCTCTGGGCCAGATGCCGATTGGTGCACAGCAGTTCGGCGGTCAGGCTGTAATCGGGCAGGTCGGTCTGCGGTTCGAAACGGGTGTCGACGACGCTGACCAGAAGATCGCTGCCGAGCCGGTTCGGCGTCTGCCCGTTGACCCGTCGCGCATGCCAGTAACGTTGCCGGTCAGCGCTGCTGTGCTGGCTGCCGAAATACGCCGGCAGCCGTTGCACACCGCTGGCGGAGCTGGCGCGGATGCCACGAATGCTGTGAATTTCGACGCTGTTTTCCCGGTGGCTGTCGGCGACCAGTCGATACTCGCTGCGGGTGCCGTCCGGGCGCAGCGGCTCCGAGGTGCGCGGAAACAGGTTGATCACCGGCGCGCAGCCGAGGGTGATGTCGCTGGCCTGCAAGTGCAGGCGACCGGCCGGGGCTCGGTCAAAAACGATGTAGAGGTACAGCGTCTGGCTGTCACTCGAAACGCCGGACAGTGGCAGATCAAAGAAGTGGAATTTGTCCGGGAACGCGAAGTACTCGGCCAGCAGGCGCATGCCCGGATGCACGCCGTCTTCGTCCGGCAGCAGCGCTTCGTCGTCTGCAAAACCGACGATCCTCGGCAGGCCTTTCACGCTGGCGGGAATGCTCCCCGGCGAGCCGGCCAGTACCTGCACCGCGTGGGCGCCGAGCAGGTCATAGAGACTGGCGTTGACCACCGGAGACGCGGCCAGGTGAATGCGCAAGTGTTCGATACCCAGCTCCGACCACTGGCTGTCGCCCAGACAGCGCAGACTCAGACGCAGCGCTGAACGGCACTGCGCCACACCGGTCAGGGCCTGCGCTTCATCGCTTCCCAGCAACAAGGCTTCGCTGACTTCGACCGGCCACAGACGCACGGCGGCATTGGTGCGAAAGTGAAGGCTTTCGCCCTTGCTGGTGGTGACGAACAGCGGCGTGTCCCGGGGCAGGGGATAGCCGCCGTCGAGGTTGCCTTTGCTCGGGTCCGGTTCGAACTGGACGATGGCGCAGGACGGCAACGGGCGCATGGCCAAGGGATAAAGCTGTTCGAGCAATGCGTCGCTGAACTCGGCGTAGTCGTCATCCAGCCGCCGCTGCAGGCGTGCGGCGAGCAGGGCGAAACCCTCGAGCAATCGCTCGACGTGCGGATCCGGGCATTCACCGGGAGACAGCTCCAGCCGCCTCGCGACTTTCGGATAGCGTTCGGCAAACTGGCTGCCGGCATGGCGCAACCAGGTCAGTTCACGTTGGTAATAGTCGAGCAGTTGCGGGTCAATCGAGTCGCTCATGGCGCACCTCCAGCCCTTCGTTGCCGGGCTCGATGACAAAGGCCACCGGCCAGTGCTGCGAGCCGCTGCGCAATTCGCCAAGCAGGCGAATGCTCAATCGCTGTGGCTGCTCGGGGAGGGGATTGACCTGAACCTCGCCCAGCAGCAGGCGCGGTTCGAAATGGGTGATGGCCTCGCGAATGTCCCGCGTCAGCCGACGACGGTCATCGCTGCGCTGCTGTTGCAGAGCGCTCCAGTCGGCGATGCCGTAATCGATCACGCTGGGGGGCACCGTCAATGTGCGCGGGCCACGGCGGGTGTTGAACAGGCGCGCCAGTTCGGCGTGCACCGAGTCGAGCAGGCTCTGACGATCGAACGCCTGCACGCCGTCCGCCTCGCTGGACGCGAGGCGTTCGAACAGCGGCGGGAGAATTCCCGAGCTTGTCATGGCCGTTGCGTCCGGTTACTTGCCGGCCTTGTTCGCGGCCAGGTCCCAGACCGTGCCGGCGGTGCCTTCCTTGGTGCCGTCGTCTTTTTGCGCGGTGAGTTCCCATTTGATCTTGGTGAAGTTCAAAGAAAGCGTCTCCACCGGTTTGCCACCGGTGCCGCCACTGACGCTGACGTTGGAGATCACCACGTTGGTCAAGGTGTAGATGATGAACGGCATGATCTGCCCGCTGCCCTCGGCGGCGTTGCGGCCGATGGTGATCTTGGCTTCCGGGATCGGCTTGCCGGCGCAGCAATATTCGTTGAGCGAAGGGGTCGAGCTGTCGATGAACTTGGTCAGGGTAAATTCACCGATGTGCGGCCGGCCGGAGGTGCGCTCCGAGTTGCTGACGTCATTGGTCACCTGCATCGCCACGTTGTGGCTGTAGGACATGACTTCGATCTTGTCCTTGTAGCCCTCGAGCAGGCTGTCGCCTTTGATGTCGCCGCCGAGGTCGAGAATGATTGCATCCATCGCTTGTAACTCCTGAAGGGTGTCGCGCTAGACAAACAGGGGAGCGCCCGCAGGAATATCCTGCGGGCGCAGGCGGGTCAGGCGGCTACCGGAGGCGGCAGCGTGGCGACCAGGCGGATCGATGCCGTCAGTTCTTCCAGCTGGAAGTGCGGCCGCAGGAACACGGTTGCGCGATAGGCACCGGGTTTGCCGGCGACTTCGGTGACGTCCACCCGCGCTTCACGCAGCGGGTATTGCGCCTTGATTTCCTGCGGTGCGTTGTCGTTGATCAGCACGTAGTCGGCGATCCAGTTGTTGAGGTAGGTCTGCACGTTGTCGCGGGTCATGAAGCTGCCGACCTTGTCGCGCATGATCACCTTCAGATAATGAGCGAAACGCGATGCCGCGAGCACGTAAGGCAACATCGCCGAGATGCGTGCGTTGGCATTGGCCTCGTTGGTGTTGTAGACCTTGGCTTTGTTGGTGGTCTGGCCGCCGAAGAACACCGCGATGTCGCTGTTCTTCTTGTGACACAGGGCGATGAAGCCGAGGTCGTTGAGTTCCTTCTCGCGGCGGTCGGTGATCGCCACTTCAGTCGGGCATTTGAGCGACAGGTCGCCGGAACTGGTGCGGAAGGTGTGTGCCGGCAAGCCTTCGACCGCGCCGCCACCTTCAGCACCACGGATTGCCGCGCACCAGCCGTACTTGGCAAAGGCTTCGGTGATGCGTTGCGACAGCGCCCATGCGGCATTGCCCCACAGGTATTTGCTGTGATCGGTGCCATTGGTGTCTTCGACGTAGTTGATGCCTTCCACCGGCGAAGTGTCCGGGCCGTAAGGCAGACGCAGCAGGAAGTGCGGCAGCACCAGCGAGACGTAGCGCGAGTCTTCGCTTTCACGGAACGAGCGCCACTTGATCAGTTCCTGACTCTCGAAGACCTTCGACAGGTCCCGCGGCACGGCCAGTTCGGTGAAGCTGTTCATGTCGAACAGGCGCGGGCTGGCGGCGGCAATGAACGGCGCGTGGGCAGCGGCGGCGACGTTCGACAGTTTCTCCAGCAGGCCGATGTCCTGCGGGTGACGGCCAAAGGTGTAGTCACCCACCAGCAAGCTGAACGGGTGACCGCCGAAGGTGCCGTATTCCTCTTCGTAGATCTTCTTGAACAGGGCGCTCTGGTCGAATTCGACGGCTTTTTCCAGGTCGTTCTGCAGCTCTTTCTGCGTCACGTTGAGCAGTCGCAGTTTCAGCCGGGTGCTGGTTTCGGTGTTCTGCACCAGCATGTGCAGGCCACGCCAGGACGCTTCGAGTTTTTGCAGGTCCGGGTGATGCAGCACTTCGTTGAGCTGGGCGCTGATCAGCTCGTCGATCTGGCTGATGCGGTCGTTGATCATCGCCACGGTGTCCTTGTCGATGGCCATGCCTTCGTCGAGTACCTGGGTGGCGAATTCCGCGAGCATGTCGCGGGCGTAGTCCTGCTGGCTGTCGTCATGGGCCATGCGGCCCTCGGCGATGATCCGGTCAAGCAGGGATAAAGTCTCGGCGGCAGCATTTTCGCTGGCTTGATTCTGGGCGGCGGCGGGCATGGCGAATTCTTCCTCGGTCAGGTGGACGATCAGGCTTGCGGTTCGGCCGGGGCCTCGGCATCAGCGGCCGGGACAGCGGTGTCCGGGCGAGCCGATTTGATCTCTTGCAAGCCTTCGGTGTTGGCGATGACATCGCGCAACAGCTTGTCGAGATCGTCGTTGCCGTCGAGTTTGGTCAGCAGGTCGCGCAGGCGCTGACGGGCCTCGAACAGGCGGCGCAGCGGGGTGACTTGCTCCACCACCTTGACCGGGTCGAAATCGTCGATGTGTTTGAAGTTGAGCTCGATGTTCAGCTTGCTGTCGTCGCCGCTGAGGGTGTTGTTGACTTGCAGCGTGGCGCGAGGGCCGATGGAGGCGAGCACTTCGTTGAAGTTGTCGCGGTCGATTTCGGTGAAACGGCGTTCGGTCAGTTTTGCCAATGGTTCGAGCGGCTTGCCCGAGAGGTCGGCCAGGATCCCGACGACCAGCGGCAATTCCTTTTTCTCGATGGCGTTGCCGATTTCGACGTCATAGGTGATTTGCACTCGAGGCGGGCGAACCCGGTCGAGCTTGTGCTGGGTACTTTCTGCCATGTCGGCGGACTCCGATGCGATGAGCGGGCGCAATGCATCGGGGAGGCCCGTTCATCGCTTTCCCTTGCTGGACCACAGGTTAGAAAGGGAGGCAGATGACCTGTCGTTCCTTTGACAAACCTTCCACATTCGGCTGTAGGAACCGAACTACCCAAGACGCTAGAACAGGTCTATAAAAATGCAAGCGAAAAACTTTTTTGGACTGGATCACGAAAAGGAAAATTCATTTTGTCTTCACGACTTTTTCTAACAATCGGCTTTGCGCTGCTTGCCGGTTGCTCGTTCTTCGGGCCGAAAGTGGACCTCGACAGCCTGACCCTCGACGTCGCGCCCAAGGCCAATGACGACACGCCGATCGCCGTGGATTTCATCGCGGTCAATGACCCTGATCTGCTCAAGCAACTGTCGGGCATCAGCGCCCAGCAGTGGTTTGCCGGGCGCGAGCAGTATCAGCGCGACTATCGTCAGCTGATGAGCGTGTGGGGACTGGAGCTGGTGCCGGGGCAATTCATCGATCGCCAGCCGTTCCCTTTGGGGGGCAAGCGGGCGGCTGGACTTTTAGTCTTCGCCAGCTATAACACACCCGGAGCGCACCGCTTGCGGCTGGATGATCAGAGCGATGCATGGCTCAAGTTCGACAGCCGCGAGATGACGCTGGTCAGCAAGGAAAACTGAAATACACCGTCCGCCGCCGGTTCGCGGTGCAGTCGAAGGGAGTCGTATGAGTCTGCTACCTGACGCGGTCTGCTGGCATGAAGGCATGCAATTGCTGCCACAGCACTTTCAGTTGCAGGGCCTGCGGGCCGAGGCGCTCGGTGCGCATCTGGCCCAGGCCTGCAATCCGTGGTTCTTTGGTGTCAGTCAGATGGCGTTCGACCCTTCGGCGATGAGTGCGGGGGTGGTGCGGGTGCTGTCGTTGCAGGGGACGATGCCCGACGGTTTACCGGTCAATCTGCAGGCGGGTGTCGGGCCTGCACTGGAGCTGGATGTCGGCCCGTCGATCGGTGAAACCGATGACGCTACCGTCACGGTGTACCTGGCCATCAGCCCTTTGTGGCGTGCCGGTCAACTGCTGCCGCTCAAGGGACGTTTGCAGTCGGTGGTCGGCGAAGCGTTGCCCGATCTCACCAGCGGTGAATTTCCCGAATCGATTACGGTATGGCGACCCAATCCGCGTCTGTGCACGCAACTGAACAAAGCCGATTCGATCTGCCTGCCGCTGCTGAAAGTCCGCAAGGAGGGCGGCGGTTTTTTGCCGTTGCCCTATACGCCACCGACGCCGGTCCTGTTGCCGGAGTCGCCGCTGGGTCGGCGGATCGCCGGGCTCTGCGCGCGAGCCCGGGAGAAATGCCTGTTCCTGGGCGGGCGCCTGCGTCAGGCACAACAGTCCGGCAATCAGGACGATGCGCTGGAGATTCGCCGTCAACTGACCGCGTTGTGGTCGCGTCTACCGGAAGTCGAAGGCTCGCTGAACAGCCGCATTGCTCATCCGCAGGCATTGTATGTGCAGTTGCTGGGCCTGGCCGGGGCGTGGTCGGCGCTGGACCCGCTGGCAGGCGTACCGTCGTTTGCGCCGCTGGATTTTTTCGAGTTGCACCTCGGTTACGAGCCGTTGCTGGAGTGGCTGGAAACCACCCTGGAGCTGATCCGTGCGGGTTACCGCAGCATCGCATTCGAACGCAGCGAACACAGTTTTTCCATTCAGTTGCCGGACGAGCAGCCGAGCCAGCGGCTGGTCATTGGCCTGCGCATGCCCAACGGCGCCAGCGAGCAGGCGGCCGGCGAATGGCTGCGCGGCGCGATCATCGCCTCGGCGCCGCACATCGCCTTGCTCAGCCGCCAGCGCATGAGTGGCTTGACGCACCAGGCCATGAGCCGCAACGAGCAAGTGGCCTACAGCGTGGGTGACGACACCCGGCTGTTTGTGGTGACGGCCGAAGGCAACTGGTTCGACGCGCAATTGCCGCTGGTGATCGCCGCGCCCGCCACCCGGTTGACCAGCAGTCCGTGGCAAGTGGTGCTGTTTGTTGCCCAGAACAGTGAACGTGCCTGATCACACAAGGAACGCCGTATGTCGCAAGGAAGTGTCGCAAACCTTGGGTTGCAGGACGCACCGCTGAGCAGCGCGTTCCGTCAGGCGTGGCAGCAATGGCAACTGGACTGGAGTCAGTTGCCCAAGGACAGCGATGACGAAGCGGTGCTCGTGGAGACCGTCGTCGAACTGTCGACCCAGGCGTCCCAACGGTTGTGGCGTACGGCGTATTCGCGGGTCGGCGATTCGGCCACCGAGCAGGTCAAGGCGCTGGTGTATGCCTTTGTGGCGCTGGTTGATGAAACATTGCTGTTCAGCCCGTGGCCGGGCCAAGTGGCGTGGCAGGACAAACCCCTGGAGTCACGCTTGTACTCGAGTCGTCAGGCCGGTGAACAGTTGCCGGCTGCAATTCAAACCCTGCTCGATGAACAACAGCCCACCAGTCGCGACCTGGCCAACGTCTATCTGCAATGTTTGATTCTCGGTTTTCATGGCCGCCTGCGTGGTGAGCACAGTCAGGCGCAGCTGGAGAAATGGCGTCTGGCGTTGTTCAGTTTTGCCTGGCAGGACGACGCCAGTTACGAAGGCGTGAGCCAGCGGCTGGTGCAGCCTTCGTGGATCCCGCCGTTGCAGTTACCGGTACGTACCGCGCTGCCGGACGGTTTTCGACTGGCGTTGGGCATGCTGGCGATGGTGCTGCTCTTGACCGGGATCGGTCAGTTTCTCTGGCGTGACATTCGTTCCGAGCTGGAACCGGTGTTGCAGATGATCGACTCGGTGACGGTGTCGGAGCAGGATTCATGAGCACACTGACGATCGTCGCCTGGGTCGTCGCCGTGCTGTTGTTGCTGGTGATCATCGCCGTGGCGGTGTGGTGGCTGCGCACACGGAGTGGCGCGGCGATTCGCAGCTTCTACGGTGCCGTGCGCCATATGGAGCAGGAACAGGGCAGTCGCGATCGCTATCAGATGCCGTGGCTGCTGTTGCTGGGCGATGAGACCCAGGGCACCCAGCTGGTGACTGAATGGCGCTTGCAACCCACGGACAAACCCGCGTGGTTCGGCCGTTGGTGGTCGGACCCCGAGGGGGCGGTGCTGGTGGTGCCACAGGCGCTTTTTCTGCCGGACGAAGGCATGCATTTGCAGCGCGGCGGCTGGTGGCGCCTGCTCGGGCTGATCTTGCGCCTGCGCAGCAAACGCCCGCTGGACGGGGTGATCTGGACGGTTCCGGCCAGCCGCCTGAGCAATCTGGAACAGGCCACGCAGCTCGGTCTGGCCGCGCGACGGCGCTTCATCGATCTGCTGCAGCGCTTCGGATTGAGTGTGCCGGTCTATGTGATCGTCACCGGGCTGGAAGAACTGCCCGGGTTTCAGGAACTGATCAGCGCGTTGCCCGAGCAAGCCCGCGAGCGCACCCTGGGCTGGTCGTCACCCTATGCGCGCGACGCGGTGTGGCAGGGGCAGTGGAGCGATCAGGCGCTGGATCGCCTGCATCGTGCCGTCGCCGAAGCGGTCATCGAAATCGGCACGTTGTCCGGGTACCTGAGCGCCGATCTGTATGCCTTGCCAGAGCGCCTGGAAACATTGCGTCGTGGTTTGCAGAACGTGCTCGAGCCGGTGTTCCAGGGCAATGCGCAGGGTGAGGCGCCGTGTTTTCGCGGGGTGTATTTGAGTGCCAGTCAGCCATCGGAAGATGCGCTGGACGGATTCTCTGTTGACGACAGCGGCCTGCAGCGCAGCGCGTTCATGCGTCCCTTGTGGCGCCAGCGGCTGGTAGGCGAGCGCGGCCTGGCTCTGGGCGTACCGCGCCTGTTGCGCTTGCGCCAGCGCTGGCAGCGGGTGACTGCCGGCATTGCGCTGGTGGTCGGGGTGATCTGGGCGGTGGCGATGGTCTGGGTCTGGCGCGATTCGGTCAGGGATGCTCACGAACTGGCGCGACTGATGCAGAGTGCGCAGAAAAGCTACGTCGCGGTCACCGACGATGAGCACCGTGTCGAGCCAACCCGGCGCAACGTGCAGGGTTTCTGGCGGGTGCTGGAGCGAGCGCCGCACTGGCATTACGTTTCGCTGGCGTTTCCGGCTTCGTGGTTTTCCTCGGTGGACGTAAAGATCGAACGGGCACTGTTCAAGTCTGCGCAACGCCAGATGGTGCAGCCGTTGCACGATCTGCTGTTGGCGGAGCTGGCGAAGATCAAGGCGATCCGCGCCACCGATCGGCGCGCCAGCATTGAAAGCGAAGACCCGGCGCAGTGGCAGAACTACCAGAAGGCCACGGATCTGGTCGACCGGGCGTTGCGTCTGGAACAGCAGAACCAGTTGTTTGCCGAGGTGCAGAACAATCAGCGCGCTCCGCTGGAGGATCTGGTGCAGTTGAGCAACAGCGCGCTGTCGTTGAACCTCAACGCTGCCACGGTTCCCCATTCCGCGTATTACAACCGTCTGCTGGCGGCGGGTGATGGCGGTGACTTGCAGGCGCTGGACCTGAGTGTCGAGCGGCCGCTGATCGTCAGTAACTTCAACGGACTTATGGAGCGCTGGCTCGATCAGTATTTCCTCGCCGACAACTTCGTGAGCAAGGCCGGCTACCTCAAGTTGCATCTCGAAAAACTGGAGGCCGGGAGCGGTAACAACCTCAATGAGCTGGAGGATCTCACCGCGCTCATCGACGACCTGCAAGCTGCGGTGGCCCTGACCAATTCGGCCTGGGGCCGGGGCAAGGGACAGGAGCTGGTACCGGGCTATCGCGAGTTTCTCGACAAGGTGCGCAAGAGCGCGCTGCTGGGGCCGCCGGTCCAGCAACAACTGGACATGCAGGCGAACAAGCTGCAACAGAGTTTTCGTGACCAGTGGATCGCCCAGGTCGGCTCGCGCGGCAACCTGCTGGTGCAGCAAGGGAGCGGTCAACTGGCGTTGCAGGATCACGTCGTCAAACTGGACAACGCGGTGCATGCGCTGTTCAAGCGAGACTTCGTTTCGGTGGCGATGCGCGCCGATCAGGACAACGTCAACCTGCAAGGCCAGAGCGTGGACGGCGATGACCTCGATACGTCGTTGAACTATTACGCGAGTTACAAGAGTTATCTCGCCGAAGAGCTGCCCCGCATTCCTCCGGCCTATCGCGGTGCGCTGCTGCAAGCAGCCCAAAGTGCTGCGGCCCAGGCCATGTGGCTGAGCCTCAAGGATCACAACGACCAGACTCATGCTTATGCAGTGTTCAACGTCAAGGCCGAGCAAGCCATGGCTCTGCAAAAGGCGTTTGTCGAAGTCCATCGCAGTGACCTGGCGGCTCGGCTGCAAGGTGCGCTCAACCGCCGGGCCATGGCGCAGATCGTCAGCGGGCTGGATGAAATCACCGCACAACCGCTGTTCGGTGGCCGGACTGAAATCAGCCAGTGGGACGGCTCGAAAAACCTCGGCCTGCAACTGTACGGCGCCAGCGATGTGCAGGATTTGAAGCTGAGCCTCAAGCAGCAATTCAACACCATGCTCGGCATCACCGAGCGGCGTACATCGGCATTGCAGTGGCTGATGACCCAGCAGGGCAATCTGTCGGCGCTGGACTATGAACGGGTGACCCAGTTCAGCGCACTGAACGACGAACTGCTCAAATACAAGGATTCGAATCCGGCCAGTTCACCGGCGCAAATTGAGCAACTGGTCAGCCGCGATTTCATCGACATGGACACCGGTTCCTGCGTGCAGGTGCTACAGACCGCCAATCTGGCAGGCGGGCGCGGCACGCTGGCAATGCGTGCAGTGGAGTTGCAACAGTCGGCCATGCAACGTTGTCAGTACCTGCAACAGCAGCAGGCCGCGGCGGCATGGAATGAACTGGCCAACTATTTCAATCAGTACCTGGCCGATCGCTTTCCCTTTGCCAGCGGCGTGCAGGCCCAGGATGCCGACCCGGCGCGGGTCCAGCACTTTCTGGAAATCATCGAGAAGCGCTTGCCGGTGGCCCAGGCCGGACTGGTTCTGAGCCAGACCCCGGAGCGGCTGGCGGCGGAAGATTTTCTCAACCGCCTGAAGCAGGCGAGCCTGTGGCTGACGCCGCTGTTCGTGCGTGACAAGAGCGGCATTCTCGGTGTCGAGATGGACGTTCGCTGGCGCACTGATCGTGATGATGAGCGCGGCGCCGATCAAGTGATCGCCGGGGGCTTGCTGGCCGGCAGTCAGCAAATCAGCTATCCCGCCGCCGAGCAGCCGAACCTGCGCTGGATGGTCGGCCAGCCGATCCGCCTGACCCTGCGCTGGGCGCGTAACGGTCGCGAGCGCCCGGTCAACGATCCACTGCAACCGAACCTGGTGGTGCGGGACCTGGAGGCAGGGTGGGAATATGGCGGGCCATGGTCGTTATTGCGGCTGATGCGCGCGCACTTTTCGGTCCTGCGCCAACCGAGCACGGATTACACGGATTTCCCGCTGACGCTGCGCTTGCCCGTGACTGCGCTCAACGACAGCGTGACCACCGAATTCACCCGCATGTTCGTGCGCCTGTCGTTGATGAGTCAGGGCTCGAAGCAGCCGTTGTCGATTCCGCCGTTACCGACCCGGGCGCCGCGTTCGCCGTTCCAGGTGACCGCAACCACTGCGTCCATTGAATCTCGAAAGGAGGGCCTGTGAGTCTGCCATCTGCCACGTTGCCGAACCTGATGGATCAATTGCTCGAACCGATCAGCGAAGACGCGCCTTGTGGTGCGGATCTGCGTTACGAACATGAGTTCGATCTGATTCGCGAGCTGCGTCGTGAAGACGACGCCAGCCTGCCGACCGGGGTCTGGCAATCAACGCTGAAACAGGCGAACTGGCCGCAAGTGCAAAGGCTCACCACGACGTTGCTGATCGAACGCAGCAAGGACCTGATGCTCAGTGCCTGGCTCGGCGAAGCCTGGTTGCATCTGCAGGGGCTGGACGGACTGCCTGGCAGCCTGGCGCTGATTGTCGGATTGTGCGAGCGCTATCCGGAACAGTTGCATCCACAGGCCGAGGAGGGCGACCAGTCGTGGCGCGTGATTCCGCTGGAGTGGCTGGTGCGCCGGTACAGTGAAGTGCTGCTGACCCGGGTGCCGCTGTTCGGTTCGCACAACAGCGATTTCGAGGCGTACAACCTGGAAAGCTGGCGCCGTCTGCAGGTGCAGCAGGTGCTGGTCAATGACAGCAAAAATGCCAAGGCTCTCGCTGAATCGGCACGCAATGAACAGAAGAAGCTCAGCGATCAGGTGCGTGCCACGCCGCTGGCGTTCTGGCTGCGGCAACAGGGCAACCTGCTGCTGAGCCAGCAACATCTGCAACGTCTGAGCGCCTGGAGTGATACGTATCTGGGCGATCAGGGGCCGGGATTACGGCCCCTGCAGGACATCCTTCAAGCGCTGCTGACTCTGGTCCAGGAGTTCATCGCCATGCATCCACAAAAACCGGTGCCGGTCGCACCTGTCGAAGCCCTTGCGGTGGAAGCGCAACCGGTCGATGAAGCGCCTGTCGCGGCGCAGGTCTTTCGTGAACCGGCGAGCCGTGAAGAGGCCTATCGGCAATTGCTGCTGATCGCCGAATACCTGGCCCGCACCGAACCCCACAGCCCCGTGCCTTATCTGATCCGGCGCGGGGTCGAGTGGGGCAACAAGCCGTTGAGCGAGTTGCTCGGCGAGTTGATCTCGGCCGACGCCGAGTCGCGGCGCTTGTGGACGTTGCTTGGCGTGCTTTAGTGCACGCGCTGGTTGTTCTGTTTTGGTGGCAGTGTCAGCGGTGTCAGTACCGGTTCTCCGGAAAAAAACGCCACCAGGTTTTTTCCTGCCAGTTCCACCGTACCCTGTGTGGCTTCCGGTGACAGGCCGGCCACATGCGGCGTGAGAATCACGTTGCTCAAGGTTTTCAGTGCATCCGGCACCTGCGGTTCGTGATCGAATACATCCAGTGCAGCGCCGGCGATCCGCCGTTGTTCGAGGGCGGTGATCAGGTCCGCGGTGTTTATGACACTGGCTCGAGCGATATTGACGATGAAGCCTTTCGGTCCCAGGGCATCGAGCACCGGGCGGGTCACCAGATGCTGGCTGCCAATACCGCCGGGCGTTGCGACCACGAGGAAGTCCGAGGCCCGGGCCAGTTCGGTCGGAGTCGAGCAAAACGCGTAAGGCACGTCACTGCGCACCTGACGGTTGTGGTAGCTGATTTCCATGTCGAAACCCAGGTTCGCCCGTTTGGCGATGGCCATGCCCACTGCGCCGAGCCCGAGAATCCCCAGCCGCTTGCCCGCCAGGGACGGGCGCATGATCTTCGGCCATTCACCCCGACGCACGGCGGCATCGCAGCGCGGAATGTCGCGTACCAGCGCCAGCAGCAATGCCATGGCATGGTCGGCCACCGACGAGGCGTTTACCCCGGCGCCGTTGGTTACGGTCAGGCCCCGATTGCTGGCGGCTTGCAGATCCACCTGCTCATAGCCGGCACCGATCACGCAGATGATTTTCAGTGCGGGCAGCGCGGCGATTTCTTCAGCGTACAAACCCAGCGGGCCTCGGGTCAGTACCGCGTCGATGCGGGTGCCATGGGTGGCAATGGCCTGGGCGCGTTCGGCGGGAGTCGGGGCGAGGATCAGGTGAAAGCCCTGTCGTTCAAGAATGGGCAGGTAGTCATTGATGGTTTCAACCAGTACCAGAACGGTGGCGGGCATTGCTCGGCTCCTTTGATCGTCGGTCTTCGGGCGCAAAAGTCGGTTCAGAGTGCTGATTCCAGAGCGGTTTGGCAATGGCTGGCGCGGCCCCGCATCAGGCAGTGTAGGAGCTGATGCGAGGAGCGCGCGGGTGCTTCGTCAGAAGGTGATGTCGGCGCGGGTGGTCGCAGGATCAGGTCACGTACTGGGCGATGCCGTTGCCGAACGACCAGTTCTCTTTTTTCACTTCCACCAGATTGATGAACACGTCTTCCTGGCGCACGGCCAGTTGCTGGTTCAGGTTGCGCGCGATGGACTGGAACAGCCGTTGTTTCATCTCCACGGTACGGCCTTCGCTGATGGTCAGCTGGATGAACACGATGCCGTCGCTGCGCTGGATCCCAAGGTACTGCGGGTCATAGACGAAGTGCTGGTCGTCGTGCTCGGCCAGCACCTGGAAATTGTCGTGTTCCGGCACATTGATCTCGCTGCGCAGTGCGGCGTAGATCACTTCGCCAATGCGTTTGGCGAAAGTCGGGTCCGGGTTTTTCTTGATGTCGACGCGGACGAGGGGCATGGGATGGCTCCACAGGCGAGGGGACTGGACGGGGATGTCAGCCAATTCGCCATTGGGTATAGCCGAAAAATGCCAGTCAGTGAGGTTGTTTAAAAGCGATAGGAAATGGACGCACCGTCCTGCGGGATTTACGGATGTTGCCTACGAATACTGGTGGATTCATCGAAATGCTTCCGATGTTGGGGTTACCGGGTTTCGGCATCTTTTGTATGTCTCTTGGCTTCATGTTGGCCCGATCGATCTGAACAGGCCCTCATGAGCAGGTTCGGCGCCGGCACATGCCATAAAACGACATTTTACGTATCTGTTGCCGACAGTCTTTTTCCCAAAAACGACAACGCTCCCATCTGCTCCGCACAACCATTCCTCAGCTAAGTCTTTGCTTCCGCTCATTTATCGCGGAGAATCGCGCCCCTGTTTCGGCCGGAGCATGTCTGTCGGTTTTTTCCGACGCGTCCTGACCGAGTGGCAAGTGACCGGAATGCGGAGATCCGACCGGATGAATGATCAGGCCAATAGCGTCGAACAACGCTTTGAAGCGGCAGCACCAGCCGAACTGTCGAGCTGGAATCGCCATGACACTACCTGGATGTTGGGACTGTTCGGGACGGCCATCGGCGCCGGTACCCTGTTTTTGCCGATCAACGCAGGTCTGGGTGGCTTCTGGCCGCTGGTGATCCTGGCGCTGCTGGCATTCCCCATGACCTTCTTCGCACACCGCGGCCTGACCCGCTTCGTGCTCTCCGGTCGTGAAGGCGCCGACATCACTGAGGTGGTGGAGCAGCATTTTGGCATCAAGGCCGGTGCGCTGATCACCCTGCTGTACTTTTTCGCGATCTTCCCGATCCTGCTGATCTATAGCGTCGGCCTGACCAACACCGTCGCCAGTTTCCTCGAACACCAACTGCACATCACGCCGCCACCGCGCGCGCTGCTGTCGTTCGTGCTGATCCTCGGCCTGCTGGCTGTTGTTCGTTGCGGCGAGCAGGTGATCGTCAAGGCCATGAGCCTGATGGTGTATCCGTTCATCGTCGCGCTGTTGTTCCTGGCGGTGTACCTGGTTCCGCACTGGAACGGCGGCATCCTGAGCACCGCTTCGCAGGTGCCGGCTCCGTCGGCGCTGTTGCACACGCTGTGGCTGGCGATTCCGGTGATGGTGTTCTCGTTCAACCACTCGCCGATCATCTCGGCGTTTGCGGTGGACCAGAAGCGTCGCTACGGCGTTCACGCCGACGAGCGCAGTTCGCAGATCCTGTCGCGCGCCCACCTGCTGATGGTGGTGATGGTGCTGTTCTTCGTCTTCAGTTGCGTGCTGACCCTGTCGCCGGAACAACTGGCTGAAGCCAAGGCGCAGAACCTGTCGATCCTGTCGTACCTGGCCAACCACTTCAGCAACCCGACCATCGCGTTCGCAGCGCCGTTGATTGCGTTCGTGGCCATCTCCAAGTCGTTCCTCGGTCACTACATCGGTGCCAGCGAAGGCCTGAAAGGTTTGATCGTCAAGAGCGGCAAGCGTCCGGGCGCCAAGGCCCTGGATCGCATCGTCGCGGCGTTCATGCTGGTGGTGTGCTGGATCGTGGCGACCCTGAACCCGAGCATCCTCGGCATGATCGAAACCATCGGTGGCCCGGTCATCGCGGCAATCCTGTTCCTGATGCCGATGTACGCGATCCGCAAGGTGCCGGCGATGGCGCGCTATCGTGGTCAGGCGTCGAACGTGTTTGTCACCGCCGTAGGCCTGGTGGCGATTTCGGCGTTGATCTACTCGCTGGCGGCCTGATTCCAGTCCGGCAGCACCAGACGGGGGCGATCCATGCGCTCCCGTTTTCTGCAAATCCTCCCCGATGCCTGATCCAGGGCACACTTCCCAAGGCATAAACGGCTACGCTTGAAAGGCACTTTTTCCCGGAGATGCCTCATGCCCCGAGCCCGACCGCAACTGATCAGCGCCAAACTGGAAAAACTCCATCCCACGCAGCTTGCGGTGGGCCTCGCTGAAGTCGCCGACAAGCGTCAGGAATGGAAAAAGCTCAAACGCAAGGAGCGGGCGGCAGCGCTGGACAATCACTGGTTCCCCAGTGTGCTTGGGCCTGAAGGCGTCTACTACATCGTTGATCAGCATCACTTTGGTCTTGCGCTGATCGAGGAAGAGGTCAAAAAGGCTTCGCTGCTGGTGCTCAAGGATCTTTCGTTTGTCGACACGGTAACCTTCTGGAACGTGATGAAAGCAGACCAAAGCCATGAACCTGGCGCGCAGCCAGGAGGCTCGGTATCTGCCGGGGTGGGTGGGTCCGATTGTCAACTGAACCGCTGAGTACCGCTTCCCGGCCCGAAGTACCCAGTCGCAGTCAGGACCTGCTGGCCGGGCTGTCGATTGCCGGTCTGTTGCTGCCCGAAGCGGTGGCGTATTCCAGCATTGCCGCTCTGCCACCCCAGGCCGGGGTGATCGCGTTGTTCGCCGGGCTGCTGTGTTACGCGTTGATGGGCACCAGCCGCTTTGCCGTGGTCTCGGCGACGTCGTCATCGGCGGCGGTGCTGGCGGCTGCGACGGCTTCGCTGGCTGGCGGCGATCCGGCATTGCGCCTGAGCCTGGCGGTCGGTCTGGTGATGATGACCGGTGTGCTGTTTCTGCTGGCGGGGTTGTTCAAGCTCGGCAGTGTGACGTCCTTCATCGCCAAACCGGTGTTGCGCGGCTTCGCCCTGGGGTTGGCGGTGACGATCATCCTCAAACAGGTAGCGAGCGTCGTCGATGTCCACCTCACGGACAGCAACCTGATCCGTTTCCTGCCGCAACTGATCGAGCAGTGGCCAAAATGGAACCTGGCCGGCGCTGCAGTAGCGCTGGTGGCGTTGCTGGTGCTGATGGCCTGCGCCCGCTTTCGTCGGGTGCCGGGTGGGCTGATCGTCGTGGCGCTGGGCGTTGCCGCCAGCCAATGGCTGAACCTGCCGGCCTATGGGGTGAAACTGATCGGTGTCATCGACCTGGCGCTGGAGATGCCACAGCTGCCGAACATGCCGTTTGCCGATTGGCTGCGCCTCGGCGAGCTGGCGTTTGCCATGGTGATGATCCTGTACGCCGAGTCCTATGGGTCGATCAGCTCGTTTGCCCTGAAGCACGGTGACCGGGTTTCCTCGAACCGCGATCTGCTGGCTCTTGGCGCGTCCAATCTGTTATCGGGCCTGTTTCACGGCATGCCCGCCGGGGCCGGGTATTCGGCGACTTCGGCCAATGAAGCGGCGGGCGCTACATCGCGGTTGGCGGGCGTTGTCGCCGCGGCAGTGGTGTTGCTGATCGTGTTGACCGTGCTGCCGTACATCGCCCTGACCCCGGAACCTGTGCTGGCCGCGATCGTGATTCACGCCCTGGGACGAGCGTTGAGCCTGCAACCGCTGGGTCGCTACTTCATCTGGCGCCGTGATCGCTTGCTGGTGATCTGCGCGGTGGCCGCGGTGCTGGTGCTGGGCGTGCTCGACGGCTTGCTGCTGGCGGTGGCGATCAGCGTGGTGCTGATGCTGAGGCAGATGTCTTCGGCGGAAATTCAGGTGCTGGGACAAATGGGCGGCGGTCACGATTATGTCGACCTGCAACGTCATCCGGATGCCCGGGAAATCCCCGGCGTGCTGATCGTGCGGCCGAGTGAAGCGCTGTTCTTTGCCAACGTGGAACGGATTCTCGGCGGCGCGCTGCGGTTGGCTCGTCATGCGCCGGCGGCGGTGCACACGATCATCCTGAGTCTGGAGGAGTCACCGGACCTGGACGGCACCAGCATCGAAGCGCTGGAAGCGTTCTTCCTGCAAGTGCGGGCCGAGGACAAACTGTTGATTCTGGCGCGCCTCAAAGATCAGGCGCAGACCGTGCTGGCGCAATTGCCAGAGCTGGAACGCGAGCAGGTGCTGTTGAGCGGTTTGAGTGTGGATGAGGCGGTTCAGCAGGCACTCAAGCTCAATGCCTGAATGTCAGAGGGCATAAAAAACGCCGCTCATCTCGCGATGGGCGGCGTTTTTCATTGCGTTGCAGCGTCAGGCTTGAACGACAGGGATCTTGGCGTTCGCAGCAGCTTCACGGAACTCGGCAATCTGGTCGAAGGACAGGTAGCGGTAAACGTCGGCCGCCATGCTGTCGATCTTGCCAGCGTATTCCATGTACTCCTCGACGGTCGGCAGGCGACCCAGGATCGAAGCAACGGACGCCAGCTCAGCCGAAGCCAGGTAGACGTTCGCGCCGTCGCCCAGACGGTTCGGGAAGTTACGGGTCGACGTCGACACCACGGTGCTGTTCGGCTCAACGCGTGCCTGGTTACCCATGCACAGCGAGCAGCCTGGCATTTCCATGCGGGCGCCGGCCTTGCCGTAGATGCCGTAGTAGCCTTCTTCGGTCAGCTGGTGAGCGTCCATCTTGGTCGGTGGCGACAGCCACAGACGGGTTGGCAGCTGACCCTTGACCTGATCCAGCAGCTTGCCGGCAGCGCGGAAGTGACCGATGTTGGTCATGCACGAACCGATGAACACTTCGTCGATCTTCTCGCCAGCGACGCTGGACAGCAGACGGGCGTCGTCCGGGTCGTTCGGCGCGCACAGTACAGGCTCGCTGATGTCGGCCAGATCGATTTCGATGACTTCGGCGTATTCGGCGTCGGCATCGGCTTCCATCAGTTGCGGGTTGGCGATCCAGGCTTCCATCGCTTGGGCACGACGCTCCAGGGTACGCGCATCGCCGTAGCCTTCGCCGATCATCCAGCGCAGCAGGGTGATGTTGGACTGCAGGTACTCGGTGATCGACTCTTTCGACAGCTTGATGGTGCAACCGGCAGCCGAACGTTCGGCCGAGGCGTCGGACAGTTCGAACGCCTGTTCCAGGGTCAGACCTTCCAGGCCTTCGATTTCCAGGATGCGGCCGGAGAAGGCGTTTTTCTTGCCTTTCTTCTCGACGGTCAGCAGACCGTTCTGGATGGCGAAGTAAGGAATGGCATGAACCAGGTCACGCAGGGTGATGCCAGGTTTCATTTTGCCTTTGAAGCGCACCAGGATCGATTCCGGCATGTCCAGCGGCATGACGCCGGTGGCTGCGGCGAACGCGACCAGACCGGAACCGGCCGGGAACGAGATGCCCATCGGGAAACGGGTGTGCGAGTCACCACCGGTACCCACGGTGTCCGGCAGCAGCATGCGGTTCAGCCACGAGTGGATGATGCCGTCGCCCGGACGCAGGGAAACGCCGCCGCGGGTCATGATGAAGTCAGGCAGGGTGTGGTGGGTGGTCACGTCGATCGGCTTTGGATAGGCCGCGGTGTGGCAGAACGACTGCATCACCAGATCAGCGGAGAAGCCCAGGCACGCCAGGTCTTTCAGTTCGTCACGGGTCATTGGACCGGTGGTGTCCTGAGAACCTACGGTGGTCATCTTCGGTTCGCAGTAGGTGCCAGGACGAACGCCTTTGCCTTCTGCCAGACCGCAAGCCTTGCCGACCATTTTCTGCGCCAGGGTGAAGCCCTTGGTGCTTTCAGCCGGAGCTTCAGGCTTCTTGAACAGGTCGAACGCTGGCAGACCCAGTTCGGCGCGAGCCTTCTCGGTCAGGCCACGGCCGATGATCAGCGGAATACGACCGCCGGCACGGACTTCGTCCAGCAGCACAGGGGTCTTCATTTCGAAGGTGGTGATGACTTCGTCGGTACCGTGCTTGCAGACTTTGCCAGCGTGCGGGTACAGGTCGATCACGTCGCCCATGTTCATGTTCGATACGTCGAACTCGATTGGCAGTGCGCCGGCATCTTCCATGGTGTTGTAGAAGATCGGAGCGATTTTGCTGCCGAAGCAGAAACCGCCAGCGCGCTTGTTCGGTACGTAAGGAATGTCGTCGCCGAAGAACCACAGGACCGAGTTGGTCGCCGATTTACGCGAGGAACCGGTACCGACCACGTCACCGACGTAGGCGATAGGGAAGCCCTGGCCGCGCATTTCTTCGATCTGCTTCATCGGGCCGGTCTTGCCTTGCTCGTCCGGCACGATGCCGTCACGGGCCATTTTCAGCATGGCCAGGGCGTGCAGCGGGATGTCAGGACGCGACCAGGCGTCTGGAGCAGGGGACAGGTCGTCGGTGTTGGTTTCGCCGGTCACCTTGAACACGCGCAGGCTGATCTTGTCGGCCAGCACAGGGCGTTTCTTGAACCACTCGCCGTCAGCCCAGGATTGCAGCACGGCCTTGGCGTGAACGTTGCCGTTCTTGGCTTTTTCAGCCACGTCGTGGAAGGCATCGAACATCAGCAGGGTGTGCTTGAGTTCTTCGGCGGCCACTGGTGCCAGCTCGGCATTGTCCAGCAGTTCGACCAGGGTCACGATGTTGTAGCCGCCCTGCATGGTGCCGAGCAGTTCTACAGCGCGTTTCTTGTCCAGCAGAGGGGAGGAGACTTCGCCCTTGGCCAGTGCGGAGAGGAAACCGGCCTTGACGTAGGCGGCTTCGTCCACTCCTGGTGGTACGCGATTGGTGATCAGGTCAACGAGGAAAGCTTCTTCGCCAGCCGGAGGATTCTTCAGCAGCTCGACCAGGCCTGCAGTTTGTTCGGCGTTAAGCGGCTGGGGAACGATACCCAGGGCTGCACGCTCTTCGATATGTTTGCGGTAGGCTTCAAGCACAGTTATTACCCTCATCAGTGGTCCCAAATGGGTGTCCGGGACGCTCATCCCGAAATTGCCGTACTCATGCTCCTCACGACGTTGTGGGTCGTTCGGCCAGAATTACCGGCAATTCCTTACAGAAGCTGCTTTCAAAGTTTTACGCCTGCAGAACGGGGAGCTGATGAGGGTTGGCGTTGGGCTTTTCCCCGCTGGAAAAACCCTTCGCCAACACCGCTCTGAAGGAACGACTGTGCTCGTGACGCTTTGAAAACAGCTTCTAACGGACATTGGCGCCTAAAAAGGCTGGCTGATTCTACGGCAAAAAAAATTTAAAGGTAAGTCGGGCTCTATTGGACTTTGGTGGCGTTGTGCGCGGGCGGGGCAAACCTTGATCCAGCGCTTGCCCCTGACGTTTGAGGGGTGATGTATGCCGGACAAAGGGCTAACATGCCGACCTGTTCCGCGTTTCAAGTGTTCTGCCCATTTATGCCCAATCAGACCATCAAGACCCCCTGCGTCGGCCTCTGCTCCACTGTTTACGGTGATCTGGTGTGCCGTGGCTGCAAGCGTTTCCACCACGAAGTGATCCACTGGAACGGTTACAACGAGGAAGAAAAGCGCGCGGTGTGGCTGCGTCTTGAGCAATTGCTGTCACAAGTGATGGCGAGCAAGGTCGAGGTCTTCGACCCGGCGCGCCTGCGCCAGCAGCTTGAGCAGAGAAAGATCCGCTTCGTGCCGCATCAGTCGGAGTATTGCTGGGCGTATCAGCTGATCGCCCGGGGCGCGCGGGTGATCATTAATCTGGAAGCCTACGGGATGGTGCTGCTGCCGGAGTTTCGCGACTGGAACCTGCCGGAACTGCGCGATGCCATTGATCGGGAATTTTTCCTGCTGTCGGAAGCGCACTATCAGCGCTACATCGCGCCCGGTTTTCTCAAGGATGCCCTCGGCGACTGAAGATCAAAAGCTTCGCGGGCAAGTCGAATCGTCGCACCGTCGCTCCCACATGGCTTTGTGAACGACACCGGCCTGATGTGGGAGCGGGCTTGCTCGCGAAGGGGACATGACAAACGCCGCAACACCTAATGCTTCACCGCCAACTCCACCAAATGGTCTTCAACCTCTTGGGGTTTTAGCACCAGCACATCACTCTCCAATTGATCCAGCACCTGTTCGGCCGTATTGCCGATCAACGCCCCCGACACACCGCTGCGCGCCACGGTGCCAATCACGGTCACGGCGGCCTGCAGCTTGTGCGCCATGAACGGAATCAGTACATCCGCCGGGCCTTCCTCGACATGCAGATGCTCGTCGTCGACATCGAATTCAGCCTGAAACGCCCGGCATTGCTCGCGATAGCGCGCTTCGATGGTTTCCTTGAGTTGGAACGTCGGGTCGGCCGCCGAGAGCATCGGCGACGGATGGGCGGTAATCACGTGCAGATGCCCTTTGGCCAGGCTCGCGATGTCATAGCCGTGGTCGATGATGGTGGTGTGCAGATGACGGTGCTCGCCGTCGGCATTGCCCACGTCGACCGCGGCCAGAATCACCCGGTCTTTCCAGGAGGCGGCGGTTTTCACCAGCAGCACCGGAGTAGGGCAATGGCGCAGCAGTTTCCAGTCCGCGGGGGTCAGCAGGGCCTTTTTCAGCGAACTGTCGGGGAAGTGCTGCTTGATCACCAGGCCACAGCCTTCGGCCTGCTGCACGTCGATGATGGTTTCGTGCAGGCTCTCGTTCCACGCCTGTTCGGTGGTGACGCTGTAACCGTCCGCCAGCAGCCCGGCCTTGAGCACGCTGAGCATGCCGGCGTGATCGTGCTTCTTGTCGCAGACCAGCAGGTGCAGATGGGCCTGGGTCACCCCGGCGATCAGCTTGGCGCGCTTGAGCGCCAGGCTTTCCGCGTGTTCGGGTTCGATGACCACCAGAATGCTGCGAATGGCTTGCATGAGTGAGTCTCCAGCAATGAAAAGGCACGGCGTTGCACAACTATAGTTGCTGCCGATGCGCCTGCGAGTTGATGCATATCAAGGGCTGGCGCTGGTGGTCTGCGGGCAGGCCGGTATAATCGGCGCCCTTCGCTCGAACACCTTTTGACCGTGAGCCCCATGATCCTTCCCGAAATCCACGAATTCCTTGGCTGCCGCACGCCTGACGCCTGGGTCCAGGCCGCGCTGGCCGATCAGGAAACCCTGCTGATCGACCACAAGAACTGCGAGTTCAAGGCCGCCAGCACCGCGTTGAGCCTGATCGCCAAATACCACTCCCATGTCGATCTGATCAACATGATGTCGCGCCTGGCCCGGGAAGAGCTGGTGCATCACGAACAGGTCATGCGCATCATGAAACGGCGCAAGATCGAACTGCGCCAGCTCCACGCCGGCCGTTATGCCTCAAGCCTGCGCAAAGTGGTGCGCAGCCACGAACCGGTGAAACTGGTCGACACCCTGGTGGTTGGCGCCTTCATCGAAGCGCGCAGTTGCGAACGTTTCGAAGCGCTGGTGCCGCATCTGGACGAAGAACTCGGCAAGTTCTATTTCGGCCTGTTGAAAAGCGAGGCCCGGCATTTCCAGGGTTACCTGAAACTGGCCTACCAGTACGGCGACGCCAAGGACATCGCCCAGGTGATCGAGAGAGTCCGCGCCGCCGAGCAGGACCTGATCGAGTCGCCGGACGAGGAATTCCGTTTCCACAGTGGCGTACCCGTCGCGGCATGAATTGTTAAAAACTCTTAAGAGTATGAAACTTCAACGAAAACCGGCCCCAGAGGCCGGTTTTTGCTGCCCGCAATAAACGTCTCGCGTGTGAATGCCGCCATAATGGCGCCCACTTCACTGAGGGTTGGCGACGATTGTTATGGATAACCTGGGTTTTGGCAGAGTCCTGCTGGTGGAAGACGATGAGCGCCTGGCCGCACTGATCGCCCACTTTCTTGAACAACACGGCTATGAGGTGCGCACGGTGCATCGCGGCGATCTGGCCGTGGCCGCGTTTCTTGAATTCAAGCCCAAAGTCGTGGTGCTCGACCTGATGCTGCCGGGGCAGAGCGGCCTGCATGTGTGCCGGGAAATCCGCAGCGTGTCTGACACGCCGATTGTCATCCTGACGGCCAAGGAAGATGACCTCGACCACATTCTGGGTCTGGAGTCCGGCGCCGACGACTACGTGATCAAACCGATCAAGCCGCCCGTCCTGCTCGCACGCCTGCGGGCGCTGCAACGCCGGCAGGTGCCGGACAGCGGCGTGGTCAGCTCGCTGGAGTTCGGCAACCTGATCATCGACCGCAGTTGTCGCGAAGTGCGTCTGGCGGGCGATTTGATCGAGCTGACCACCATGGAATTTGAACTGCTGTGGCTGCTCGCCAGTGCCGCCGGCACCATCCTGTCGCGCGATGACATTCTCAATCGCATGCGCGGCATCGCTTTCGATGGCCTCAATCGCAGCGTCGATGTGTACATCAGCAAGCTGCGCAACAAACTCAAGGACAATCCCCGCGAACCGGTGTGCATCAAGACCGTGTGGGGCAAGGGCTATCTGTTCAATCCGTTTGCGTGGGAGCTGTAGATGCTGCGGTTATTCCTCGGGCTGTTTCTGGTGATGACCGTCGGGCTGGTGGCGGCGCTGCAAACTGTCGAGCACACTTTCAACGCGTTGCTCGACAACCAGATGCAAGCCTACAACCGTGAGGCGGTGCGCGGTCAGGCCTGGTCGTTGATCGAGCACATGCGCGATCAGCAGGGCGCGGCGCGCGAGGCGCAGTTGGAGGCGTTGCGGCCGCACTACGGGTTGACGCTGAGTCTGGTGGAGGCCGATCAACTGAACCTCAGCGATGAGGAAAAAGCCGAACTGGCCCAAGGCCTGTTGGTGATCCGTCACGACTACACCCAGTTCATCAGTAACATCGACGGCGGCTCGCAACTGCTCAGTATCAAGCTGCCGCCCGAGCCGAGCCTGATGCCGTTCTATATCTCGGCGGCTTACATGATGCTGGCCGTGCTGCTCGGTATCGTCCTGTATTTCTGGGTGCGCCCGCACTGGCGTGACCTGGAAAAACTGCGACTGGCGGCCGAGCGCTTCGGCGACAACGACCTCTCGTCGCGCATCCAGCTCTCCAAGCGTTCGAACATTCGCGATCTGGCCGAACACTTCAACCTGATGGCGGCGCGCATCGAAGGCCTGATCGCCAATCAGCGCGAACTGACCAACGCCGTGTCCCACGAACTGCGCACGCCGATTGCCCGGTTGTCGTTCGAACTCGACCAGCTCAAGCAGCAACCGGACGCCAGCCAGAACCGCGAACTGATCGCCGACATGTACGCCGACCTCGGCGAACTGGAAGAAATGGTCTCCGAACTGCTGACCTACGCCAGCCTCGAACGCGGCGCGACCGTGATCACCCGCGAGAATATTCAAGCTGCCAACTGGCTTGACAGCGTGGTCGGCAGCGTGGCACTGGAAGCCGAGGCGGCCGGGGTGCAGCTATTGATCGTTGATTGCCGGGTCGATGAAGTGCGGATCGAGCCGCGGTTCATGGCGCGGGCGGTGATCAATCTGCTGCGCAACGCCATTCGTTATGCCGAGCAGCGGGTCGAAGTGTCGCTGGTGCGCATCGGCGATCAATACGAAGTGCAGGTCAATGACGACGGGCCGGGTGTGCCGCTGGCAGGGCGGGAGAAAATCTTCGAACCGTTCTCGCGCCTGGACGCCAGTCGCGACCGCCGCACGGGCGGCTTCGGACTTGGTCTGGCGCTGGTGCGGCGGGTGTCGCAATCCCATGGCGGTCAGGTCGAGGTCGGTGATTCCCCGTGGGGCGGAGCATCGTTTCGTATGACCTGGGCGCATCTGGACTGACCCGATCCAAAAAACACCACATGCCCTCTGTGGGAGCCAGCCTGCTGGCGATGACGGTGTGTCAGCTTGCAAATCAGTTGGATCAGGCACCGCTATCGCCAGCAGGCTGGCTCCCACAGGTAAACAGAGGTGCATCAACTTCAGCTGAGTACGTAGTCGACGGGCTTGAGCGCCGGCGGCAACGGCTCAGTCCCCAGCTCCGAAAGAATGTCCCGCTCGATACCCCGCACCAGCGCATCGGTCGGCAGGTCGTTTTCATCCCGGCCGAATGGGTCTTCCAGCTCATCGGCAATCGCATCCAGCCCGAAGAAGGTGTAGCTGACAATCGCCGTGAACAGCGGCGTCAGCCAGCCCAGCGGTTCGGCCATGGCGAACGGCAGCAGGATGCAGAACAGGTAAATCGTGCGGTGCAGCAGCAAGGTGTAAGGGAAGGGCAGCGGCGTGTTCTTGATCCGCTCACACACCGCCTGCGCCTGGGTCAGGCTGGTCAGGTGATTGGCCAGCAGCATGTAGCGCCATTCGCTGAGATCGCCCGCTTCATGCAGATCGGAACATTGCTGACCGACGGTTTGCAGGATCCGCCCGCTGTAGTCCGGCACCTGCGCATCGTGTTGCGGGGTGATCCATTCGGCGCTGGCAGCCGCTTCGTTTTCCCGGCGCAACCGCGCATTCAACGCATGAGCGAACCCACAAAGGTTAAGCAGCAATAACCGACGCTGGGCCGATTCGCGGATCACATGGGTCTCGCGAATCACCGAGCGCACATGCACGATCACTTCACCCCAGGCCTTGCGTGCTTCGTACCAGCGGTCGTAGCAGGCGTTGTTGCGAAAATTCATGAAGATCGACAGCGATAGACCAAGCAAGGTGAACGGCGTGGCGTTGACCTTGGTGAAGTTGCTCGGGTGGAGCATTTCCACCAGCACGATGGCCGACGCCAGCAACGTCACCATCAGGGTGCGCAGGGCGATGCGCTTGGCAATTGAACCCTTGAGGGTAAACAGGACGGCGAACTGATTGATCTTGGGCCGGATGATCATGCTTTTTTTGCCTTGAAAACGTGGCGGCTCAGCCGCCGGTCATGTTCATGAAACGCACCACTTGCACGTCGTCGTTCACTTCGAAATTGTGCCGGTAAGGCTTGAGTTTCATCGCTTCGATAATGGCTTTCTCCAAGCGTTCCGGTTGGCCCGGATGAGCCCGAAGCACCGCTTTCAAGTCCACCGAATGCTCGTTCCCCAGACACAGTAGCAAACGCCCCTCGACGGTCAGCCGCACCCGGTTGCAGGTGCCGCAGAAGTTGTGGCTGTGGGGCGAGATGAACCCCAGCCGAATGTGCGGCGCTTCGGCCAGCCGCCAGTAGCGCGACGGGCCCTGGGTCGACTCGGCGGAGTCGATCAGGGTGTAGCGCTCGGCAATCCGCTCACGCACCTGGGCACTGGAGAAGAACGACTCGGCGCGGCTGTGTTCGCTGATGATCCCCAGCGGCATTTCCTCGATGAAAGAAATATCCAGATCCCGCTCGATGGCGAACTGCACCAGATCGTTGATCTCGTGATCGTTGCGGCCCTGCATCACCACGCAGTTGAGTTTAGTGCGGGTAAATCCGGCGGCGCGTGCGGCGTCGATGCCGTCGATCACCCGGGCCAGGTCACCGGTGCGAGTCATTTGTTTGAAAAGCACAGGGTCAAGGCTGTCGAGGCTGACGTTGAGGCGCTTGAGCCCGGCGTCGAACAACGGGCCCGCAAGTTTGCCGAGCTGCGAGCCGTTGGTGGTCAGGCACAGTTCGCGCAGGCCGGGCAGGGCGGCGATCTGCTTGCACAACCCGACGACCCCGGGACGAATCAGCGGTTCACCACCGGTCAGGCGGATCTTGCGGGTGCCCAGCGCCACAAAACTCTGCGCCATTTGATAGATCTCCTCCAGCGTCAGTACTCGTTGCCGGGGCAGAAACTGCATGTCTTCAGCCATGCAATAGACGCAGCGGAAGTCGCAGCGGTCGGTGACCGACATGCGCAGGTAGTCGACGCGGCGGTTGTAACCATCGATCAAGACGCGCTCTGACATGACAGCCTCGCTTGGGTGAAATCCGCTGTTGAAGGGATTGGGTCGGCGCAGGTTATGAGCAACTTCGAACAGCGTCCAATCACTCTTGATTACCGGCCGATTGATGCTGTCGATGATGAAATAATTATTACGGATTTATCGCTTCCTGGTTTTGCAAGTGCCCGTATTTAAAGGGTTTAAGTCCGTGATAGATGCTTTCGATAACGCAGTCATTAATAGCGATTAGACAAGTTTTTGCAGCGGTTCCTATCCTTGGCCCCGTCAAACGAAACGACCGCTTTTGAACTTGAAAGTCAGTCGTCGCTGTTTAAACCCGATCAGGTTTTTGCCTGTGTGCATCGTCATGGAGAAGTCCCATGTCACAAGTCGACCGTTACAAACCCTACAAGGGCGCCGCTGCGGGTTGGGGCGCTGTGATCAGCCTCACCAGGAACTGGCTGGGCAGTGAAAACGCCCTGAAGAACATCCGCGCCATGCTCAAGACCAACCAGAACGGCGGCTTCGACTGCCCCGGTTGCGCCTGGGGTGAAGCACCCGGCGCGAGCATGCTCAAGTTCTGCGAGAACGGCGCCAAAGCGGTGAACTGGGAAGCCACCGGCCGCCTGGTCGACCCGGCATTCTTCAACAAGTACACGGTGTCGACCCTGGCCGAGCAAAGCGATTACTGGCTCGAATATCAGGGCCGGATCACCCATCCGATGCGCTACGACGCGCGGGTCGACCGCTATGTCGAAACCACCTGGGACGACGCTTTCGCACTGATCGCCAAACACCTCAAAGGCCTGAAATCGCCCCACGAGGCCGAGTTCTACACCTCGGGTCGCGCCAGCAACGAAGCGGCGTTTCTCTATCAGTTGTTCGTTCGTGCCTACGGCACCAACAATTTCCCGGACTGCTCGAACATGTGCCACGAAGCCAGTGCGGTGAGCATGGGCGAGAGCCTGGGCGTGGGCAAAGGCACGGTGGTCTATGAAGACCTGCACCACGCCGACGCGATTTTCGTGATCGGCCAGAACCCCGGCACCAACCACCCGCGCATGCTCGAACCGCTGCGTGAAGCGGTGAAGCGCGGCGCTCAGGTGGTGTGCATCAACCCGCTCAAGGAGCGTGGGCTGGAGCGATTCCAGAACCCGCAGAACCCGATCGAAATGCTCAGCAACGGCTGGGAAGCGACCAACACCGCGTATTTCCGTCCAGCCTTGGGCGGCGACATGGCGATGATTCGCGGCATGGCCAAGTTCCTGCTGGAGTGGGAGCGTGAAGCTCAGGCCACGGGCGGCGAGGCGGTGTTCGATCACGCCTTCATTGCCGAGCACACCTCGGGTCTCGACAGCTATCTGGCCGAAGTCGATGCCACGCGTTGGGAGCACATCGTCGAGCAGTCCGGCGTGCCGCTGCATGACATCGAACTGGCCGCGCGCATGTATGCCCGGGCCAAGAGCGTGATCATGTGCTGGGCCATGGGCCTGACCCAACACGTGCACTCGGTGCCGACCCTGCAGGAAGTCATCAACCTGCAACTGCTGCGCGGCAACGTCGGCCGTCCGGGCGCCGGGCTGTCGCCGGTGCGCGGCCACAGTAACGTGCAGGGCGACCGCACCATGGGCATCAACGAACTGGCCCCGACCGAACTGATGGACGCCCTGGAAAAACGCTTCAACTTCAAGGTGCCGCGCATGCACGGCCACAACACGGTCATGGCGATTGGCGCCATGGAACGTGGCGAAGCCAAGGTGTTTATCGGTCTGGGCGGCAACTTCGCCCAAGCCACGCCGGACACCCCGCGCACCCATGCAGCGATGCGCAAACTTGATCTCACCGTGCACATCTCGACCAAGCTCAACCGCAGCCATCTGGTGACCGGGCGTGATGCGTTGATCCTGCCGTGCCTGGGCCGTACCGACATCGACGTGCAGGCCGAAGGCCCGCAAGGCGTGACCGTGGAAGACACCTTCAGCATGGTGCATTTGTCGTTCGGCCAACTGAAGCCGAAGTCGGCGCACCTGAAATCCGAGCCGGCGATCATTGCCGGGATCGCCGCCGCGACGCTGGGCAAACACCCGATCGACTGGGAATGGGCGGTGGGCGACTACGGGCGCATCCGCAACCTGATCGCCGACGTGATTCCGGGTTTCGAGAACTTCAACGAGAAGCTGCTGATCCCCGGCGGTTTCCACCTCGGCAACAACGCTTCCGACCGGGTCTGGAACACCGAATCCGGCAAGGCCCAGTTCACCCCGTGCGTGCTGCCGGAACATTTGATCAGCGAAGGCGTGCGCAACCTGCCGGTCAAGCCGCACCTGATCCTGCAAACCATGCGTTCCCACGATCAGTACAACACCACGCTGTACGGCCTCGACGACCGTTATCGCGGTGTTTACGGTATGCGCGACGTGGTGTTCGCCAACGAGCAGGACATCCGCCGGCTCGGTTTTGAACCGGGGCAAAAGGTCGATCTGGTGGCGCTGTGGGGCGACGAGCGCGAGCGTCGGGTCAGCGGTTTCACGCTGATCGCCTACGACATTCCCGCCGGGCAGGCTGCCGCGTACTACCCGGAAACCAATCCGCTGGTGCCGCTGGAAAGCTACGGCGACCGCACCTACACGCCAACCTCCAAATTCGTGGCGATCCGCCTCGAAGCGGCCGAGACGAGCAACCTGATTCCGTCGTCGGTGGTGTAACCGACTCACGCGATCCAACCCTTTTGCAATTTGACTGGCTGCAGGCGTTCGCGCCTGGCGGTGGCCCGGCCGTGTGCCGCCGCTTTTCAGCCTGGATGAGGACAACATCATGTTCAACCTGGAGGCACTGGACCTGGCGCGAATTCAATTCGCGTTCACGGTTTCGTTCCACATCATTTTCCCGGCGATCACCATTGGTCTTGCGAGTTTCCTGGCGGTGCTCGAAGGCCTGTGGCTGAAAACCCGCAACGACACTTACCGCGATCTCTACCATTTCTGGTCGAAGATCTTCGCCGTCAACTTCGGCATGGGCGTGGTGTCGGGGCTGGTCATGGCGTACCAGTTCGGCACCAACTGGAGCGGATTCTCTGATTTTGCCGGCAGCGTCACCGGGCCGTTGCTGACCTATGAAGTGCTGACCGCGTTCTTCCTCGAGGCCGGGTTCCTCGGGGTGATGCTGTTCGGCTGGAACCGTGTGGGCCGTGGCTTGCACTTCTTTGCCACGGTGATGGTCGCCATCGGCACGCTGATTTCGACCTTCTGGATTCTCGCCTCCAACAGCTGGATGCAGACCCCGCAAGGCTTCGAAATCGTCGACGGCCGGGTGATGCCGGTCGACTGGCTGGCCATCGTGTTCAACCCGTCGTTCCCGTTCCGCCTGGCGCACATGGCGATTGCCGCGTTCGTCGCCACGGCGTTCTTCGTCGGCGCTTCGGCGGCCTGGCATTTGCTGCGCGGCAATGACAGCAAACCGGTGCGCAAGATGTTTTCCATGGCGCTGTGGATGGCGCTGATCGTTGCACCGATTCAGGCGGTGGTCGGTGACGCCCATGGCTTGAACACCCTGGAGCACCAACCGGCGAAAATCGCTGCCATCGAAGGCCACTGGGAAAACCCCGACAACGGACCGACCCCGCTGGTGCTGTTCGGCATTCCGGACATGCAGGCGGAGAAAACCAAATACGCCATCGAGATTCCGTACCTCGGCAGCCTGATCCTCACCCACAGCCTCGACAAGCAGATCCCGGCGCTCAAGAGTTTCCCGAAAGAAGACCGGCCGAACTCGACCGTGATCTTCTGGAGCTTTCGCGTGATGGCCGGGTTGGGCATGTTGATGATTCTGGTCGGCGTGCTGGGGCTGGCGTTGCGGCGCCACGGCAAGGTCTACCGACATCGCGGCTTCCAGCGACTGGTGCTGTTGATGGGGCCGAGTGGTCTGATCGCGTTGCTGGCCGGCTGGATCACCACTGAGGTCGGGCGTCAGCCGTGGGTGGTGTATGGACTGATGCGTACCCATGACGCCGCGTCCCACCACTCGGTGGCGCAGATGAGCACCTCGCTGGCGCTGTTCGTCGTCATCTACTGCTCGGTGTTCACCGTGGGCATCGGCTACATGATGAAACTGGTGAGCAAGGGCCCGCAGCCGCACCACGAACATCCGCCCGAAGGCACTCAGGTGCAGACCCCGCGCCGGCCACTTTCGGCGGTCACCGACAACCTCGAATCCGCGACCCGGATCCACTGAAAAGGAGCGTTGAGTCATGGGTATTCAAGGTATCGATCTCTCGTTGATCTGGGGCGTAATCATTGCCTTCGGCGTGATGATGTACGTGATCATGGACGGCTTCGATCTGGGCCTCGGGATCCTGTTCCCGCTGATCGGCGACGAGCAGGAACGTGACGTGATGATGAACACCGTCGCGCCGGTCTGGGACGGCAACGAAACCTGGCTGGTGCTTGGCGGTGCGGCGTTGTACGGCGCATTTCCGCTGGCGTACGGAGTGATTCTGGAGGCGCTGTATCTGCCGCTGATCTTCATGCTCGCGGGGCTGATTTTTCGCGGGGTGGCGTTCGAGTTTCGCTTCAAGGCACCGACCGAAAAACGTCATCTGTGGGACTGGGCGTTCATTGGTGGTTCGCTGCTGGCGACGTTCTCCCAGGGCGTGGTGATCGGCGCGTATGTGGCCGGGATTCCGGTGGTGGATCGGCAGTTTGCCGGTGGCGGTCTCGACTGGCTGGCGCCGTTCCCGCTGGTCTGCGGCGTCGGTCTGGTGATTGCTTACGCCTTGCTCGGCAGCACCTGGCTGCTGGTCAAGACCGAAGGCATGCTCGAATCGCGGATGCGTCACTACAGCCGTCCGCTGGCGTGGCTGTTGCTGGCGATGGTGGTGGTGATCGGCGCGTGGACGTTGCAACTGCATCCGGAACTGGCCACTCGCTGGTTCAACCATGCGCACCTGACCGTGTTCGCCGGGCTGGTGGTGCTGGCGGTGCTGTCGCTGTTCGGGCTGTTGCGTTCGCTGCGTCAGCGACACACCCACTGGCCGTTCGTGTTCACCCTGGTGCTGATGTTCCTCGGCTACATCGGGCTGGCGCTGAGCATCTGGCCGAACATCATTCCGCCCTCGGTCAGCCTGTGGGCGGCGGCCTCACCGGCCACCAGCCAGTTGTTCGCCCTGATCGGCGCACTGTTCATCCTGCCGGTGATCCTGATGTACACCTTCTGGAACTACTACGTGTTCCGCGGCAAAGTGAGGATTGGTGATGGCTACCATTGAGATGCGTGAAGTGAAAAGCCGCTGGTACAAACGCCTGGGCTGGCTGCTGCTGATCTGGTCCGGCAGCGTGGTGTCACTGGCGGTGGTGGCGAGCCTGCTGAAACTGGCGATGTATGCGGCGGGAATGAGAATCCACTGACCATAAAAAAACCGGAGCCTGGCTCCGGTTTTTTATTGCCTGCATTTTGGGTTTTCCTCTTGGGGGGAAAGAACCTTGAGGTTTATTCCCCGCCAAACATCGCCGTCCAGTAGATCCCGGCGCTGCTCTTCGGGTCGACTGCGTAAGCAGCACCCAGTTCGCGATACTGCGGGTTCATCAGGTTGGCGCAGTGGCCGGGACTCGCGAGCCAGCCATCGACGACCTTCTGCACGGTGTCCTGCCCGGCGGCGATGTTCTCGCCAACCAGCTGGCCGCTGTAACCGGCCAGTTCCGCGCGATCACCGGGGGTACCGCCGTTGCGGTCCTTGTGGTCGAAATAGTTGTTGTTGGCCATCTCGCGGCTGTGATCCTGAGCGACACCGCCGAGCACCGCATTCCACGCCAATGGCGCAGCCGCGGAGAAGGCCTGGCCGCCGCACTGGCGTGGCTGGCTGCGGGCGGCGTTGAGTTGCGTCAGCAGTTTCTGGCCCTCGGCTTGTCCGTCACCCAGGCGGGCGGACAACAGCGGCCGCGCCAACGTGATGCGCCAGTCTCGGTCGGCGCGGCTGACGCCGATATCGACAAACTGCGGATCCAGCACCACCTGACAGAAGCTCTCCTGAATCGCCTTCATCGCTGAAACCGGATCGCGAGGGCCGTTGAGGGTGATCGCCTGCACGTTGACCATCGGGTAGCTGGCGCTGGCCATGGCCTGTTGCAGATCGACCATGCCACTGGCGGGCAGACGCAGGCGCGGGTCGGCCGACAGCGGCGGCAATTCACTGGACGCCTGCGCACCGCAACGCTGGGGCTGGCTGCGGTAGCTGTTGATCGACTCGATCAATTGCGACTCATCGCTGGCCATGGCCGAAGCGGCCAGCGCCAGGCCCACGGACAACGCGGCGAATCGCAGAACGGATGGCATGAAGCGCATGGAAATCTCCCTTGGGCTGAGAGTGCCCATGATGCGCGAAACGCCCCGGGGTCGTGCAATGTCTTTTTTCTTCATCGAGTGGTTTTCAGCGCGGAACGTTGCGCCGGATTCTGCCGTCTACACTCTGCGAAGTCCCCGGAAACCGGGCGTCTCAGCCACGCAACACTTTGCCCGCATCGGGCGCTGCCGGAAGAAACGATCATGAAATTGCACGGGCTGATCTGTTGTTTTTTATTGACCCTGCTGAGCGGTGCGGTGCTGGCCACCGATCAGGCGCCGATCAAGGAAAAGGCCGAGGCAAAAGCCGAGGTACTGGAAGAGAAAGCGGCCGACAAGCCCAACGCGCCCCCGGCGCCGAAGTCCGAAGCCATCACCCCCAAAGAGGTGCAAGCCGTCGACCCGGCCGGCACCGCGCCGCTCGACGACCCGATCACCTGTCTGGCGCGCAGCATCTATTGGGAGGCCAAGGGCAAGGACACGGCAGAGATGGAAGCCGTGGCCAGCGTGGTGATGAACCGCCTCGGCCACGACGGATTCCCCGGCACCGTGTGCGAGGTGGTCAAACAGGGTTCGGAAACCAAGAGTTGCCAGTTTTCCTGGTGGTGCGACGGCAAGTCCGATCAGGTCAAGGAAGACGCCGAATATGCGCTGGCCAAGGAGATCGCGGGCAAGGCCCTGAACCGTCAGCTCATCGATCGCACCCGCGGCGCTTTGTACTTCCACGATCACAACGTCGACCCGAGTTGGGCCAAGGAGTACACCAAGACCGCCGAGACCGGGAAATTCCTGTTTTACAAACCCAAGGATGGAGAGGCGCGCTAAGCGCAGACTTCCCTCACGCAGTTGCGCAACCAGCGATGCGCCGGGTCGGCGTCCATGCGTGGATGCCAGAGCATGGACACGCTGATGTCCGGCATGCGCAATGGCAGGGCGAAACTGAACAGTCCCGTTCGCAGTTTGCTGGTGTGGCGTTCCGGGACGGTGGCGATCAGGTCGGACTCTCGGACCAGTGTCAGCGCTGCCGAAAACCCGCCGAACGAGGTGACGATGTCCCGCTTCAGGCCGAAAGCAAGCAGCGCCTCGTCTACCGGTCCGCTGCTGCGACCACGGCGTGACACCAGAATATGCTGGCCCGAGGCGAAGCGTTTGGCGCTGACCTTGCCGCTGCTCAGCGGATGTCCCTCACGCACCACACCAATCCACTGATCGCGGAACAGGATGCGGCTGTGCAGCGTCGGGTCGGTGCTGTCGTCGACCACGCCGGTTTCCAGATCCACCCGGCCTGCGCGCAGCAATGTGCTGTCCTTGTCGGCCTTCTGCACAAAGCGCAGGCGCACGCCGGGCGCCTCTTCGGCGATGCGGGCGAGCAGGGCGGCGGCAAAGGTTTCCACAAACCCGTCGGTGTTGCGCAGGGTGAAGGTGCGCCGCAACTGACCGGGATCGAGCACTTCTGCCGGGCGCAGAACCGCTTCGGCTTCCTGCACCAGATAACTGACCCGGTCGCGCAGCTCCAGGGCACGCGGGGTTGGCACCAGCCCACGACCGGCGCGCACCAGCAGCGGATCCCCGGTGGTTTCGCGCAGCCGGGCCAGCGCCCGGCTCATGGCGGAAGGGCTCAGACGCAGGCGCTCGGCGGCGCGGGCGACGCTGCCTTCGCTCAGCAACACGTCGAGGGTAATCAACAGGTTCAGATCCGGTGCATTCATGACATGGCGTTCCATGCAGGTATCAAGTGCAAAGCATGCGTCTTGCGCCTCGTATTGTCGAGGCTCAGGCTATGTCCCACGACCTCTGCCGCAATGAGCCTCCCATGCACCGAGAATCCCTGAGTCCTTCCGCCCGCTGGGCGCTGACCAGTCTGGCGCTGTCGATGTTGATGCCGTCGCTGGACACCAGCATCGCCAACGCCGGATTGCCCACGTTGGCGGCGGCATTCGATGCGACGTTTCAACAAGTGCAGTGGATCGTGCTGGCCTATCTGCTGGCGGTCACCACGTTGATTGTCAGCGTCGGGCGGCTGGGTGACGGCTTCGGGCGGCGGCGCTTGCTGTTGATCGGCATCGGTATTTTCAGCGCCGCTTCCCTGGCTTGCGCACTGGCGCCGAGCCTCGCCTGGCTGATCGGCGCGCGGGCGGTGCAAGGCCTGGGCGCGGCGATCATGTTCGCGCTGACGGTGGCGCTGGTGGCCGATGCGGTGCCCAAATCCCGGGCCGGCAGTGCGATGGGCTTGCTGGCCACGATGTCGGCGACCGGCACCACCCTCGGGCCGTCGCTCGGTGGGCTGTTGATGGCGCATGTTGGCTGGCAGTCGATCTTTGTAATCAACGTGCCGTTGGGATTGCTCAATGGCTGGCTGGTGTATCGCTATCTGCCGAAGGATCGAAGCGCTCGCACGGGTATGGCGTTCGATTATCCCGGCACCGCCGTGCTGATGCTGACATTGGCGGCTTATGCGTTGGCGATGACGGTTGAAGGATTCACCCCGGCATTGCTCTTGCTCAGCCTGTTGGGTGTTGGGTTGTTCGTCCTGGTCGAAAAACGGAGCAAGGCACCGCTGATTCACTTGTCATTGTTCACCGATACGCGAATCAGCAGCAGTCTTGCGCTGACCTTGCTGGTGACGACGGTGATGATGACCACGCTGGTGGTCGGGCCGTTTTATCTGAGCCGAGGCTTGGGCCTCAGCAGTACTCAGGTCGGCCTGGTGTTGTCGGTCGGGCCGTTGCTGGCGGCGTTCAGCGGCGTACCGGCCGGGCGTCTGGTGGATCGTTTCGGCGCGCGGCGGGTGGTGCCCGGCGCTTTGCTCGGCCTGGGCTGCGGTTGCGGTTTGTTGGCGCTGTTGCCGATGAGTCTCGGAGTGCTTGCGTATGTGCTGCCGATCACGGTGGTGGCCTTGAGTTATGCGTTGTTCCAGGCCGCCAACAACACCGGGTTGATGTCCGGCGTCGCGCAGGATCAGCGCGGCGTGGTCTCGGCCATGCTCGGGTTGTCGCGCAATCTGGGCTTGATCACCGGGGCGGCGGCGATGGGCGCGGTGTTTGCCCTGGCCACGGACGATCCGACTCAGGCATCGACTGAAGTGATTGCCAGCGGATTACATGTCACTTTTGGTGTTGCCACGGTGTTAATGATCGCTGCCCTCGGCCTTGGCTGCAGCCCTGTGGGAGCGAGCCTGCTCGCGATGCGGAGTGTCCGGCGCTGATTAAGCTGGCTGATCCGACGCTATCGCGAGCAGGCTCGCTCCCACAAAGAGTACTCAATCCCGAAGTTGGCGGGCCGGAAAGAACAGCTCAAAGCAGGTGACGCCGTCAACGCTGGTGACGCTGTAGCGGCCCTGATGCAACTGCATGATGGTCGCGACAATCGACAGGCCCAGACCGTTGGATTGGGCCGAGCGTTCGCGAGACGGATCGACGCGGTAGAACCGCTCGAACAGTCGCGACAGATGCTCGGGGGGAATCGTCGCCCCGTGATTGCGCACTCGCAGGTAGCTGCCATCCGCTTCGGCGATGGCTTCGACCTGCAACGTCGAATCCGCCGCGCCGTACTTGATCGCGTTGGCGCACAGATTGGCCAGCGCCCGGCGCAGCAGCATCGGCTCGGCCCAGATCACGCCGCTGCCACTGGCCTCGATGGTGACGCCAACGTCCGCCGCCAGCCCTTCGAAGTAATCGGCAATGCGTTGCATCTCATCGCAGGCGTCCAGCTCCTGCCGCTGGCTCAGCGCGCTGGTTGGGTCAGTGCGGGCGAGAAACAGCATGTTGTCGAGCATCCGCGCCAGCCGTTCGAGCTCTTCGACGTTGGAGGCGAGCAACTGCTGGTAGGCGTCGACACTGCGGTGCTGTTGCAGGGCGACCTGGGTTTCGCCGAGCAGGTTGTTGATCGGCGTGCGCAGCTCGTGGGCCATGTCAGTGGAGACCTGGCTCAGTTGCGCAACACCTCGGTCGAGCCGGTCCAGCATCGCATTGAAGGCTTCGATCATCGGCTGCAATTCCCGGGGCGTGCCGTGGCGGTCGAGGCGTTCACCGAGGTTGGCGATGCCGATCCCGTGGGCATGCCGGGCAATCCGCCGCAGCGGCAGCAGGCCGCGATACACCAGCAGACAGCCAACCAGCGCCAGGACAATCGCCGCCAGTGACGCCAGGCCATACACGCTGAGTCGATAGCTGGCGAGCATCGCCGTGCGCTCGCTCATCACCTTGCCGATCAGCACTTGCAGATTGCCCTGATCGCCGGAGTCGATATTGGCCGCCACCGCCGAGAACGGCACGCCGTTGATGCTCGGCAGGTGCTGCACATCGTTGAGGGCCATCACATGGTTGATCGGCACGGCGGGCACGGTCGGCAATGTCAGGTTGCTGGGATTGACCACGAACAAGGGCGGTTGCCCCGGTGCGCCGATGGTCAACAGCGCTTCGCGGTTGCCGAGCATGTTCTGGAACAGCGCCGGTTTGTTCTGGATCAGTTCAAGGGTGTTGCTGTCGTTGAGGATGGTGCGCAACTGATCGATGCGGCTGACCAACTGGATGTCGTCGCGGCGGGTCAGTTGTTCTTCCAGCTGGTTGTAAAGCGCCGCGCCCAGGCCCGCCAGAGACGCGAAGGCGAGCACCGCGAACACCAGCGCCAGGCGCAGCGTCAGGGAATACGTGCCGGCGATTTTCATGGCTGGGTATCGAAGCGGTAGCCGATGCCGCGCACGCTGTGGATCAGCTTGAGCGGGAACGGATCATCGATCTTCGCCCGCAGGCGGCGCACGGCGACATCGACCACATTGGTGTCGCTGTCGAAATTCATGTCCCACACCCGCGAGGCGATCAGCGAGCGCGACAGCACTTGCCCTTCGTGGGTGGCGAACAGTTGCAGCAGGGCGAACTCCTTGTTGGTCAGGGTGATCCGGCTGCCGGCGCGGGTGACCCGGCGCTTGAGCACATCGATCTGCAGATCGGCCACCTGCAATTGCTCTTCTTCGTGAATCGGCCCGCGCCGGGTCAGGGTGCGCAGGCGCGCCACCAGTTCGGCGAAGGAAAACGGTTTGATCAGGTAATCGTCGGCGCCCAGCTCCAGGCCCTTGACCCGGTCGGCGATGTCGTCCCGGGCGGTGAGGAACAGCACCGGCGTGTGGGCTTCCTTGCGCAGCCGGCGCAGGACTTCCCAGCCATCCATTTTCGGCATCATCACGTCCAGCACGATCACGTCGAAATCGAATTCCAGTGCCAGGTGCAGACCGTCGGCGCCGTCCCGGGCCAGGCTCACGCTGTAGCCCAGTTCCTGCAAGCCGTTGAGCAAGTAGTTGCCGGCCTTGGGTTCATCTTCGACGACAAGGATGTTCATGAACGTGCCTCAATGATCATTCGTGCAGCCGCTGCCTTGCACTTGATAGTCCAGCACATGTTCGCGGCCCTGGTGGTCGAGGTAATTGAGCCGGGCGGGGATGATGCCGCAGGCCTGGGAAATATCGGTGCTGGAAAGGACTTTGTCGACATCCAGATGCACGTAAAAGCCGTTGGTGTCGTGAATGACCGTGTGCTCGGGCATTTCGGCGGCGAACACGGAGCCGGTGGCGAGGAGGGCGGTGAAGGCCAGGATCAGGGTTTTCATGATGAGTCACTCGGGTCGGTGAAGTGGATCGGCAGGTGTGCCGGAACAACTTCAGGCTACCGAGCGATCCGCTCGGCAAACCGACAACTCAATGACAAAGTTGTAATGAAACCCTGAAAACAAAAATCCCCTGTGGGAACAGGGGATGATTTTTACAGCGCAGACTTTCAGCTGCCGTGAGTGCTGAGAATGCTCGCAATCTGCTGTGGCTGGCAGTTGAGGTACGGCGAGGACTTCAGCCAATGCTGGTCCGGATACCAGGAAAACATGTACTGCCCGTCCTTCAGGCTGTCGATCACCCGTCTGGCGACCTGCGGCCGCACCGCCGGGCAACCCTGGCTGCGACCCAGTCGGCCCGTACGTTTGCTCCAGAACAGATTCACGTAGTCGGCGGCATGGATCACGATGGCGCGATCGCGGGCCATGTCGTTGACGCCCGGCTCCAGACCGTCCATGCGCAGCGAATAACCGTGGGTGCCTTCGTAACTTTCCTGGGTGCGGAACAGGCCGAGGCTGGATTGAAAGCTGCCTTCACGGTTGGAGAACCGGGTGGCGAAGTTGTCCCCGGAGTTTGAGCCGTGGGCGACCAGGTCGCGCAGGATCAGTTTTTTCTGCGTCAGGTCGAAGATCCACAGGCGCCGCTCGGTGGACGGTTGCGAATAATCGATGATCGCCAGGTGCCGGGACTGCTTCGCGCCGTTGTTGATTGCGCATTGCATGGCGTTCAGGGCACCTTTAAGCGCCTGGGGATTGAGTTCCGGAGCGGCGTGGGCGAGGCTGCTATAGAGAACCGGCTGCGAGGTGCCGGCGGCAAAAACCTGACTGGTCACCAGCCCGATGGCAGTGGCAGTCAGCAGAAGTCGGCGCAAAAACGTCAACATTTAAAGTGAATCCTCACTGGCTACATGTTTGGCACTTTGGCTCCTGACGTCCAGTCGTCCCCGGCAGGCCCGCGAATCGGACCTGACTGTATCACCGCACCTGATGTAAGGTTGACCGTCAATCAAGACGGCCATGGATTGGAGTAAAGCAGTTGTTCAAAAAGTACGCATGCTACTTGAGCATTTGTTTGCTCGCTGCGCCGTTTGTCGCTTGCGCCGAAGAGCCATTGCCGGCACTCCCGGCGCAAGTGCCCGTGGAGCCGCAAAGTCCGTTGCACGCCGTGCTGATCGGTTTGCCGCAGGCTTGCCCGGCGATTGCCGCCCGTCTCAGCGGCCCGGCCCTGGAGCAGTTGCAGTCCTTCTACCAGCAGCAGGACTGGATGCCGGTCTGGGCGGCGGCCGGGCAATTGCCGGCCTTGCACGCGCAATTGCAGCTGTTGGCCGACGATGGCCTCAATCCGAAACGCTATCCGGTCGCCGACACGGCCCCGCAGGATGGCGAGCTGTGCGCTGACATCGACATCAGCCGCAACTACCTGCAGGCCTTGCAGGACCTGCATTACGGTCGCCTTCTGCAGTCTCACTTCGAGCCGCTTTGGCATGCCGACGATACGCCCCGTGACCGACAGGCGGAGCTGCTCGCCATCGCCGTGCCGGGCATGCATGACGTTGCCGCCGCCTTCGATCTGGCCCGCCCGCGCCTGGCGCAATACCAGAATCTGCGCCACCTCTATGCCGCGCAACGCCTGCAGGCCTTGCCGCACTGGCAATCGGTGGGCAACGGGCCGCTGCTGCGCCCGGACATGGAAGACAAACGCGTGCCGGAACTTGCCAGGCGGCTGTACAGCGAAGGTTATTTGAGCCATGTGGTCGGCACGCCGGACAACGCTTATCACGGTGTTTTGGTGGAGGCCGTGAAAAGCTTCCAGGCCAGCCATTCGTTGCAGGCCGACGGCGTGGTCGGGCCGGGAACGATTGCCGAAATGAACATCAGCCCACTGACTCGCCGCGAACAGCTGCGGGTCAACCTTGAGCGTTTCCGCTGGCTGGCCCAGGACATGGAGCCCGACGGCCTGCTGGTCAACGTTGCCGCTGCCGAACTGACCCTGTATCAGGGCGGCCTGCCGGTGTGGCAGACCCGCACCCAGGTCGGTCGCGCCGAACGCCAGACACCATTGCTCAAATCCCGGGTCACTCGCTTGACGCTGAACCCGACCTGGACCGTGCCGCCGACCATCTGGAAGGAGGACAAGCTGCCGGAAATCCGCAAGGACCAGACCTTCCTCAGCCGTCAGAACCTGCAAGTGCTCGACGCCAACGGCCAGCCACTGGCTGCTGCCGACATCGACTGGGACAACCCCGGCAATATCCTTTTGCGCCAGGACGCCGGGCCGCGCAACCCGCTGGGGCAAATGGTCATCCGTTTCCCCAACCCGTTCTCGGTGTACCTGCACGACACACCGAGCAAGGCGCTGTTCGACAAGGGGCCACGGGCGTTCAGTTCCGGTTGTGTGCGGGTCGAGCATCCGATGAAACTGCGCGACTTCCTGCTCAGCCCGGCGGAAAGGGCCCGCACCGACACCTTGCTCGCCACCGGCACCACCCATGAGTTTCGCCTGAGCAATCCGGTGCCGATCCTCATGACTTACTGGACGGCGCAGGTCGACGGGCAGGGCCGGCTGGTGTACGCGCCGGACATCTACAGCCGTGACAGCGCATTGCTGGCGGGGCTCGACCGGGCGCCTTGATCTTCAGTGGCTGGCGCGTTTCCAGAAACGCCGCGCCAGCCACGCATCCACGCTCAACTTGCCGGCCCCGGCGAACACCAGCGGCACCAGTGCGGCCAGGTAGATCGCCGGCAGCTTGAAGTTGCCGAAGCCTTTGTTGGTGATCGCGTAGCCCTGGGCCAGTTCGCTCAAGGACGACCAGTCTGCCGGCCAGTGCACCGCAGCGGTGGCGACGACCGTCACCACGATCAGCGAAATCGCCGAGATCCGCGTACCCAGCCCGATCAGGATCGCCAGGGCGCAGATCAGCTCGGCCCACATCGACAGCTCCCAGTTCAGCGTGGCCGGCAGACGATCGAAGGGAAACGGGAACCGCTCCTGAATGTCTTCGAACCAGTTCTGGCCGTTGAATTTCTCCAGGCCCGATTCGAAAAACTCCCAGGCGATAAACAGGCGCAGGGTCAGCGGCGCCAGCCATTGGCCTGCGCGATCAAGATTCAGGTGCAGGCCTTTGACGACGGTCGAGAGAGCAGTGGTCATGGGATGGCTCCGTTCAATCAAGGGAAAACGGGGCACCGACGTGCCCCGTGAAGAGGGTTATTCGCTGGCACCGCACTTGCCTTCGCCGCACTTGCCTTCCGAGGTTTTTTCCGGGGTGTCGGCCTGGGCCTGGCTGTAGCCGTGATCCAGTTGCTTGACGCTGAAGGCCTCGGAAGCCGAAGCCGCGTTGGACAGGGCCAGGCCGCCAGCCAACAGCAGGCCGAGCGTCAAAGAAGTTTTCGAGAGCTTGGTCATGGTGAATCTCCGATAAAAATGTGGGTTCAAAGGCTTGATCGGGGCTGCCGATCGACAGGTTCATTTGAGCGTCGGGCTGTATCGGGGATGTGTCGCGAAGGGCCGGATTTGTGCGCGGGATGTGTCGGGCGTCGGGCCGTACACACTGCGATACACAGACTGCTAAAAACTGTGGGAGCGAGCCTGCTCGCGATAGCGGTGGCTCAGGCGCCGAGTATGCTGGCTGTGCTGGCCTCATCGCGAGCAGGCTCGCTCCCACAATGGATCTCCAATTATTCCGAATGTGTGATTTGCCTCAGCCCCGCAGCGTCTAGCCACGGTGTCCCCGCAATCCCATGGGGCGAGACTTCGAGACCCGGCATGCAAGCGCTGTTGAACGAGATCCTTGACGCTGTCCGGCCCCTGATCGGGCAGGGCAAGGTGGCTGACTACATTCCCGCCCTCGGCACCGTGCCGCCGGACCAATTGGGCATCGCCGTGTATGGCAACGACGGCGAAATGTATTGCGCCGGCGATGCCGAGACGTTGTTCTCGGTGCAGAGTATTTCCAAGGTGTTCAGCCTGGTTCAGGCCATCGAACACTCCGGCGAGGCAATCTGGGAACGCCTGGGTCACGAGCCGTCCGGCCAGCCGTTCAACTCGCTGGTGCAGCTGGAGTTCGAGCGCGGTCGCCCGCGTAATCCGTTCATCAATGCCGGGGCACTGGTGATCTGCGACATCAACCAGTCGCGCTTTGCCGCCCCGGCGTTGTCGATGCGTGATTTCGTGCGTCGGTTGTCGGGCAATCCGCAGGTGATGGTCGATGGCAAGGTCGCCGATTCCGAATACCAGCACCGCGCACGCAACGCGGCGATGGCCTACCTGATGCAATCCTTCGGCAACTTCCACAACGACGTCGAAGCGGTGCTGCGCAGCTACTTCAGCCACTGCGCGTTGCGCATGAGCTGCATCGACCTGGCCCGGGCGTTCTGCTTCCTGGCCAACGACGGCTATTGCAAGCACAGCGGCGAACAGATCCTGACTCGCCGCCAGACCCAGCAAGTCAACTCGATCATGGCCACCAGCGGTCTGTACGACGAAGCCGGCAACTTCGCCTACCGCGTTGGCCTGCCGGGCAAAAGCGGTGTCGGCGGTGGCATCGTCGCGGTGGTGCCCGGGCAATTCACGGTGTGCGTGTGGTCGCCGGAACTCAATGCGGCGGGCAACTCGCTGGCGGGCATGGCGGCGCTGGAAATGCTCAGTTCGCGGATCGGCTGGTCGGTGTTCTGAGCCTGTGTTGCTTTGAGGGAGGCCAACCTATACATTTTCCGGCCGCCCTCAATATGGTGAATCCGCTCCATGTCTCTCGCGCTCGAACGTCTCGTCGCTGGCACGCCTATCCCTTTCGCCGGTAACCGCGTCACCGTGGTCAGCCCCGAACTGGCCGAGCGTTTCCGACCCGGCGACCACCTGTTGGTGGAGCAGGTGAGCGGCGAGCTGTTGCTGATTCCGGTGGCGGATCAGCAGGCCGCGTCGGTGGCGATCGAGCGTGCAGCGGCGGCGTTTACTGCGTTGTCTGCTGTGTCGGATGAGGCCATTAGCCGCTTCTTCGATCTGTTCGCCCAACGCCTGGAAAGCCCGGACGCCTGGGCACTGATCGAAACCGCCAACCTCGCCGACATCGAACGGGCCAAGGCTCGCGGTCGTTCGACTACCCGTTTGCTCGCCGACGAGCGCATGCGCCGCGACATGATCGCCGGCCTGCGTGCCTGGCGCGACGCGCCGGCCACCCGTGGCAAGGTGATCAGCAGCGTCGAACATGACGGCTGGAAGGTCGAGCAGGTGGTGTCGCCGCTGGGCATCGTTGCGTTCGTGTTCGAAGGTCGGCCGAACGTCTTCGCCGACGCCGCTGGTGTATTGCGCACCGGCAACACAGCCGTACTGCGCATTGGCAGCGATGCATTGGGCACCGCACAGGCCATCGTCACCCATGCCCTGAACCCGGCACTGGCCGATGCCGGTCTGCCGGCGGGGGCGGTGTCGCTGGTGGAGAGCGTCAACCACGCCGCTGGTTGGGCGATGTTCGCCGACCGGCGTCTGTCGCTGGCCGTGGCCCGTGGTTCGGGCCGTGCGGTCAGCCAGTTGGGCAGCATTGCCCAGCAGGCCGGCACCGCTGTCAGCCTGCACGGCACCGGTGGCGCGTGGCTGATTGCCGATCGTGATGCCGACGCCAAACGCTTCTCCGCCGTGGTACGCAACTCGCTGGATCGCAAGGTTTGCAACACCTTGAACGTCTGCCTGATCCAGCGCGATCGCGCCGCTGAACTGGTGCCGTTGTTCCTCGACGCCTTGCAACAGGCCGGTACTGCGCGCGGTCAGGGCTGCAAATTGCACATCGTCGAAGGCAGTGAGGGTTACCTGCCGAGCGATTGGCAGAGCGCGACGGTCGAGGTTTATCGTGCCGAGGGCTATCAGACCGAAGCCTTGGCCGAACCATTGCCGCAAGCACAACTGGGCCGTGAGTGGGAATGGGAAGAAACCCCGGAAACCAGCCTGATGATCGTCGACGATCTGGATCAGGCCATCGCGCTGTTCAACCGCTACAGCCCGCAGTTCACCGTATCGTTGATCAGCGAAGACGCGGCGGTTCAGGAGCGTTTTTACAGCGCGGTCAACGCGCCGTTCGTGGGCAATGGCATCACCCGTTGGGTCGATGGCCAATATGCGCTGAACAAGCCGGAGCTGGGGCTTTCGAACTGGGAAAGCGGTCGCCTGTTTGCTCGCAGCGCGATTCTCTCGGGTGACGGTGTGTTCACCGTCCGCAGCCGCATGACCCAGGTCGATCTGGGCGTAAAACGCTAAAACAAAAACGCCGCGCCTGTCGCAATGACAGGCGCGGCGTTTTCTTGTCACTTGGCGGTGGCGGCGGATTCGATCAGGCTGGCCACGGCTTTCGGATTCGACACCATCGCCACGTGGGACGCGCCCTTAATCACAAGGGTCTTTTTGGCGTGCGCCCGTTCGGCCATGAACGCCATGGCTTGCGGCGGGATGTTCTTGTCCTTGTCGCCATACACGAACCATGACGGAATCGTCTTCCACGCTGGCTCACTGGCGGCTTCGTTGAGCGCCGCCTCGGTAACGGGGCGCTGAGTCGCGGCCATCAGTTTCGCGTCGGCGTTCGGTACGTCGGCGGCAAACTGGTCGTGGAACTTGTCCTGCTGGATGTACAGATCCTTGCCGCCGTCCTTCAACGCAACGGGCGGCGCCAGAGTCGGGCCGAGGGTGCTTCCGGGGAATTTTCCGGCCAGCCCGGCCACGGTTTCACCGGCTTCGGGCGCCAGCGCTGCCACATACACCAGTGCCTTGACGTTGGCGTTGCCGTACGCGGCTTCACTGATCACCGGCCCACCATAAGAATGGCCGACCAGCACCACCGGCGATTTGATGCCGGCCAGCACGTCGGCGACCGATTGCGCATCACCCTTGAGCGTACGCAGCGGGTTGGCCGCCGCGATTACCGGATAACCGTCCTTTTCCAGAATCTTCACCACACCGTTCCAACTGCTGGAATCGGCAAAGGCACCGTGCACCAGCACCACGGTGGGTTTCTCGGCGGCCATCGCCGAGGTGGCGCCGGCCATGGCGGCGGTAAGGGCCAGTCCTGCAAACAGCTTGTTCATCGAGTGTTCCTTGTGTCGGGAGGAGGGATGCAGCGTTCGGGCTTATTCAAGGCGTTCGCTGTATCGGGGATGTGTCCGCCTCCCGGTTCGGGTGCATGGAACTGTGTCTGGCGGGGTGCTGGCTACACGCTGATACAAAGCAAACGCCCCGACAGGTGCGGGGCGTTCGGTTCAGGCGGCATCGACCGTCTGGCCATGCACTGCGCACGTCGACGGCTGTTCGGCCAGCGAGACGAAGGTGCGACGGTCGGCTGTGAGGGCATCGATGGAACCGGTCTCGATGTCGTAGACCCAGCCGTGCAGGTTCAGCAAGCCTTTCTCCTGGGCCAGACGCACACTCGGGTGGGTCTGGATGTTCGCCAGTTGGGCGATCACGTTCTCGCGCACCATCGAACTCAGCTTGGCCGCGTCATTGGCGTGTGGCCGTGATTCGTTGACCACTTTCGCCGACTCGGCATGTTGCAACCAACCGCTGACGGCGGGCAGGTGATCCATGCATTTGCACTGGGCGATGGCGGTCATGGCGCCGCAATCGGAGTGACCGCAGATCACTATGTCGGTGACGCCGAGCACGGCTACCGCGTATTCCACCGTCGCCGAAACCCCGCCCGGATGCGGGCTGTAGGACGGCACGATATTGCCGGCGTTGCGGATCACGAACAGCTCGCCGGGTTCTTGTTGCGTCAGCAGCTCGGGCACTACACGGCTGTCGGAGCAAGTGATGAACAAGGTGCCCGGGGTTTGGGTAGTCGCCAGGTGTTTGAACAGTTCAGTGCGTTGCGGGAACGCTTCGTTCTGGAACTTCAGAAAGCCTTCGATCAGGTTTTTCATGGGGCAGTCCTCTCAGTTCGAGCAGCCGGTGCCGAACTCGCTGTATTGAAGAATGTGTTTTGCGCCGTGACTGTCGAGGTAAGTCATCTCGACCGGCACTACACCGCAGACGTCGGCGACCGGGGTGATGCTCACGACTTCAGCGATATCCAGAGACATGCCGTAGTGATAGGCGACGGCCTCTTCATCAGCCTGGGCCTGGGCGGTAAGGCCGGCGAGCAGGGCCAGAGTCAACAGAATTTTTTGCATGGGGCAGCCTCCAGGCAGGTGGGGTGACGACTTGGCGAATCAGGTTTGGATGAGCCCGCACGCGAGGTGCGGGCCCGGAGGGATCAGAACGGACGCAGCGGGAGGAACTTGCCGTCGAGGGTGACCACGGCGCGGGAACCGCCTTCAGGATCTTCGACTTTCTTGATGTCGAGCTTGAAATTGATCGCGCTGATGATGCCGTCACCGAATTGCTCGTGAACCAGTGCCTTCAGGGTGGTGCCGTAGATCTGGATCATCTCGTGGAAGCGGTAGATGGTCGGGTCGGTCGGCACACCGTCGAGGCTGCCGCGCAGCGGGATGATTTGCAGAGCGGCGACGTCTTCGGCGCTCAGCTCAAGCTTGTCGCCGACCACTTCGGCAGCGGCTTTCGGCAGTGGATGCTGGCCGAGGAGGGCGGCGGTGACGTAGGCCAGGCTCAGGCCGGTGCCGTCGGCCAGATCCTGCCACGACAGGTTTTTCTGAGCCTTGGCATCCAGGGCGCGGGTGGTCAGGGCGATGCGGCTGTCGTTGTAGGCTTGAGATTGCATGGTGTTTCTCCTTTCGGGGTTGGCTTGCTGTGTGGGATTCATCTTCTGCCGATTGATCCATAGCGTCCAAGACCGATATACAATGCAAAGCATAAGCAATGCCTATAGATGGAGCGTCCCATGCTGTTGCGACATTTGCGATACCTGCTGGCCGTGGCCGATCACGGTGGCTTCACCCGGGCGGCCGAGGCGCTGCATGTGTCGCAGCCGACTTTGTCGCAACAGATCCGCCAGTTGGAAGAAAGCCTCGGTGTGGATTTGTTTGATCGCACCTCGCGTTCGGTCAAACCCACCGACGCCGGTCAGGCCTACATAGAATGTGCGCGGCGGGTGCTGGTGGAGCTGGAGGCGGGCAAACGCGCGTTGCATGACGTGAAGGATCTGTCCCGAGGCTCGTTGCGCCTGGCCATGACCCCGACCTTCATGGCATATCTGGTCGGGCCATTGGTGCGAGACTACGTGGCGCGTTATCCGGGGATTCACCTGGAGATTTTCGAGCTGTCGATGGACGACATCGAGGCCGGGCTGGCGGATGACTCGCTGGACATCGCGATTGCCTTCACCCCGGTGCGCAACCCGGACATTGAATGCATTCCGGCGTTTGTCGAGACGCTGGGAGTGATGGTCGGGCGTGGGCATCCGTTGTATGACAGCGCTGCAGTGCTGACGCCGGATGACATTGCGCAACTGGATTTCGCCTTGCTGGCACCGGACTTCATCACGCGCTTGTCGATTGATGAGTACTTCCGCCAGCACGGCATCACGCCCAAGGTGCAGATCGAGGTGAACTCGGTGAGTACGTTGCTTGAAGTGATCCGGCATGCGCCGATTGCGACCATGCTGCCGGAGGCGATTGCGACCGAGGACCGGGCGTTGCGCCGGTTACGTGTGGAGAGTGAGGCGCCGCAGCGAGGGGCGGCGTTGTTGCGGCGCCAGAACAACTATCACAGTGCGGCATCTGTGGCGTTCATGGAGATGGTGCTGGAAACCCGTTCATGAACAGGGTTTGCGATCAATAAAAAAGGGCCTGCTCCTTATCGGAAGCAGGCCCTTTTGTTTATTGAAGATTCAACTTAGCAGAACCGATCAATCACCCGAACTTCGTTCTTGTTCTGCATCGAGTCCCACGCCTGTTTCAGCGTTTGCAGAACATTACCGATGAAGTCCTTGTCGGCCGCGGCTTTCTTGCCGACGTAGCCGTGGCCGCGGCGGTACATCTTCAGGCGGGCCAGCAGGTTCTGGTTGTTCCGGTCGAACTCTTCTTCACCAGCATGGGGCGACAGGCAGTCGATATGCACCTGACCCGACTTGCTGATCCACAGAATATGGCTGTCATGGCTGTCTTTTTGTGCAGCGAACATACGAGCCAGTTCTTCGATAGTAGGTTGATTGTTCAGATTCATGATATTGCCCCTTGACCAGTCTGGTGATCTTTCAAAGTTGATTCGCTAATACAGGTAGCCCATCGGTTAGTTGATCCCTGGCACCGAAACCAGGACGTCAGCGGTCGCCCGTGTGAAGTACGGGGTCATGCGTCTGTTGCATGTAGTCGTGTTGAATAACTGCTACGCAATAGCGTCACAACGAGGAGAAGCAGCGAAAACCGGGAGGCTCCTTGACGACGTTTTCAGGGTCGACCACAAGCGTCTTGAGAATTTTCGCCAGCGCTTCTCGTCCTTGTACTGGACGTTCAGGCCAGGTCAGCTTCTTCAATCTGCCTTGTGGGCAGCGTGTATCCGGAAAAAACAGCTCGGCGGTCAGACGAGCTTGCTCAAGCGTGTTGCCAGTGCTCCCGATCGGGGAGACGTCTGCATCATGCAAAAGCCAAACGACGCCGTCAACGGTTTTGTAGTGATTATTTTTAGTCACTACATATTGTCGGACAAAGTCATTCTGGAATGAAAAAAGGGGGCTTCAGGCAGCGGGAGAAAGGCTTCGCAGGCCGTAGAAGGTGCAGGGGTAGCCGTCCACGGTTTTGGGCTGGCGGGTAAAGTCGCCGCCGCTCAGCTCGGGGATGAGCCGGGCCCAGAACCGCTGCGCAGGCAGGTTGGCGTCGACATGGAAAATCTGCCATCGACCGGGCAGGTGGCTCAAGAGGGCAGAGGCGACAAACTGCGCGACACCTTGGCCACGCCAGCGTCGGCTGACGAAGAAGTAGCCGATGTTGTAGTCGGCGCCTTCGATGAGGAGGTGGTCGTCCACGGTCACGAACCCCGCCAGCTCATCGTCGACGTGGATCAGGAATGGCCGGGTCGCCGGTTGACGCCAGTAATCGTCTTTCAACTGGATCGGGAAAAAACCATGCCCGCCCAACTTCAACGGCACCCACTCGCTGAAGTCATAGGTGTAGAACTGCATCAGGTTTTCGAGGGTTTCCAGTTCGTCGCGCCGGGCGACGCGCAGTTCGATGACAGACATGCCGCAGGCTCCTGACAATCACTGCAGAAACAGTAGCGCGCAACGAGCTATCTGGCAGCCGGTTTTGCCGTACGTTTGCCGGTACCCGTGGTTTTTCGCCGGGTGGTCTTGCGCTTGTTCTTCCACGGTGCTGCGGCCTTGCCGGCAGGCGGCGGGCCGCTGATGGTCAGGTTCAACCCGGCACAACGGGTCACTTGCTTGCTCATCCACGCCGCCTGTTTGGTGACGAACTCTTCCAGACTCATCTCGCCACTCTGCACCATGTCCAGCGCCTGTTCCCAGATTGCCGTGGTGCCGGGGTCGGCAATCGCGCGCGGCACGGCGTCGATCAGGCTGAACGCGGCGGGCGTGGCGGACAATGCCTTGCCGTTCTTCACCAGATAACCGCGATCCAGCAGGCCTTGAATGATCGAGGCGCGGGTGGCTTCGGTGCCGATGCCGGTGGTGTCCTTGAGTTTCTGCTTGAGCAGCGGATCTTCCACCAGTTTGGCGACGTTCTTCATCGCCTTGATCAGGTCGCCTTCGGTGTAGGGTTTGGGCGGTTGCGTCCAAAGGTCCTTGAGCTTCACGTCCGCCACAGCGCATTCGGCACCTTGGGTCAGTGTCGGTAGCGTTTGTGGCGCGGGGGCTTCACGGCCCTTGGCCGGGGCCAGCGCTTCGGGCAATGCGCGTTTCCAGCCCGGCTCGATGATTTGCTTGCCGACGGCGCGCAAGGCCTCCCCGGCGCAATCGAAATCGGCCTGGGTGCGGTCGTATTCATGATTGGGCAGAAACTGCGCCAGATACCGCGCGCGGATCAGCGTGTAGACCGCGCGGTGCTTGCCGGTCAGACGCTCCAGATTTTTCGCGGCAGCGGTGGGGATGATGCCGTGGTGAGCGCTGACCCTGGCGTCGTTCCAGGCGCGGGAGCGGCGCTGTGGCTCCAGATGGTCACGCAACGCTTCGAGGCCCGGATCGGCCTGACGCAACGCCGCGAGAATCCCCGGTGCCTCGCTGTGCTGGCTCAGGGGCAGGTAACCGCAATCGCTGCGCGGGTAGGTGATGACTTTGTAGGTTTCGTAGAGGGCCTGGGCGATGTCGAGGGTTTCCTGGGCGCCGAGGCCGAGCTTCTTCGAGCAGACCTCCTGCAAGGTGCCCAGATCGAAGGGCAGGGGCGCTACTTCGCGCATGCGCTCGGTGCGCAGCTTGACCACCCGGGCGCTGGCGGCGCTGCCGATTGCGGCGGCCGCTTGCTGGGCGAGTGCCTGATTGAGGCAGCGGTCCTGATCATCGCAGGCATCGTTCGGGGCGCGCCATTGGGCGGTGAACGATGTGCCGTTGTGCAGCAGTTGCACATCGATGGCCCAGTACGCGACCGGCACGAAATCGGCGATGCTGCGGTCGCGATCCACCACCAGCCGCAACGTCGGCGTCTGCACCCGGCCTACCGGCAGCACGCCTTGATAACCGGACTGCCGGCCGAGCAGGGTGAACAGGCGACTCATGTTCATCCCGATCAGCCAGTCCGCCCGTGAGCGGCCCAGTGCCGAGTGATACAGGCTGAAGGTTTCGGCGCCCGGCTTGAGCGCCGCCAACGCCTTGCGAATCGAGGCTTCGTCCAGCGCCGACAGCCACAAGCGGCGGATCGGCCCGCGATAGCGACAATGCTCCACCAGTTCCCGGGCGATCATTTCGCCTTCGCGGTCGGCGTCGGTGGCGATGATCAGTTCGCTGGCCTCGCCCAGCAGGCGCTTGACGGCTTTGTACTGGCTGGCGGTACGCGGCTTGACGGTCATTTTCCACTTGTCCGGGATGATCGGCAGGTCGGCCAGCACCCAGCGCTTGTATTTGGCGTCGTAGGCGTCCGGCGGCGCGGTTTCCAGCAGGTGGCCGATGCACCAGGTCACCGTGACGTCCGTTCCCAGCCAGCAGCCGTCGCCTCGGCGCTTTGCGCCCAGCACGGCCGCAATATCCTTGGCCTGGGAAGGTTTTTCACAGAGGTACAGCCGCATAACCACCGTCGTCGATCATTGCCCGAAGAGGCGCACAGAATGGCCTGAGTCGGGCGCCGGGGCAACTTTTATCTGTATGGATATACAGATAAAAGAATTACCGGTGATGACAGACGTCGCCGGGGCAATCGGGGACGCTATCGAGAAATTGAATGGCGTTCACGCCCGGCACTGTGTCAGGTTCGAGTCGCCTCAAAAGGGCGAGTGACAGGACGATCTCGCCAGAAGATCGCCGTTTTACTGTCTGACACTGACTCTTCAGCAACAAGGACGTACACCATGTCTCAACCTTCCTCCCAGGCCAGCAGCGCCTTCACTGCTGTCGACACCTTCAGCCACCTGTATGACCGTGGCACCGGGACCGTCAACGGCAAACCGTCGTTCACCGCCGACCAGGCCGCTGCCGAAATCCTGCGCAAAGGCATGTCCTGGCAAGACAAGAACGCCGACGGCAAGATCGATCTGACTTACACCTTCCTGACCGACAAACCGTCGAACTACAACCCGAAACTCGGCAACTTCAGCGAGTTCAGTGCCCAGCAGAAAGCCCAGGCTGTGCTGTCGATGCAGTCGTGGTCGGATGTGGCCAAAGTCACCTTCACCGAGGGCAAGGGCGGTGACGGTCACATGACCTTCGGCAACTACGATGTCAGCACCGGCGGCGCAGCGTTCGCCTACCTGCCGCAGGGCAGCAGCTACGACGGTCAATCGTGGTATCTGATCAACGATCAATATCAGGTCAACAAGACCCCGGACACCAACAACTACGGGCGTCAGACCCTGACCCACGAAATCGGCCACACCCTCGGCCTGTCGCACCCGGGCGCCTACAACGCCGGCAACGGCAACCCGACCTACGGTGACGCCAAATACGCCGAAGACACCCGTGGCTACAGCCTGATGAGCTACTGGAGCGAGGCCAACACCGACCAGAACTTCAGCAAGGACGGCAGCGGCGCCTACGCTTCGGCACCGTTGATGGACGATATCGTCGCGGTGCAGAAACTCTACGGTGCCAACCTCGAAACCCGTGCCGACAACACTGTGTACGGCTTCAATTCCAACGCCGATCGCGACTTCTACAGCGCCACGTCGAACACCTCGAAAGTGGTGTTCTCGGTGTGGGATGGCGGTGGTAACGACACCCTGGATTTCTCCGGCTTCAGCCAGAACCAGAAGATCAACCTCAATGAAGGCTCGTTCTCCGATGTCGGCGGTCTGGTGGGCAACGTGTCCATCGCTCACGGCGTGACCGTGGAAAACGCCATTGGCGGTTCGGGCAATGATTTGCTGATCGGCAACGCGGCGGCCAACGACCTGATCGGTGGCGCCGGCAACGACATCATTTACGGCGGTGGCGGCGGTGATTCGCTGTGGGGTGGTGAAGGCGCGGACACCTTCGTGTTCGGCGCGGCCAGCGATTCGACCATGACCGCGCCGGACTGGATCATGGATTTCACCAGCGGCCTGGACAAGATCGACCTGTCGGGCATCGCCGGGTTCGCCACCGGCGTAGCCACGCTGAACTTCGTCAGCGGCTTCACCGGCCACGCGGGCGATGCGATCCTCACTTACTTCGAACAGACCAACCAGACCAGCCTGATGATCGACCTGACAGGCCAGGGTTCGGTGGACTTCGCCGTGGGTGTGGTGGGGCAGGCCGTGGCGACCGATATCGTCGCCTGATCTGAAAACGGAAATCTGAAACGAAAAAACCGCAGTCCTTCGCAGGCTGCGGTTTTTTTGTTTTCGGACATCGCTCTACGACATTGAAATCGGTTACTGCTCGGTTTCGAGGATCGAAGCGGCGGATGTATTACGTACTCTGGCAAACCACCAGAGAGCCGCAACGCCCAGCAGCGTCGCCAGCACAGCCAGGATCAGGATCACACGTTGTGCCCCCAAAGGCGCGGCGAGCAGCGCAACAAGCAGTCCCGCGAGCGGTTGTGACAAGTTGTTGAGCAGGGTGATCACGCCCACGGTCTTGCCGAAGTCCTGAGGGGGAATGACTCGCTGGCGAATGCTGCGCATGTAAACGTTGAACATCTTGTCGAAGCCGACGATCAACAGGAAACCCAGCACATAACCCGCCAGGTTCGGGCTCAGGGCGCTGATGAAGGCGCCGGCGGCGAGCATCGAACAGGCAACGCCACCCAATACGCGCAACGGCAATACCACCCGGGCGAGGAAAAACAGAATCACGATGGTGGTCACCGCGCCAGCCGCTTGCAGCACGGCGTAGTCGTCCTTGCCGGCGCTGTATTGACCGAGCACCATGGCCGCCGAAGTGGCCAGGGTGACCCCGACAATCAGGTTGACCCCGATCGCCAGGGTGATGATCTTTTTCAGCTCCGCCAGTTCGCGGATATGCCTGAACGCGATGCGCAGAGGCTGCAGCCAGATGTCCTGATGCTGCTCAAACACCTCGAGGGTGATACGACTGAAACGTTGCCACACCAGCATGCTCAGGTCGGCCAGCAGGAACAGCCCGGCCACCCACAGCACCACCCAGTGCCAGGCCGAAACCTCCAGCAGCAATGCCGCCACCAAGGGTCCCAGAACCAGTCCGGTCTGGTCGGCTATCTGCGAGTAGGAAAGGGTTTTGGTGTAGCTGTAGTGCTGGAAAATATGCGGCATCAGCACTTCGCGGGCCATGATGCCCTGAGTAGTCAGCACGCCGCACAGCGCAGACAGCACCACAAGCCACGCGATACCGCCGAAGACGGCATAAAGCCCAACCGCCAACACGCAGAGCAGCGCCCGGTAGACCTGACTGATGTGCAGAATCCTGATGGGCGAGAACTTGTCGCACAGGGCCCCACATAGTGGAAACGCGAGAAAACGCGGCAGCGACTCGACGAAAAATGCGAGCCCCGCCCAGGACGCGCTGTTGGTGGTCTGGAACACCACCAGCGGCACGATGAACAACAGGATCTGATCCGCCAGCCGCGACAGGAACAGCGAGATGAAGAAAGCCAGGTAATCCTTACGCATGATGACACTCCTGTGGGTGGGCGCCCTGGCGGGGCTGCCGCAACATCAGTAAGCCGAGCCCGAGCTGTCGTTGAGGTTATGTCGCTCGTCGCCACGCAGGGGCGGGTTGAACACGCTGACCAGAATCAGATCCTTTTCCTTGCCCCCGCGCAGATAATGGCGATCGTGCTGGTCAAGCACATACACATCGCCGGGCCGAATCGGGTAGACATTTCCCTGCATATCTTCGACTTCGCCTTCCCCGGCAATGCAATAACACGCCTCCAGATGATTGCGATAGTGCAACAGCGATTCGGTGCCGGCGCGGACCACGGTGTGACACAGGGTAAAGCCCATGGCATCGCGTTCGGTGAGCAGCCGATGGCTGGTGCCGGCGCCCCATTCGACGAAGTACGGGGTTTTTTCTACATCGGATTTGTTGCGAATGAACATGTAAACCTCGCTGAGACAATCGCTAATGAAATATCAGTCAGGCCGTTTTGGCGTCGACGCTGGAAGGGTTCAATATGGCCTCGCCACAGGCCAGCATCGTGTCGTTCCACACCAGGTCGCGGTGCGCGGCGATGGCCTGGATATCGCGCCAGTGACGCTGGAGCGGGTTGCCGGCCACCAGTGACGAGGCACCAAGTCGTTCCACCAGGCGCCGGACCACTTGCACGCATTGCTGTGCCAGATAGGCGCGGTCGCGCTTGAGCTGTAACACCTGGCCGCTGTCCAGTGGGCAATTCTGGACACCTGCCTCATGCAGTCGGGAAACCAGCGAGTCATACAGCAACCCGGCGCTGTACAACTGCGCGGCCGAATGGGCTGCTTGTTCGGCAATCCGTGGGTCACTGGCCAGGGACGATCCGGTGAGCGCCGTCACAAACGCGGCGTGGGCGCCCTCGGCGCAACCCAGCAACGGACCAATGATCGAGGTCGTGAGATAAGGCACCAATGGAGCATGGTCGATGTAGTCGGTGCCGGGCATAGGCGAATGTCGGGCAAATACCTCATGCAGCGCGAACACCCGTTCATGGGGTATTAGCAACTGATGGGTCAGCACATCGTGGGAACCGGTGGCCGACATGCCACAGCTGTCCCAGCTGTCGAGCCGCTGAACATCATTAGCAGCGACCAGCAGCAGGAATCGAGGAGTCTTTTCGGCATCCGGATGGTTCGGGCAGGGAGCATTGAGCATCAGCCAGGTGGCGTCTTCGATACCCGAGCTGAAGCGCCACCGCCCGTTGACCCGAATGCCATCGGATTCTCGGGATAACTGGCTGTTGGTGCTGCCGGACGCCGAAGCGAACAATTGCCGGGACCCTTCGGCGTACAACAGGTCCTGGCAGGCCGGCGGCAGGCGCCGGGCGATGCAGCCGTGGCCGCCGACCAGGGCCAGCATCCAGCCCGTGGAGGCACAGGCTCTGGCGGCGATGCGCGCGCTTTCCACCAACGTTGGCCAGTGCCCGCTGCTGGTGGTCTGCGCGCGCGGCGAGAGCAGGTCCAGCCAGTCGCCAGCGAACAGTTCGCTGAAGGTGCTGCTGCTCAGTCGGCGGTTCTTTTCTGCCGCGGCTGCGCGTTCGCGCCAGACCGGAAGATGCTCCAGCGCCCGTTGGCACAGTGCGGGTGACGCGGCGTGGTGAAACGCTTGGCCGGTGCGATCAATCATCGACTGGCTCCGCGACAGCATTGTGGGGAGCTGACAAGTCGCCAAGGCGCGCCCTTTCAAAACAGAATGCTGCGGGTTGCACTACCGGTCCCAGCAGACCGAGGAAACGTTCGATTTGCGCTGGATCGTCCGAGGCAACGAATTCGCAGAAATTGCTGCTGCTCCACAGCAAGTGGACATGCTTGAATCGGGCCGACAGGGCACTGACCAATTCTTCCAGGGTGACCTGTCCATTCTGCATCTGCTCAAGCATCTGCTGGCGTTTCCAGCGGATTTCTTCCTCGCTGAAGTAGCGAGTCTTGAATACTTCGTCCTTGATCCGTTCGCGCCGCAGGTATTCCTGCGGGTCGGGGTGGTTGAGTTTTTCAAGGAAGAACACCAGCCCCCCAGGTTTGAGAAACTGTTTGATATGACCGATCTGCCGCTCGCGATCGCGGGTATAGAACTGAAACGCGGCCATTTCATAAATGAAATCGAACCCCTGGCTGAAGCGTTCGTAGTCGGGACTTTGCAGCAGCGCAGGGGTGACTTTGAAGACCGATTGCGGATAGAACAGCGACAGCGCCGGGTCTGCATGGCGCTCGAACGGAATCCGGTTGGCCTGGTTGGGCGATGAGGTAAAGCTGCGAATCAGGCCCTGCGAGTGGCCGGCCAATGCGCGGCCGTTGCTGCCATCGAAAGCGTCCACCTCGAACAGACTGAAGGTCTGGTCGACGCTTCGGGTGTTGGCCCGGGCCAGGCGGTTCAGGGCCACGCCGACCCTCGACAGTTCTTCGAGGATGTACGGCACGCTGGCCAGAAAGTGCGAGAACAGCGGACCCGCACCTTCGATCAGACGATCGTGATAGTCGAGGATCTCAGGGTCTCCGATCTCTGACATCAGATGGCTGTGCAGCGACTGCAAAGGCACCTGGCTGGCGCCCGTGGCCAGACTGTGGAAGTGCCCGGCCAGTTTCAGCATGGCGCTCTGTTGCAGATTGTGGTCCAGACCGATGTCATCCAGTGACGACTGCGGACAAGTGTTCATGAAGTAGCTCCTGCTGTCAGATCAGTCCTTTGGCGGTGAACTTGCCCGAATCGGTTTTTGGCAAGGCTTCGAGAAATACGAATTGGGCCGGCACCATGTGCCAGTCCAGGCGGCTTTTGCAGTAATCCAGCAAGGCCTGTTCGCTGGTCTGGCGATGGTCGGTGTCAAGTACGATGCAGGCCTTTGGCACGTGCCCGGCCGATTCGTCGGCGACCGGCACCACCAGCACTTCGGCGACGGCGGGGTGGGAGGCCAGGCACTGTTCGATTTCCCTCGGGTTGACGTTCCAGATGTTGCGCGCAAACACGTCATCCTTGCGCGCCACGTAGTAGAGATAACCCTCGGCATCTCGCTTGAACAGATCGCCGGTGCGGTACAGCCGCGAATGGCCGAACTTATCGTGGACGAAGGCCCTGGCATTAGCCTCGGGCATGTTCCAGTACTCCAGCATCAGGTAGTCGCTGGTCACCAGCAACTCGCCGATTTGTCCGGGTTCGTCAATGGCACGACCCTGTTCGTCGACCAGATAGAGGCTGACGCCGGGCAGAGGTTTGCCCACCGACGTCGGGCGCAGGTCAATCTCTTCAGGGGGGAGATAACTGACACGTTTGCATTCGGTGAGCCCGTAATTGGAAAAAATCCGCACCTGGGGCAAGGCCTGGCGGATTCGCTGAATATGTCGGGTGTGCAAGGCCTGGCCGCTGCTGGAGATATAGCGCAGCTCCGGGACTCGTGCCTGCCACTGCGGGCCGGTATTGGCCAGCAGAAAAAACACTGGGGGAAACACATGCATGGCGGTTACGGACTCGCGCTCGACCACCCTGAGGACATCCTCCGCGCTGGCGGCGGGCTTGCTTTCAATGACGCTGGTGGCGCCGGCAAACAACGGCATCATCACGTTGTAGACGCCGTAGTCGGAGGCCAGCGTCGAGTAGCTGAGGATGCGGTCGTCGGGACTGTTCTGCAGGTAGGTGGTAACCCTGCTGGAAGCCGCCAGCATGATCCGGTGATTGACCAGCACGCCTTTGGGATTGAAGGTCGAGCCTGAGGTATAGAAAATCGAGGTGGCTCGTTCAGGGTCCGCGTAAAGTGGTGCGGTGGCCGGGGTATCTTGTGTACGGTGCGCGGCAAGGGCATCGGCCAGGGGGATGACATTTGGCGTAGCGTCGGGGACGGGAACGGTCAGCAGGATCAGCTCCAGTCCGGCGGCTTCGATCAGGCCAGGCAGGTCGTCAGTGCAATCGGTGATCAGGACCCGGGCGCCCGAATGCTTGAGCTGGTGAATCAGCTTGGCGCGACTCAGTGTGTGATGGGTGGCGGCGGTGATCGCCCCGGCTTGCAGCAGCCCGAGGTAGGCGGCGATGAGTTCGATGGATATGGGCGAATACAGTCCAACGCGTTCGCCGGGGGCGACTCCCAGGGTGGATACAAGGGCGGCGATGGCATCCGCTCGTTGCTGCAGTTGCTGATAAGAGGTTGCGACCCCATCCAGAACGATGGCCGGTTTGGTCGGGTATTGACGGGCGTTATCGGCGATGACCTGATGAAAAAGTTGCATGGCTCAATATCCTTTCAAGCACAACTTCGGGGGAGTTAATTGCGTTTTCTTGCGCACACCGAAACATAGGTGCCCTGCCAGGTATAAGGATCGATGGGCAAGTTGTCAGAGTTGCTCAATGGCCAACTTTGCTTGTCGAAAAATTTATTGAAGGAATAGATATCAAAGTCGCCCAGCCAGGCATCAAAGAAACCTTCGCTGTCTTGAATGGATAGTCCGGCTTCCTTGTCCCAGATAAAAGGCTCGCCGCTTGCTTGGAAGTAACGTGTCAGGTCGGATAACAAGTCGAGAAATATATAGCCACCCGTTTTTACTGCGCTGATGATTTTGGGCATCACCTTGTTAAGCTCCTCCTGAGTGAAGAAGTGCAACACTTCGGAACAGACGAGTACGTCGTAAGTCGCAGGGGCGGGGTCATAGTTGAGGATGTCCGTCTGCTGGAAGTCGAGCTCGCGTAACAAGGGGTTGAGCCTGCGGCTCCGAATCGTGCTGTCAACCATGTCCACACCGCTCAGGCTGTAGCCCTTGCGAGCCAAGGCCGTGAGGTTGCGACCATCGCCGCAACCCAATTCCAGTGCGCGACCCGGGCCGTCGGGAAGACTGGTCAGAAATTGCTTGAATTCATCGCGTAATTCACCGAACAGGGTGCCGTTGTCGCAAGCGCTGTATTCTCTGTCATACCATTCCTTCAGGACGGAACTGTTCACTACTTTCATAGTTATTCTCTGGCATCGATAGATGTGGCACAGGAAAATGCGCTGGGTAAGAGCGTGCGATCAATTGATCAGGCTGGGGGCGGGAAATATGAAATATTTATGAGGGAGAAAGAATGTGGCTGGCGAAAGCAAGGCATGCTGAAACTCCATTTCATTATTTTTTTGAGAGCGTCCATGGTTATCGGAGATTGAAGTTTCTCGATAACGGTAAGGATATTTCCATCGCGTGGCTGGCGCTGTCAAGGCGAACTACGGGAGGACAAGAGTTATTTTTGTCACAAGTTGGTGACCTTCAAAGTTACAGTCTCCACAGGCCACGATTTTATTTGCTCGGCAAAAAACCGTTCGGCTGCGAACCCGACGAGTTTCCCCCGCATGGGTTATACCTGAACCGGTGCCTTCGCCGCCGTCAGGAGAAACCGATGAAAACCTCCGGTCCCAGCCCCGTCATCACCATCGCCGAGCAGCCAGGCTGCCTCCTTGTGAAATTCCACGGCATACAAGTCGCCGCCTCGGCCCGAGCGCTGGTGCTGCTGGAAGCCAATTACCCACCGGTCTACTACATCCCCCGCGAAGACATCGACGAGAAGTACTTCGCCCGCACCGACCACACCACCTACTGCCCGTACAAGGGCGACGCCAACTATTTCAGTCTGCAAGTGCCGGGGCATGAGGGGGCGAACGCGGTGTGGACGTACGAACATCCGAAGATTTCGGTCAGCCAGATCAAGGACTACGTGGCGTTCTATCCCGATCAGGTGAAGTTTGAGTTGCTGGAGGCGGAGGTTTGAGATCCAGCAGGGTGGCGAGGGCATTGCGCCCCCGCCACACGTCGATCAATCAGTTCTTGTCCAGATCGATATTCCTGGTCTCACGCAGGCAGATCATCCCCACCACCAGGCTCACTCCGGTAATCAGCACCGGATACCACAGCCCGTAGAAAATATCCCCGGTGTACACCACCAGCGCAAACGACACGGTTGGCAGGAAACCACCGAACCAGCCGTTGCCAATGTGGTACGGCAGGGACATCGAGGTGTAGCGGATACGGGTCGGGAACAGTTCGACCATCAGCGCCGCGAGCGGGCCGTAGCACATGGCGGAGATGATGATCAGGCCGACGATCAGGGCCACGATCATCGGTTTGTTGATCTGCTGCATGTCGGCCTGTTGCGGGTAGCCGGCGAGGGTGATGGCGCCGCGCAGGGCGGCCTCGTCGAAGCCGTCGAGTTTCACATCGCCGACGCTCACTTGCACCGTGCTGCCCGCCGGGGCGGCGACGCTGGAGTAGGGCAGACCTTGCTTGACCAGGAAGGTCTTGACCTTGTCGCACGGGCTGTCGAATTTGGCCTTGCCTACCGGGTCGAACTGGAAGGTGCAGGTGGCAGGGTCAGCCACCACGGTGATTGGCGCCTGTTGGCTGGCCTGATCGATGGCCGGGTTGGCGTAGTGGGCCAGGGATTTGAAGATCGGGAAGTACAGCGCCGTGGCTAACAACAGGCCGAGCATCAACACCGGTTTGCGCCCGACCTTGTCCGACAGCCAGCCGAAAATGATGAAGAATGGCGCGCCGATCACCACACTGATGATCAGCAAGCTGTTGGCCACCGCCGGGTCCATTTTCAGGAACTGGGTGAGGAAGAACAGTACGTAGAACTGCGCGGCGTAGAAGGTCACCGCTTGCCCGGCGTTGATGCTGAACAGGGCGATCAGCACGACCTTGAGGTTTTCCCATTTGCCGAAGGATTCGCGGATCGGCGCCTTGCTGGCCTTGCCTTCCTCTTTCATCTTCAGATAGGCCGGCGACTCGTGCAGGCTCAGGCGAATCCAGGTGGAAATGCCCAGCAGCACGATCGACAGCAGGAACGGAATACGCCAACCCCAGACTTCGAACTGATCACCGGTGAAGTAGCGGCAACCGAGCACCACCAGCAGCGACAGCAGCAGGCCGAGGGTCGCGGTGGATTGAATCCAGCTGGTGTGGAACCCGCGCTTGCCGATCGGCGCGTGTTCCGCGACGTAAGTCGCGGCGCCGCCGTACTCGCCGCCCAGGGCCAGGCCCTGAAGCATGCGCAGCACCACCAGAATGATCGGTGCGGCGATGCCAATGCTGGCGTAGGTCGGCAGCAGGCCCACCGCGAACGTCGCCACGCCCATCAGGATGATGGTCGCGAGGAAGGTGTATTTGCGCCCGATCATGTCCCCCAACCGACCGAACACCAGCGCCCCGAACGGCCGCACGATGAAGCCTGCGGCAAACGCCATCAGCGCGAAGATGAACGCCGTAGTGTCGTTGACCCCGGCGAAGAACTGCTTGCTGATCACCGCCGCCAGGGCGCCGTAGAGAAAGAAGTCATACCACTCGAACACCGTCCCCAGGGACGAGGCGAAGATGACCTTTCGGGTATCGGGGCTGGCGTCCGCGCTGCGCACGGCATCCAGCGGCTGAACGTGTTCTGACATATCGGTATCCCTCACAGTGATTGTTTTTGTTGTTTCCACTGGTGTTGCGTGTCCGGGTGAAGCGCGATGCCTTTGTGTCTGGTGCAAAAAACTGTGGGAGCGAGCCTGCTCGCGAAGGCGTCCTTTCAGTCAACAACTATGTTGAATGTGTAACCGCATTCGCGAGCAGGCTCGCTCCCACAGGGGCAGTGATTACAGGTGGAGTAAGGATCAGCTGTGCTGCCTTCTCGGCAATCATCAGCGTAGGCGAACAGGTGTTGCCGGAGGTAATGCGCGGCATGATCGACGCATCGGCAATCCGCAGGCCCGGCACGCCGTGCACCCTCAATTGCGCATCGACCACCGCATCTGCGTCGTTGCCCATGCGACAGGTGCCGACCGGGTGGAAAATCGTCGTGCCGATCTTCGCCGCCGCTTCGTGCAGTTGTTCTTCGGTCTGCAGGCTGGCGCCGGGCAGGTACTCCACCGGGTTGAAGGCTCGCAGGGCCGGGGCGCTGACGATGCGGCGGGTCAGGCGGATCGCATCGGCGGCGACGCGCAGGTCTTCGGGATGGCTGAGGTAGTTTGGCTGAATCAGCGGTGCTGTTTGCGGATCGGCGGAGCGGATCTCGACCCGGCCACGGCTCTGCGGACGTAAATCACACACTGAAGCGGTGAACGCGGGGAAGCTGTGCAGCGGCTCGCCAAAACGCTCCAGCGACAGCGGCTGCACGTGGTATTCGAGATTGGCCGAGGTCTGTTCCGGCCCCGAGCGGGCAAACGCGCCCAGCTGACTTGGCGCCATCGACAATGGCCCGCTGCGGTCATACAGATAGCGCAGGCCCATGCCCATCTTGCCCCACACACTGCCGGCGATCTGGTTGAGGGTGCGGGCGTTTTCCAGTTGGTAGATCAGGCGCAGTTGCAGGTGATCCTGCAGGTTGCCGCCCACCCCCGGCAATTCATGCACCACGCCGATCCCGAGTTTTTCCAAAAGCGGACGCGGCCCGATCCCGGAGCGTTGCAGAATGCCTGGCGAGCCCACGGAGCCTGCGCACAACACGATCTCTTTGCGCGCCTTGAAGCGCTTTTCCTGACCCTGCCAACGTGCGCTGATCTTTGCGGCGCGGCCATCCTCGAACAGCACCCGATCAACCTCGACGTCGGTCAACACCGTAAGATTGGCGCGATCTCGAATCGGCTTTAGAAACGCTTTCGCCGCATTCCAGCGGACCCCGGCCTTCTGATTGACCTGAAAGTAGCCGCAACCCTCGTTGTCGCCCTGATTGAAGTCATCGATGCTGGCGATGCCGCTCTGTTCGGCAGCGCTGCGGAATGCATCGAGAATCGGCCACGACAGGCGCTGGCGTTCGACCCGCCATTCACCCTTGTCGCCATGGAATTCCGCTGCGCCGGCAAAGTGGTTTTCGCTCTGTTTGAACAGTGGCAGCACATCATTCCAGGCCCAGCCCGGATTGCCCTCGGCGGCCCAGCCGTCATAGTCGTTGGCCTGGCCGCGCATGTAGATCATGCCGTTGATCGACGAGCAGCCGCCCAGCACCTTGCCGCGCGGATAACTCAGCGCGCGGCCATTGAGGCCCGGTTGTTCTTCGGTCTTGAAGCACCAGTCGGTGCGCGGGTTGCCGATGCAGAACAGGTAACCCACGGGTATGTGAATCCACGGATAGTTGTCACGCCCGCCGGCCTCCAGCAGCAACACACGCTGCTGCGGATCCGCCGACAGCCGATTGGCCAGCAAACACCCGGCCGGCCCGGCGCCGACCACGATGTAATCGAATTCATCGAGGGAAGTCTGCATTCCCTGACCTCGCTTATTGTTTTTGTTATCAGTCATCCTAGTTGTTAGCTTTCGTCAAAAGAATGTTAGTTTTTGCGCAGCCGCTGTGCGTTTTCAAACAGCACTTTCTGACGATAGCCGACAAGGACAAGCCATGTTCGACTGGAACGACCTGCGGTTCTTTCTTGAGTTGCAGCGCAGTGGCCGACTGCTTACCGCTGCCCGCCGCCTCAACACCACCCACGCCACCGTCGCTCGGCACATCGAGGCCATCGAAAAAAGCCTCGGCACCGCGCTGTTCGTCCAGCACGCCCAAGGCTACGAAATGACCCCGGCGGGGGAGGCGCTGCTCAAGCACGCCGAAGCCATGGAAAACGTCGCGCTGCTGGCTCAGGAAGAAATCACCCAGTCCACGGCGCCACTGGGCAAGATTCGAGTCGGCGTGACGGAAGGGCTGGGCATCATGTTCCTGGCCAGCCGCATGATCGGATTGTTCGAGCGCTATCCGGGGCTGGAAGTGGAGTTGGTGGCGGTGCCGCGCTTCGTCAGCATCCTCAACCGCGAGGCGGAAATCAGCATTCACCTGGAGCGCCCGGCGGCGGACATGCTGGTCACCCGCAAACTCACCGATTATCGGCTCGCGCTCTATGCCAGCCGTGCTTACCTCGACCATGCGCCGCCACTGCGTACCCGCGAAGATCTTGGCCAACATGCCTGGATCGGTTACGTGGATGATCTGCTGTTCAGTCAGGAGCTGATGTTTCTCAACAGCTTCTGCCGCAATCCGCGTGTGGTGTTTCGCAGCACCAGCGTGATTGCCCAGCAGCAGGCGGCGCGTTCGGGGCTGGGGATTGCGGTGCTGCCTTGCTATATGGCGGCGTCGGACCCGGATCTGGTGCCGCTGTTGCCGGATGAGAGCATTGAGCGCAGTTACTGGATCAGCACGCGGCGCGAGCTGCACAAGTCGGTGCGGTTGCGAGTGGTCTGGGATTACGTGGTGGGGTTGTGCGAAGGCGAGCGGGAGTTGTTGATGGGCCAGTAAAGACGGCTGTTTCATGCAACTAAAACGCTTGGCAAAAGGTCATTCGATTTGCGGAGGTTGAGTCATTTCGCAGAACCTCGACAACGAAGAAGTTACCCGTGGCTACTCACCTCGATCACCGCAACAACCTGTCCCTCGACAGCCTGAATTTCTTCCTCGCCGATGTACGCGACGGGCTCGGTCCCTATCTGGCGATTTACTTGCTGGCGGTTCATCACTGGGAGCCGGCGAGTATCGGGCTGGTCATGACGATTGCCGGGATCGCCGCGCTCATCACGCAAACCCCGGCGGGTGCGCTGGTCGACAGCACACGCTTCAAACGGGCGCTGATCGCGATTGCCGCGCTGGTGGTCACCGGAAGCTGTCTGCTGCTGCCGTTCGTGACGTCGTTTACCCTGGTGGCCGTGACGCAAGCCATCAGTGCCGTTGCCGCTTCGATCTTCGCGCCGGCCATCTGCGCGATCACTCTCGGCATTACCGGACCTCGCGCGTTTACGCGCAGAACCGGGCGCAACGAAACCTTCAACCACGCCGGCAACGCCTGCGCGGCGCTGTTGGCCGGTTTGTCCGCGTACCTGTTCGGCCCGGTCGCGGTGTTTTATTTGATGGCGGTCATGGCGCTGGCCAGCGTGATTGCCGTTTCGTTCGTATCGGCAGAGGCCATTGATCACGATCTCGCCCGAGGTCTTGCACCGAGCGGGTCGGGGCAGAGCAAGCAGCCTTCGGGCTTTTCCGTATTGCTGACCAACCGACCGTTGCTGATGTTCGCGATTTGCTGCGCGCTGTTTCATCTGGCAAACGCGGCGATGTTGCCGCTGGTGAGTCAGAAACTGGCGCAGGCCAATCTGCAAATGGCCACGCCACTTACGTCCGCCTGCATCGTCGCGGCGCAGCTGGTGATGGTGCCGGTCGCGCTGCTGGTGGGAGCAAAGGCCGATCTGTGGGGACGCAAGCCGTTGCTGCTGGCGGGGTTTCTGATCCTGCCGTTGCGCGGCGTGTTGTATGTGCTGTCGAACGATCCGTGGTGGCTGGTTTCGGTGCAGTTGCTCGATGGCATCGGCGCGGGGATTTTCGGCGCGCTGTTTCCGGTGGTGGTGAAAGACCTGACGCTGGGGACCGGGCACTTCAACGTCAGCCTCGGGGCGATCTCGACGGTGTTCGGTCTGGGCGCGGCATTGAGCAACAGCCTGGCGGGGATTGTGGTTCAGGAGGCGGGGTACAGTGCTGCGTTTCTGACATTGGCCGCCGTTGCGGCGGTGGCGCTCATGTTGCTGTGGGTGACGCTGCCGGAAACCTTGCAGCGCTCCCGAATGGAATCCGCCGAGTCAGACGCTGCCGCACGGCCAATCGTGTCATCTTGAGTTCTCTTCTGAACGGCAAACCGCGCAATGCTCAGCCGACCGGAATCGACAACGTCGCCCGTAACCCGCCCTCTGCCCGGTTGACCAGCGTGATGCGCCCGTGCAAGCGCGTTGCGATGGTGTTGACGATGGCCAATCCCAGTCCTGCCCCCTGCGGATTGCCCCGACTGTAAAAGCGCTCGAACAACCGGGGCCTGTCCGCTTCATCAATGCCTGGCCCCTGATCCTCGACACTCAGGTGATAGAAGCCGTCTGCCTGATGAAGAAACACTGAAATCACGCCATGCTCGGGTGAAAAACTGGCGGCATTGGTGATCAGGTTGTTTAGCGCGATGTCGATGACGGCCGCATCGGCGTGAACGTTGAAAGGGTGGTCGCTGGCATCGAATGCCACTTCCAGATGCCGGCTCAGCAGCCACGGCGTAAGTTGCACCAGCGTGTTGCGCACGGTTTCGCCGAGGTCGATTAGTGGGCGGACGGGCTTGTCGGCCGTGGGTTCCAGGCGGGCCATGGTCAGCAACTGGTTGACCAGACGGCTGGTACGGTCCACGCCTGCGATCAGAAACTCCAGCGATTCACGCCGTTCCTGTTCGGTGCCGGCTTCCTGCAGGTTTTGCGCATGCAAACGCAACACGGCCAGCGGCGTGCGCATTTCATGAGCGGCATCGGCAATGAAGCGACGTTCGCGCCCCAGTACTTCCTGAATCTGCGCAAGCATGCGATTGAGCGCCGCCTGCATGGGTTCCAGCTCGCTGGGCAACGGTGTCAGTTGCAAGGGTTCAAGGGAACCACTGTGCCGGGCACGAAGGGTCGCCGCCATATTGGCCAGGGGCTTGAGCCCCCAGCCGATGGCAAGCCAGACCATCGCCGCGAGGATCAGGCTGCCAACCACGTTCGGCCATAGCGTGTGACGGACGATGCGGTCGACCAGGTCGGCACGGACATCACTGCGTTCGCCGGCCCAGATACGGAAACCGTTCTGCGGGTCTTCGAGGATGAAGGCTCGCCACTGGCGCTGGTCAAGGTCCACCACATCGCTGAAGCCGGGCTGGGACGGCGGCGTGGTGAACGTCGGTGCGCTGGCGGTGTGTACCAATACCTCGCCCTTGGCGTTCCACACCTGAAAGGCGAGCTTTCGCTCATAGGGATGGCCGTCGCCCCGAGGGACCCCTTCAGCCAGCGCAGCGTTGAAGGCGCGGTACAGGTCCGCGTGTTCGTGCCCCGTCAGAGGCATGCGCATGACGCCCTGCAGCAGACGCGCGTTCTGCGCCAGTTGCGCGTCGTAGACTTCGGCGATTTCATGGTTGCTGTCGTGCAGGTTGAACACGCTGAGTACCAACAGGCCGGCAAGCAGCAGGCCGGTTATCAGGGTCAGGGTACGGCGACGGATCGAGGTCATTGACGCTCCTCCACCAGATACCCCACACCACGGATGGTACGGATCAGCTCGGTGGAGAATTTTTTCCGCAGGTGGTGAATGTGCACTTCCAGGGTGTTGCTTTCGGCTTCTTCGTTCCAGCCATAGAGCAGTCGCGTCAAGTGATCGCGGGTCAGGACCCGTCCCGGCGGCGACAACAATTCATGCAGCAGTTGATACTCCTTGGGCGTCAGCACCACCGGTTCGCCCAGATAGCTGACTTGCTGGGTACCGGGGTTGAGGCTGATGCCGGCATGCTCGATCAGCATCTGTGCGCGGCCGGCGCTGCGCCGCAGCAAGGCGCGAAGGCGTGCCTTGAGCTCAGCCAGATCAAAGGGTTTGACCAGGTAATCGTCGGCACCGGCATCGAGACCGGCGATGCGATCCTCGGTGGCATCTCGAGCCGTGAGGATCAGCACCGGCAGGTTGGCGCCGCTGGCCCGGACCCGGCGCAGTACATCGAGGCCGTCCATGCGTGGCAGGCCAAGATCCAGCACCGCCAGGTCAAAGGTTTCGCTGAGCAAGGCGTGCAGGGCGCTGCTGCCATCCTTGAGCCAGTCGACGGTATAACCTTCGCGCCCCAGCGCCTGGTGAATGCCCTCACCGAGCGCTACGTCATCCTCGATCAGTAATAAACGCACACGGACTCCTGTCATTCGAGTTTCTTGTTCACGTCCACCAGCAACGCGTCGATTTCTTCGTGGTGCCCGCTATCGGCACTTTCCCGGCCAGGGTGGGGAGCGGCCTGCCGGGCCTTGAGCAGCGTCGCCCTGGCTTCAGCGTAGCGTTTTTGACGGTAGAGATGATCGCCCCGCGAGCACAGGTTGTCGCTGCTGATCGACGGCGTCCAGTGCCCGGACCGTGCGAGGCACCCGGCAACACAGGTGCGAAGAGTGGTTTCATGGCTTTGGCGTCTCGTTGTCGATTTTTTCACTCAAGCGACGAATCAATGGCAACTGCTTGCGCAGACCGCGATCCACCAGATTGGGCAGCAGGTTGTTCAGGCGCACGAAAAAACGCTCGGGCCAGCCCAGATAGAGGTCGCGTCGATCACCGGCAATCGCATGCACCACCGCCGTGGCCACGGCTTGCGGGTCGTCGACGCTGGCGTTGAGCGCATCGTTCAGTGCCTGGGCTGCGGGACTGTTCATCGATGTGCGGGTGGCTCGGGGAGCGACGTACAACACGCCGACATGGGTGTCAGCCAGCTCGCGGCGCAAGGCTTCGGAAAACCCGCGCAAGGCGAACTTGGTTGCGCAGTAGCTGGCATAGCCGGGGTAGCCGATCGAACCATAAGTCGAACCGACATTGACCACCATCGCGCTGTCAGCCTGCTTGAGCAGCGGCAGCAAGAGTCTGGTCAGGCAGATCGGCGCACTGATGTTCACCGCCAGCATCGCGTTGATTTCGCTGTCGTCGAGCTGTTCGAGCATGGCGAAGTGATTGATCCCGGCCGCGTTGATCAGCAGGTTGAGGCCGCCAATCGCCTCGGCGGCGACCAGCACCTTGCGCCGGTCGCTCAGAAATGTCAGATCGGCGGCGACCCAGCACAGGTTCTGCGGATAACGCTCAAGCAAGGGCTGCAAACGTGCCTGATGCCGGGCGACTGCCAGTACCTGCGCGCCGGCTGCGCAAAGGGCGTCGGCGATGGCGAGGCCGATGCCGCCGCTGGCACCGGTCAGGACCACCCGGGCTTCATGCAACTGCATGATGGGCCTCCGCATCGCGGGGCAGGCCACGGAACATATCGGAGTAGAGCCGGTAGACGACTTTTGAGGCGTGGATCACCGCGGCCTGGTCGGCGGGATCCTGCAACTGATTCATCAGGTGCCGATAGGTTTGCATGTGCTCGATGTCGAGTGCGCCGTGAGAATTGAGGTAACTGAAAGCGGTTTCCGGCAGCCCCAGTTGCTCGCGGATACTGCCCGCCGCATGGGTGGCCAGGGCAATGCTGGTGCCTTCCAGTACATTGACCATACCGAACAGACCCACCGGGTTGCCCCGGGCGATCAGGTCGTAAAGGAAGCTGACCATCAATTCGATCGGCAGTGACGGCTGCCCGCCGCGCACGGCCTCGCGGTCGCCGCCACAGGCTTCGATATCGTCCAGCACCCATTGCTCATGTCCATATTCGTCCTCGATGTATTCGCACACCGCCTTGCGCAGCCATTCAAGGTGCGTCGGCAGGCGAGCACCGCACGCCATCATCAGCGGTACGGTGTGGCGTACGTGGTAGTAGGCCTGGGCAAGAAATGCCCGGTAACTCTCAAGGCTGACCTTGCCCTGCAGGGCATCGTGGATGATCGGCAGGTTGAACAGCGCATGACGCTCCTCGTGCGTGGCTTCTTGCAGGGTGTCGAAAAAACTCATGATGCGGACTCCTGGGATTTGGCGAATTCAGTCAGTTGCGCCTGATACAGCGAAACGATGGCGTCGCGACGCGGGCGGCCATTGGCGGTGAGCAGACCGTTGGACGCGGTGAACGGGTGCGTCAGGCGTGTCCAGTGGTGCACCTGGGCATAGTCGGGCAAGGCCTCGTTGGCGGCGGCGACATCGGCCGCCAGTTGCGCATCGGTACACGCCGGGCTGTGTGGCCAGAGCAGGGCGTGGTTATGTGGCATGGCTTCGCCGTAGACGAAGGCCTGGGCGATGTGACGGCGTTGGGTCAGTTCCGATTCGACCCATTCCGGGTTGACGTTGCGCCCGAAACTGGTGACGAACTGATGCTTCTTGCGACCCTTGAGATAGAGAAAACCTTCCGGATCGAATTCACCCAGATCGCCGCTCGGCCACCACTGCTCGGTGCAGGCCGGCTCACCGAGATAACCGAGCAGGGTCGACCCCTTGATCAGTACCTCTGCGTCTTCGGCCAGGCGCACCTCCACATGGGGAAGAGGGCGGCCAACGCTTCCCGGACGGCACGCCCCGGGACGATTGAGACAGACCACCGAGGCGCACTCGGACAATCCGTAACCCTCGTACACGGGCAGGCCCACTCGTTGGGCACGCTGCAACAGATCTGCGGAAACCCGCGCACCACCGACCGCAGCAAAACGCAGGGATTGCGGATCGAAGGCTTTCTGTTCGGCGGCACTGACCAACAGGAACAACAGTTGCGGCACCAGAATCAGGCTTTCGGGTGCCCGACTGGCCAGACAGTCAAGCAGGCGCGGCACGTCGACACTGCTGGCCCCCTGGATGCCCAGGGTCTTCTGGCTTGGCACACTCAGTGTCACGCCGGCATACAACGCGGCGTAACAACCGAGGTTTTCCAACAGAATCGCCAGCGGCAACAACGCCAGGTGATGGCGCGGTGCGGTGGGTTTGCTGGCCTGATCGAGTTCGCGTGCCACCCGAAGCAGGCTGTCTGCGCTCAGGCATACGCCTTTCGGGGTGCCGGTGGTGCCGGAGGTGAATGTCAGTTTGGCGGTGCCTGGGAGCAACCCACTGGGTCCACTGAAGCGGCGGTGCCAGAACTCGCCGTGTTGTTCATACCCTGCGGCGCGTAACTCTCGCTCCAGCTCCGGTCCCGCGATCACCCATTGCGCCTTGCTCTGCTCCAGGCAATGGGCGCGTTGTGCCGGGCTGAAAAACGGTGGCAGAGTCACGCACGTCAAACCTTCGAACAGCACCGCCAGATCCCAGAGCATTGCCTGGACCCCGTTTTCCAATGCCAGTGCAATGACCGTCACGTGTTCATCGCGCAGACGCTGCTGGCGATACATCACTTCGCTGTACAGCGTCGTGTAATCGAGCTTCAGGTTGTCGCCCCACAGCGCGATAGTGTTGTCGTTGCGCCGGGCATGGCTGCGCAGGGTTTCCTGGAATTGTTGCCGTTCAAGCGACATGGCAGGCTCCTTCCAGCGAGGTCTGCAGGCCAAGCCGGGTAAAAAGGCCGATATTGCGCAAATGAAAGAAGCCGGCGCGGATATTGCCGACATGCACCCAGGGCTTGCTTTCGTAATAACTGCCCCAGTGTTGACGCTCGTCACCCAGGCGTTCCGGATCCGCGGCGCACAATGTCACGGGTTTGAGGCCCAGACGATGGAAGCTGTTGACTAGTCCGACATTGCCGGTGAAGGTCACCCATTCCAGGCCACCCATGGCCAGCAGATAGGTGATGGCGATGATGCTCAAGCGCGCGCTGCCGGCATCGCTGGAGGCGAGGTTGCCGACTTCGACAATGTCGCGGCGCTCCACCGGTTTACCGGCAGCGGCACTGATCAAAGGCTCGATAGGCTCGTCCAGATAACGCTCCAGAAACAGCGGTTCAAGATGGGCGCGGCGTACCCCGGCCACCGCGCACAGCTCGCCATCGCCGGTGTGAACACCGAACAGCTCGGGCATGAAGTGCCGGATGTCGGCGCCATGTGCCTTGCGGAATCGATGCTGGATGAAGGCTTCGAACGTCTCGCGCAGCGCATCGTCCGGCAAGGCGGCGGTCAACGTCATCGGCGGTGTTTCGGCCTGGCCGAAGTGCAGGGGCAGGGGAATATTCCAGACGGGATCGGGCATGGGCTGAACGCCTCCCTCATTAGGTTCGAGGGAAGTATCCAGACCATTTCTTAACGAAGTCTGAAGGTGAAAAAAAGTTTACGGGCAGTCTATCTTCAGACTGCCTTAAGGCTGGGCAGGCAGGGTGGCACCGTCGGTTTGCCCGGCAACAAGATCGAGACTGTCGAACGAATCGACCGTCGCCCACGACAATCACGAGGCGCTTCTTATGACCCGCGACAACGCCGTAACCCGTTATGGAAAACTTTCAATCACGCTTCACTGGCTGATGCTGGCGCTGTTCGTCGGCGTGTATGCGTGTGTTGAAATCAAGGGTTTCATGCCCAAAGGCAGTGAAGCCCGAGGTCTGCTGATGGGCCTGCATGGCGCATTTGGCGCGGGTATCTTCGCCCTGGTATGGGTTCGCCTGCTCGGGCGCCTGACGCCGCGCCCGCCGATCACCCCCAAGCCGCCAGCCTGGCAGACGGGCATATCGCACCTGATGCACCTGGCATTGTACGTGCTGATGATCGCCACTCCGGTACTGGCCTGGCTGATGCTCGCCGCTGCCGACAAACCGTTTCCGTACTTTGGCTTCCATCTTCCGGCCCCGGTGGATATCGACCCGGACTTTGCCAAACGCCTCAAATACTGGCATGAACTGCTGGGCAGCACCGGCTACTGGCTGATCGGTCTGCATGCGGCGGCGGGGCTTTTTCACCACTACTGGGTGCGGGATAACACCTTGGTGCGGATGTTGCCGGGGCGCAGCAATTCGCAGTAGGCCTGTTCGGATCGACTCCTGGAAGGTCGCCATCCTGGCGCCTGCCCGCCGCAAGACCGTGCAGGTAGTGATGTCGGGGGCATTGGTGGTGAAGCAGGCATTGGATAGCGTGGAGCCGAAGGGGCAGAGGCCGTTTCCAAGCGAAAAGGAACAGATTCATGCACTGAGTCTGTTCCTTTTTTCGTCAGCTTCAGCGGTTTCTGCCTCTTTCAGATATGCAACCAGGCCAAGGAGCCCAACATGACACCCAGGCCCGCCGCCCCAAACGAGACGCGTCTGAGCCATTCCTTGCGCGTCAGCAGGGTGATGGCCGCCAGCGAAATAGCGATTTGAATCGCGGTCATGGCCTGGGCCCAGCGGTGATGCTGATGCAGGACCTGCTCTGACTTTTCGTCCCACTCTCGCGCCTGCTGCTCAAGTGTTTCCGCCTTTTTGCGCGCTTGCTCTTTCTGCTCGGCATAGCGCCGAGCCTCGGCAACATAATGAGCGGAATCCAGTCCCGGAAGATGGCTGGCCAGCTCCGACAGGTTCTGCCGACTGGACTTGGCCTGGTAATAGCTCCACTCGTTGGCCGCTTCGGTCTTCTGAATGGCCGCGTTGTTTTTGTCCATGGCCGCCTCACTCTCCGTCGAGCCGGCCTGATAACTCATCAGGGCGCCGACCGTCGCCATGATCGCTGTCATGACCGCAATCTTGCTGGCAAAGCGATCGCCTTTTGCGTGGGCATGATGGGTGGTGTGTTCAACGTGTTGCTCGTGAGGACTGGGGACTTCGAACTCTTCAGGCATGACGGTCGGACTTGGGTTGATGGGGAAATTTGCGCGGATTATGCCGGGTGGCCGGTTTTTTAGACACAGGGCAATGGTGGTGTCTGGGTGAAAGCGGACGGCCTGATTTACGTATTCCCGTCGGACTGCGAAACAGTCTTTTTTGTCAGACATTAAACACAGAATACGTAGCCTGTTTATGCGTGGTCTTTCGTCACATCCCGATGCCCACAACGCCTTGCGCCACGCCCTGCACCTAAGACAGAATCCGCCGGCTTGTGCGTCTGGCGCTCCCTCCGTAACTTTATTCCCGTCACTGCCTATCAGTGATCGGGTCTGCAAGCCCGCCGGAAAAACCAGTCGCACAGCCCTGCCAAAAAGGACGCTCGTTTGTGTCCGCTCAATGGCGGCTTTGTGCGGGAGACCCTCGGGTCTGCCGGGTGCCTGGTTTCCCGGTCTTGCAGACCCGCACTTGGCTGCCACCCATCATCTGCAAGTGATGCTGGTAGCTCCTAATCAAAATCAGGAGTTTCACCATGATCAAACCAACACCTAATCCGCCAGAAACTGATCCGGTCTCACCCTACAAATTCCCCGATTCGCGAACCTTGAACGAAGCCGCAGAACGCGCCCTCGATCATTACCTGACCCCGCAACAACGCATCATGGGCAGCCACACCACACACGACCCCATGTTCCTGGCCAACCCCGCCTACAACAGCGAATCCCTGTTGGCCAGCGCCAGCGAAATGCTCAGCAACTTCGCCGCCATCCTCGAGCCCGCCCACCGTAAAACCGCACTGGGCATCGCACAAGTGGTCATGGTCGCAGGGCTGGCCGTGAATCAGGCGCTGGATAAGCTAGAGCTGAAAGCGTAGAGGCTGCCCTCAAGTAAAAAGGAGCAGATTCATTACCTGAATCTGCCCCCTTTTTTGTTCGATGAGCTCAGCCGTTGGCGCCGGCTCGCTTTTCCGCCGTCACGATGCAAGCCTTGTAGAAATTGGAATGGAAATCGCTGATCGCTTTCTGCTGCAAGCTCTCGCTTGAGTACTGCGGAATCGCGTACGCCTCGCGAATCAGCGTCTTGAACAACTCACCCACATACTCGCTCTGCTTGCCTGCCGCTTCGGCCAGTTCCCACACCGAATCCATGGGCGCGCCTTGCTGCCTGCTTTTCATGACCTGTTTGGCCGAGTTTTCTATTCGCTGGCACTCTTCGAGCTCTTCCTGCGGCACAGGAGAGGCGAGAGCGGAAAGGCTGATGGTGAAGGTTATTGCTGCTGCAAGACATTGTTTGTGCACGAGGTGTCGTCCGTGATTTTGAGGCTGAACCTTATCATTCGGGGCTTGGCGCCACCATTGCACACAGGGTGATAGACAGGAAAAGAACCCGGCGCGTTGCCCGAGTCTTGAGCGTTCGAAAAGATCTCTCCCCTCACTCCATCAGCTTGTCAATAGCACAGTTGAGCGACTGTGCAGCCGGCAGCGCGGTGGTAGGCTTTTTACGAGCGCCCGATCTGTTCAGATTATTGATTAAGGCAGGTCAGGCCAATGCACAAGCCGCATGTCAGATAACTGAAAGGATTCGAAAATGAAAAAGTCCATCACTGCTCTGGCCGTATCCGCAACGCTCGCTTTCACCGCCACCGTTGCGAATGCTTCCGTACATCCGACCACCCTCAAGGCTCCTCAAGCTGTCAATCAAGTAACAGCTTCTATTGGCACGCCTTTCGGTACCCAACAAACAGCGGGCGGAATCCATATGGCCAGTCTGGCCAGAAGTTGCTCCGATGATCGATATTCCTGGTGGGAATACAGCGGTTGGGAAATCGTCGGCTGTCTCGCAAGCGGCCAGTGGTAACTGCTCAAATGAGTCTGGTGCGTGACTTGCGTGGTGAGTGCGCACCAGCGCTTGTTGTGAGGTTGGTTGTGAGTCAGGTGCTGGATGTATCTAAAGGCATAAACCCAATTCTGCTGCGACAAGAGGAGCCGTTCTTCGCCGCATGAAGCCAAGCGCTGGCACTGGGCCACGGCTTGCGCCACCCTGCATCGACTGTCACCCTTCGGCCCGTTCTCAAGGATCAGAACGAGGTATCAAGGATTGAGTGGCTACGTTCCCAACCCGCCTAAACATTTCCGCAACACAGGCACCAAACCCGTCGATATCCATGCCCAGCGTTGGGCGGAGTATGAGAAACACGGGAAAGAGCCTGCGCGTGCGCCTGAAAAAATCGGCATAGCCCTGCGGATCGGAGTGTTCTTCGATGGTACGGGGAATAATGCCAACAACGCTGCGGCCGGACTTCTGTGCGGCGCTCATCATCCGATTGCGGCTAAAGATATCGATGCAAGCTGCAAGCCGTATATGAGTGATCCGGATAGTAGTTATGGCAATGATGTCAGTAACATCAAAAAGCTCAGTGATCTATATGACACTCCCGAGGCAGCTGAAGGCGAGGGGGCGCGAAAGCGTGCTTTTCGCATGGTGTATGTTGAAGGTATCGGTACCCGTTCAGGTCAAGAAGACAGCTCCTTGGGAGCAGGAACCGGGCGCGGCGAAACGGGTGTTGCGGGACGTGTCCAATCTTCGTTTGTATTGATCAAGCAGCGTATCAAGGAGGCGCTGGACGAGAATCCGGGTAGTGAAATCGTCTCCCTGACATTTGACACTTTCGGCTTCAGTCGCGGTGCGGCAGCCGCTCGGCACTTTGCAAATGAGGTCGTCCGGGGAAAACAAGGTCCATTGGGAGAAATCCTTCGCAGCAATGCTGATGCCTTCAGTTCGACTTTCAGCGATCAATATAAAAGCGATATCAATATGGGCTTCATAGGCCTGTTCGATACCGTTCCTTCGATTGCTGGCTGGTCCAATCTGGGCGACATCAAAAGCCCGATTGCGACAGGTATCAAGCTCTACCTGGATCGACGCTATTTCACCGATGTCGTCCAGTTGGTTGCGCGTGATGAATGCAGGGGGAACTTTGCCCTCAGCCGAGTAACACCAGATCACCAGGAAATTGTCTTGCCCGGCGTGCATTCTGATATTGGCGGGGGATACCTTGAGGAGGCTGAAGAATGTGTACTTGTCAGCCCCATGCAAATGCTTGAGGTGTCGCTTAACACTGATGTCGTCAGCACTTCGATTTATCAGGATGCGGTAACGGTCAAAAATCAGTGGCTCGCTAATGGTTGGCCTTCTGAAATGCTGGAAATCGTAACGCCACCTGCACTTGTAATGCCCAACAGCCCACAGGATCGAATGAGCCCTCGCGTCAAACGCGTCTACGCCGCCGTTCAGCTCAGGCGGACGGTGAGCGGAATGCTATCGAGAGTGTGCCTGCGTGTAATGCATCAGCAGGCGAAAGCCAAAGGGGTTCGCTTCAACGACATTCCTGAAACACCCGACTTTTCCATTCCCGCAGAGCTTCAAGGGTTGTCTGATCGTTTTGTCTCTGGCGACTACAGCACGACCCTGTTAGAGGAGAAAACCCTCAAACTCAAGTACATTCATACATCGGCCAACTGGAACCATCCACTTGGCCGAAGGGATGGAAGTGGTGTGAAAGCGGTTTACATCAACGCTCCCACGTCAGACGCAATTCGCGTAAAACACCCGCACGTACCTGATTGGACGCTTTGGTAATGAAGCTACTTTTAACCCTGCTGTGCACTTTGCTTGCTGCTGGTTGTTCCGCAGACCCGCTTTCAGCAAAGAACGATCCAAAATCTCCATGGTGGGAGCTGGGTTTCACTGAGCCTCGCTACATGAAGGTTTGGGTGGAAGACACTTCGGTGGAAGACATCAAAGGAAGAACGTTCCTGCACACGGGCTCTGGATCGGCGTCGGGAGGGCAACCAGAGGATGGCACAGAGTCCGCCAAAGGCTGGCACGGCGTAGGTGGTTCTGCGAAAGCAGTAGTAGGCGCGGATCTTCCCAAACGAATCTTCGTTCGCTGGCAATCTATCGTAGAACCACAAACCTATCGTGTTTGGGTGGACATACCCGAGGAAGCCAGGCAACTGATGCTGACGTCGGTCAACCAGCGATGCGCGAAAACGCCAGAGCAAACGGCTACCTATATTTCTTCGGTTTATCTGGGGTTGGCTCCTGGTGGAGTTGTGCAGGTGTGGGTTAGAGATTCTTGTCATCACCCGGTAAAGGTGGCAAGGGCGCAAGCTGAGATTGAGCCGCTGGGGCCAAGTCAAGGCAAGAATCAAGGGCGTTACGCCTATCCAGTTAATGAAAAGGCTAAGCGCTATATTGAGAAATTTGGTATTCCATATGGCAGTTGGTAATTCTTCGAAGTTGGGAAGAAATGAGGGGGGCAAATAGCGTGGGCGCTTAAGATGTAAAACTGTCCTCGCTCTTTGAATAAATCGCTGCATGATGCGATTTTTCTATGGGTCCCGAATGCCGGATACTGTTTTGCAAATAGTGTACTCGCTTTGGTGATGTTGACCATGAAGTTTGATATGAATACCGTGGTTATAACTACGATATACAGAGTGAAGAGGGTGTGTTTTTAATTAGGGTTTACGATGATGAACCCGGACAGGCAACGGTAGTGCGTCCGACTTCAATGTCTAAAAACGAAAGCCTTGGAAAGCTTGTCGAGTTCTTACGATCCGAACTGGGAGTGGGCAGGGTCTTGCTTTATATGGAGAATGTGGGGGGCTATGCCGAGATTGATCTTGATGGTCTGACATTCTATCCCGCCTGAACTCGGTCTCATGATGGGAAGAGGGAAGATTTACTTCTCGAAAATAAATCTGTCCCGTTATCCTGCGTTATCCTGACACGCCCGATTTGACCATCCCAGCAGAACTTCAAACTTTGTGTGATCGGTTCGTTGCGGGTGACTACAGCACCACGCTTGAAGAGGAGCAACTGCTGAAACTCAAGTACATTCACATGTCCGCAAACTGGAACCATCCACTCGGCCGCAGAGATGGCAGCGGACTAAATGCGGTATACATCAACGCCCCGACGGCCGACACCATCCGCGTGCTGCATCCCCACGTACCTGATTGGACGCTTTGGTAATGAGAGTTCTTGTAACCCTGCTTTGTGCTTTGTTCACGACTGGATGCCAGTCTGCGGATCCACTGTCTGCCAAAAACGACCCTAAATCCGAGTCGTGGGAGCTTGCGTTTACTGAGCCTTACTACATGAAAGTGTGGGTGGAGGACAGCGCCGTCGAAGATATAAACGGCAAGCTGTTCAAGCGTACGGGGGGAGGTACGGCCGCTGGTGGGGAGCTTGAAGACGGTAAAGAATCTGCACGTGGATGGCACGCCGTAGGCGCTGCTGCAAAGCCAGTGATTGGTGCCGACCTCCCCAAACGCATTTACGTGCGTTGGCAATCGATTGTCGAACCTCAGACCTATAGTGTTTGGTTGGATGTGCCCGAAGAGGCTAGGCAACTAATGAGGACGTCGGTCAACCAGCGTTGTTTGGAAACTCCGAAGGAGCAAGCGAGTTATTCCGCTTCTATTTACCTGGGGTTGGCTCCCGGCGGGGTTGTACAAGTCTGGGTCAGGGACTCGTGCCACTATCCGGTGAAAGTGGCCAGGGCCAAAGCCGAAATCGAACCTCTTGGTCCGAGTCAGGGTAAGAACCAAGGGCGTTACGCTTATCCGATCAGTGAAAAATCCAAGCGTTATATCGACAAATTCGGCATTCCATATGGCAGTTGGTAACTCTTGGAAAATGGGGGCGAGTCGGAAAAGATAGGGCGGCTCTTTTGATAAATCGATGAGTCCCCATTTTTTGCATTTCTTTGAAACGATCCTTCTATGGTGATCGAATACTGGATGCCACTTTGAAGATAATAAAAGCTACCCGCTTTGATGATGTCGACCACGACCTCGGGTATGAGTATCGTGGTTATAACTACGAAATACAGAGCGAAGAGGATACGTTTCTGATCAGAATTTACGATGACGAACTCGAACAGGCAACGGTGGTACGTCCGGCTTCGCTGTCCAAAAACAAGAACCTCAGAAAGCTTGTCGAACTCTTACAGTCCGAGCTGGGAGTGTCCAGGGTCTCGCTTTACAAGGGGGATATGGGGTGTTACGCCGAGATCAATCTTGATAGTTTGACATTCCTTCCAGCCTGAAGCCTGCCGCGAGAAAGTGCCACGCGTGTTTACAGGATCTGGGCCAAAAGCAGTCCGAAAGTAAATCTATCCGCATTCCTCCCTGACTTATTGGACAAGCTGCCGGATCCCCAGAGATAAAATCAAAGCGCCGCATAATTGATCAATAGCCTTTTTCCTCCTTTGATACGCTGACGCGATGTCAGGCTGCGAAAGAGCGATTGCGACCATTCCATACCAAGTCATTGAAACCACCACTACGACTGCCAGCATCGACAAAAACGTGCTTGTTGACACGTGGGCGGGGGCTGCCGCTGAGAAAATAGCGGCGTAGAAGGCCATGGATTTAGGGTTGCCGATGTTCGTGATGACTCCTTGAATGAATGATTGCTGAAAATTTCCGACGGCAGCCTCATTACTGGGGGAAAGTGTGGTCTTCCCGGCATTTAGCAGCAGTCGCAGTCCAAACCACATCAGATAGGCTGCCCCCAGAACTTTTACGAATAGCGCCGCCCAAGGAAACGCAGCAAATACAACGCCGATACCTGCTATTGCACAGGTGGCCCAGAGTAAGTTGACCAATACAATGCCTGCCACCAAGGCCAAAGCTTCTGACCGCGACGCAGCTACCGCTTTGTGGACTACCGCAACGAAATTGGGTCCTGGAATAACGACACCGGCCAGGTAAACCAAAAAGACTGTCAAAACAGCGGGACCATCGATCATGTGCGTTCCTTTGCGAGCTCAGTGGTTGGAGAGGTCATCATTCGGTTCAAGATCCAACGTACCTGCTACTTTCGGTTGTCATCCGATGAGCAGACCATTTTTGACGCTTATTAAGTGATGATGTCAACGGCAGTACTCCCCAGCCGCTCCCCGTTAACCACCACATGCACCGCATGTACCCCCGCATAGTGCTTGCGCGTAGTGAAGTCCTTGATCACCTGCCGCCGCGCCACAACCTCACTCCCAAACCCCGCCAACACCAACGTCTTCAACTTGAAAACCTTGGCCGAAGTCCCGCCATTGGCCTTCACGTAGTCAATCGCATAATCAATCACCAACCGCTGCTCCACCGGAACCAACGACTTCACCGTAAACGATAAAGTAATCGTCTCCCCAAGCCGGACAACCGCCGGTTCCACCTTCACATCCAGCAACTCAACTTCAGCCTTCGCCCCTGCGCCGATAACCGTGAGCGCCCGAGAATCCCCCTGTTTGATCAAACTCCGCAACGCATGCTTGGCAATCCATGCCGTGTGCCTGTTCTCCAGCGCCCACCCCTCAATCGTATCCAGCACCCACTCCGGATGTTCCTTGGTCACATCATTCAAATGATTCGCCACGGACTTGCGCACGTACAAACTCTCATCGGCCTTCAATCGATCAAGAATCCCGGCGGCCAATTGTGGATTTGCCTGCACCGGTTCCAGCCGAAACGACCATGGCAGGCGAGGGCGGCTGCCTTCGCTGGCGAGGCGGCGGACGTGGTGGTTTTCGTCTCGTGCCCAGTCGTGCATCAGTTCCAGCGAGCGCTCGAGGTCGCTGCGCAGGAAGTGGCGGATAGCGAATTCGGAGGAGCCGAAGGTGGTGAAGTACTTCAGGGCTTCCATCGAGGTGTCGAATGCGTGCGCGCCGTAGCTCGCGACGTAGTGCGGCAGGCACATGCTGACGAAGCCGCTGTTCAGGCGCGGGGCGAGTTCGCGCAGTACGGAGAGGGAATCGGTGTAGTCCAGTGGCAGCACGGCGTGCAGGCTTTCGCTGACGCGGGCCATGCGTTGCATGACCGAGAGTTCGCCGAGGCCGTCGTTGGCATGCTTGAGAAAGGCCTTGGCCTTGAACGCCGGGTATACGGCGCTCATCTCGCTGGCGATGTGTTGCAGGCGTTCGGCGTTGAAGATTTCTTTCAGGGCCGGGGCGGCGGTTTCGGTTGTGCTCATGGTCAGGTCATCGGGGTGCTGATGAACGCTTGGAGGCCTTCGGCGCAGGCGGTGTATTGGGCGATGCGCGGGAAGCGTTCAGCGTCGATCTGATCGGGAACGACAAGGCCGGTGAAACTCCAGGCGACGGCGAGGGTGATGCCGTCCTGTTGCAGCGTCCCGTCAGTGGACAGTGGGTGTTTTTCCAGTTGGTGTTCCAGGGCGGTGAAAGCGGCGGCGAGCTGGCCTTCGACGCGCTCGACCCACGGCTGGTATTGAATGTCGGCCGGACGCAGGTTGCGTTCATAGTAGAGCTGCACGGCTTTTTCGCAGGCGGCGAGGCCGAGGCCGATCAGGCGCAGGGCTTTTACCCGTCGCGGCAGGTCCGTCGGCAGCAGGGTTTGGCCGGACAGGGCTTCGAGGTAGTCGAGGATCAGCGTCGAGTCGATCAGCACTTCACCATCGTCGAGGACCAGAGTCGGCGCCTTGACCACCGGATTGATCTGTTGGAAGCGCTCGAAATGGCGGAACACCGACACCGGGTCGTGTTCCAGTTCAATCCCCAGGCATTTGGCGGAGATCGCCACGCGACGCACGTAAGGGGAGTCCAGCATGCCGATCAGTTTCATGACGCGTTCCTTCAAGTCGAACCGGGGAGGGCATAACGTAGCTGAGGTTGGGAGGAATGTCAGTCCTGAGGGCGGACTGGTTTTGCCGTCGGCGATTGTAAAGAAATGCGACAAAGCGCCGCTCATCCGCCGTTTGTCTTCTATATACAGCCGCTCGACTGAATTTCTTGCTATAAACGCACTCCGATGAGCGCCGTGAAGCCTGTGTCAGAGCAGTTTCCGGGCTTTGTCGGACAAATTCCCGGTATTTAGAGTTGCTGAGGCCTCAAACGGGCCTTAGACTGCCGCCCCTTCGTAAATTGAGTGCCGGGTGGCGTTTGCAATAAACGATGCCTTTCCGATGACCGCAGGCGGTTCGCCGGAACGCTCCCTAATTCGCCTTAATGCACGTTTTTTATAGAGATATCAATGACAAAGGACAAGTTGCTGGCCATGCCGGCAGATGACTACATGAATGCCGAGCAACACGCTTTCTTCCAGGAGCTGTTGCAGAACATGAAAGTCGAAACCCACGAGCGCATTGAGCAGAACCGTATTGCCATCGAAAGCCTGGACACCCCGGCTGACCCGGCGGACGCCGCATCGGTGGAAGAAGAGCGCACCTGGCTGGTGAACGCGATCGATCGCGACCAGCGCATGCTGCCGCAACTCGAGCAGGCCCTTGAGCGTATCAAGGAAGACAGCTTTGGCTGGTGCGACGACAGCGGCGAGCCTATCGGCCTGAAACGCCTGCTGATCAGCCCGACCACCAAGTACTGCATCGAAGCTCAAGAGCGTCATGAGCAGATCGACAAGCACCAGCGTCAGGCCTGATTCCTGAGGCGACCCCTTCAATGCGGGTCGTCGCGAAAAGATCGCAGCCTTCTGCAGCTTTTGTTTAAAGCTGCAGAAGGCTGCGATCTTTGCTTTTTCTCGTCTGCCGGAAATCCTCCGCACCGTTCCATTGACCTGCCACAGACCCACGACTAACGGACCATGGATAATGGCCTTGTAGTGGCGTTTAATGCAGTCACAACAATGAGAACAAGCGTGGGGTCACAACATGACGAGAGATGGATCTCTGGTTGCAGATCTACCTGCACCAGTTGTTTTGCCGAAAAATCGCTGGCTGATGCCGACCCTTCAAAGCATCGCCCTGATGCTGGTGCTGGCCGGGATAAGCCTGGGTGAATGGCCCTTGTATGTGGGCATGCCATTGGCGGTGCTGATTGTATGGCTGCCGCGCCTGCGTGCCCGTGCCGTCGCCGATGTGCAACCCGTCGTCGGTAACGACGCGATGTCCGAGCTGACTCGCGACCTTTCCTACACCACCAGTCATAACGCGCTGTCGGCCGCCGGTGTGGCTTTTTCCGTCAAGGAACTGGCTGGCCGCCTGCAATCGCAACTCGACGCCGCCGCGCAGATCGTCAACAACGCCGAAGTGATGATTGCCACTGAGCAAGCCACGTCCCAGCTCAGCCGCGAAGCGCTGGGTGCCGCCAGTGAAGCCCATCACAGCAGCGCGGCGGGGCGCACCGAACTGGTGGATTCGATTTCGCGCATGCATCAGCTCAGTCAGCGTGCCAATGCCAGTCGCGAACTGATCGAGGCCTTGAGCGAGCGCAGTGATGACATCCAGCGCGTGACGCTGGTGATTCAGTCGATTGCCAGTCAAACCAATCTCCTGGCATTGAACGCGGCCATCGAAGCGGCCCGGGCCGGTGAGCACGGTCGTGGGTTTGCGGTGGTGGCGGATGAAGTGCGCGGTCTGGCGGCTCGTACGGCGACGGCCACTGGCGAAGTGGGCGAGATGGTCGCCGACATCCAGCAACGTACGGCGCAGGTGGTGGAGCAGATTCGTCAGCTCTCCGACGATTTGCATACCGGCGTCGAGCAGGTCGAACACACCGGTCAGCACCTGGAAAACATCGCAAGGCTGGCGGCCGGGGTTGAAACCCAGGTCGGCGAAATCGCCCGGGGCGCCGAAACCAATCGCGAACAACTCGACAGTCTGTTCACCGCCATCGAGCAAATGCGCAGCGATCTGGCGATCAGCGACCAACAGACCCGGCGCCTGGCCGAAGCAGCGGTGCAGATGGAAGGGCAGGCAGAAACCATCAGCGAACGCCTGGCCGAAGTCGGTCTGGATGACTATCACCAGCGTATCTACGACCTGGCCCGGGAAGGTGCGAGCCAGATTGCCGCGCGTTTCGAGGCTGACATCGAGCAGGGGCGGATCAGCCTCGAAGACTTGTTCGACCGCCAGTATCAGCCAATCCCGAACACCCAGCCCGCCAGGTTCCAGACCCGATTCGACCGTTACACCGATCAGGTGCTGCCGGCGATTCAGGAACCGTTGTTGCCGCGCCACGAAGGCCTGGTGTTCGCCATCGCCTGCACGCAACAGGGTTATGTGCCGACCCACAATCAGGCGTTCAGCCAGCCACTGACCGGGGATGTGCAGGTCGATACCATCAACAATCGCACCAAACGCAAATTCGCCGACCGCACCGGCATCCGCTGCGGCAGCCATCAGCAACCCGTGCTGTTGCAGACCTACACCCGCGATACCGGCGAGCTGATGCACGACCTGTCGGTGCCGATCATGGTCAAGGGCCGCCACTGGGGCGGATTGCGTCTGGGCTACAAACCGGAGAAGCCGCGGTGAGGCATTGTTGCCGGAACTGCAATTAAGCTGTGCACGCGCGTTGCTGTTTCCTCCTGATTCCAATCATTAACATGCCTGCATAGTTAGGTAGCTAATGAAAAGATTGGAGGTCAGCATGCAATGCAGAGTCGATGTCGCCGTGATGATCGGCAGTGGTGTTCCGGCCGGGCTGCGTGCGATGGGGCAGAGTGTCTGCTGGGTGGTGTTGCTCAACGGAGAGCGACGGGGCACGGCGTTCGCCAGTCGTGACGAAGCGGAAGAGTGCAAAGCCGCCTGGCTCGCGCAATTGGGCGACGAGCCCGGAGACTGCGTCCATTGATCGAATTTATTTGCCTCTGTGCAGGCGTACGTTGAGTTCGTCGACCATCACGGCTTCCTCGCCATCGGCACGCAACCACTCCTTGAGCAATTGGGCCTGCTGCGGGCTCCAGAAATCGGCGTCGATCAGTTTGGTCTCGGCATCCAGCGGATGGGCTTCGATGAAGTCGTCTATGGCCATTTCCTCCGAAGGCAGCCCTAATTGATCGAACAGGGTTGTCAGATTGTAGGCAGGCAGTTCCATGGTGTGCTCCTTGGCGGGTGGGGTGGTCGATCACTCTCTTTTATCTGAGGGGGACGTTGGGCAGGAGTTCGATTCGTGATTCCAGCGAACGCGCAAGCGCACACGCGGCATTGTGATCTTCACGGAAACCTCTTACGCGGCCGGTCGACTTTTCCTTGATATGGAAAAAGGCGTTTCCGGCGAGAATCACTTGAAACTGGGGCTCCCGGCCCGAGGAGTCGGGTGCGGAGTCAGTACCAAAGTCAGGGTTATTCAAGTCAAAGGGTTGTTCGTAAGCCACGGCAAAATGCGTCAAAGTGCACATATGAAGTCCTTTTCATGGATTGACCCGCATTTACAGACGGTTGCGGGTAGTCGCGAGCAGCGTCGCTGCTCTAGAATCGCCAACACCTGTTGACGGCATGGCGTTATCTAAAGCAATTTTTTGCGTGCGATATGTCGGAAAAGTGCTTTTCTTGGTGAGTTTTTTCCCTAAAGTTCGTAGTCAGTTTTCTCTGGCCGACCGTGAAGCTTTTTCCTTCAACATTTGGAGAACGTCTTTGCAGGTTTCGCGAGTGCCATTCCAGTAGTCTTGTGAACCTCGCGCTGAATGAGCTCTTTGCTCGCTCAGGCTTTTATCCGAGTCATTGCGCAACACCATCGGCCTGGCCGTTTTTACTGTCGTGCGCGTTTTCCGCGTGCGGCACTCTTTCAAGTGTGGGGATGTTTCTTTGGCAGTCAGTAACCTCGATATGCATGCTTTGTTCGTGCTGGGTGATTTGCGGGCAAAGCTGGTCAAGCAGTTCCAATCGCGTTTTGTTTACATCACCGAGCAAAACGCTGAAGGCATTTACGTTGCCGAGATCGACACCGAAAGCGCATTGGTGGTCGACGACAAGCCTGGCCTGAAGCTCAAGGTCGGCGATCACTTCAGCGCTTCGGTATTGCCCAGCCGTGAAGGCGGCAAGATGGATATCCGTTTTCGCGAGATCAAAATGACCGTGTACGGTCTGGGCGACTATGCCTTTGTCAGCACGGCCGACGGCCATGCCATCGTGTTCAAGGAAGGCCATAGCGCGGTCACCGTGTTTGCCGCCAATGAACAACTGCAGGAAGGCCTGACCAAGACCCTGAAAGCCGTTACCGCCAAGGCTGCCAAATGGCGCAAGGGCGAGCTGGTGACCTTCAAGGCCAGCGAGTGATGACGGTGAGTCGCGCCGATTTCCATTTGCAGAACCTCGACAGCGCCCGCGACGAGGCCCGGCGCCTTTTCGATGCCAGGGCCGAGTTGAAGGGCGTCTGGCTCGGTTGGGTCGCCTCGCAGATCTACGCTTTGCAGCCTGCCGAGTACGCCAGCATGGTCAGACGCGAGCTGCAACGCTTGCAGGAAATGTCTGAAAAGTAGCCTCGCCCGTGGCATGCCCCTGAAAAAGCAGGAACCTCGTCTACAGTCAGTTGACTGAGTATTCAGAGGCTGGCGGACTTCTGTCAGGCCTTCCTGCTATTGCTGCGAACAGCACGAGGTGCAAAGCATGAACGGATTTCGACGGTTGCTGGGCGCTTGTCTGGCCACATTCGGTTTGTTGACAGCGGTGCCAGCGGTCAATGCCGCACAAGCGCCGATTCACTTCGCCGACCTGAACTGGGAAAGCGGAAGCCTGATCACCGATGTCCTGCGGATCATCGTCGAGAAAGGCTACGGCCTGCCGACGGACACGCTGCCGGGCACCACCATCACCCTGGAAACCGCGCTCGCCAACAACGACATCCAGGTGATCGGCGAGGAGTGGGCGGGGCGCAGTCCGGTGTGGGTCAAGGCTGAAGCCGAAGGCAAGGTTGCCAGCCTGGGCGATACGGTCAAGGGGGCTACCGAGGGGTGGTGGGTGCCGGAGTACGTGATCAAGGGCGATGCCGCCAAAGGCATCAAGCCAATGGCGCCGGACCTGCGCAGTGTCAGTGATCTGAAGAAGTACAAGGATGTGTTCAAGGATCCGGAGAACCCGAAAAAGGGACGGTTCCTCAACAGCCCGATCGGCTGGACATCGGAAGTGGTGAACAAGCAGAAGCTCACGGCTTATGGGTTGCAGGATGACTTCACCAATTTCCGCAGCGGCTCCGGTGCGGCGCTGGACGCCGAAATCAGTTCATCGATCCGCCGGGGCAAACCGGTGCTGTTCTATTACTGGTCGCCAACGCCGTTGCTTGGCAAGTTCAAACTGGTGCAGCTGGAAGAGCCGCCGTTCGACGCCGAGGCCTGGAAGACCCTGACCGACGCCGATAACCCCAACCCGAAACCGACCCGTTCACTGGCGTCGAAACTGTCGATCGGTGTGTCCACGCCATTTCAGAAGCAGTATCCGGAGATCGTTGCGTTCTTCAGCAAAGTCCATTTTCCGATCGAGGACCTGAACAAGGCGCTGGCCGAGATGAGCGAGAAGCACACGCCGCCAAGGGATGCGGCGCACGCGTTCATGAAAGCCCATCCGGATGTGTGGCAGGCGTGGCTGCCGAAGGATGTGGCGGACAAGGTTCAGGCAGGTCTTTAGATTTGAGGCGAGGAAGCCTGCTCCCTCGCCCGACCCAATCAGAACCGGGTCTGTACGGCCAGTTCAAAGGTGCGTGGTGTGCCCAGGTAATACGCCGGCGACACATGGGCGAATTCGGCATACACCTCGTTCGTCAGGTTGCGCACCCGCCCCGTGACAGTGGTGTGTGCGTCGACCTTGTAGCTGAGGAAACTCCCGAACAACGTGTACGACGGCACGGTCATGGTATTGGCACTGTCCGCATACACCGACGCCACATACCGCGCATCGACCCCGCCTTGCCATTGTGGGGCGAAGTCATAGGTCAGCCACAGATTGCCGACCCGGTCCGGCACGTTGGTCGGTGTGTTGCCCTTGCGTGAAACCACCCCACCGGCGGCGTTCTTTTCGTTGAACTCATCGTACTCTGCATCGACCCAGGCGAAGTTGACCTCGGCCAGCAGCCTGTCGGTGATCCGCAGTGAGCTGGCAATCTCGATACCCTTGGACGTCTGTTGGCCAACAGGAATGCTGTTGGTCGGGTCCAGCGGATCTGTAACGGCAAAGTCCTTGCGCTCGATGGTGTAAGCCGCGACCGTCGCCGAGCCACGTCCGTTCAGGTAGTCGAACTTGCTGCCGATTTCCCATTGCTTGCCCGTTGAAACATCGAAGTCCTGAGTACCGTTGGGTTGTTCGGCGGCGGTGCTGTATTGCGCGTAGACATTGGCTGATGGCGTGAATTGGTAGGTCAGGCCGACACGCCCGGTGACCGGCTCCCAGCTGCGCTTGAGGTGGCGCGGGTTGCTCGCCGTCACCGTGCGATGGTTGGTCACGTCCAGATCGATGTCGTCATGGCGCAGGCCAGTGAGCAACGAAAGTTTGTCGGTCAATGCCAGGCGGTTTTCAGCGAACAACGCTTTGGTGGTGACCTCGTTGGTCTTGTCGCTGACAAAACCCGGATTCGTGCCCGGTATGTCGTAGAAGTGTCCCGGGCGATAGTTGTTCGGATCCACGGTGCTCGCGCCTTTGACGTTGAGTGGCGAGTTGGTGGTCTGGTTGACCTTGTACTCGAAACCGCCGGACCAGGTGGTGTCGAGGCCGAACAGGCTGTTGTCGTGGCGCAGTTCGAACTGGTTGCCGTTCTGCTCGCCCTGGTGTCGCACCTGATACGCAGTGGAGCGGTTCACTGCGCTGTTGTCGGCGTTGTATTGATAGGTTTCCAGGTTGCGGTAATCACGCTGGCTGTCGAGGTGATAGAGGGTGTTGCGCAGGGTGGTGCTGTCGTTGATCCGGTAGTCGATGATCGAGCGTACCCAGATTGTCCGTTGCTCGTAGCGGCCGTCTTCGACGTTGTAGTTGTTGAAGCGATTGTGCTTGTCGATCCTCAATTCGCCGCCCTTGGGGTTGAGCACCGGCGTGCCCCAGTACGGGCTGTCTTCGTGTTCGTCCTGATATTCCAGGGCCAGGGTGTGCGACAGGTTCGGCGTCAGATCGCTGAGCAGCGAGAACGCCACACTCCAGGCATCGCGTTCCTGGCGGTCGATGTAGCCGTTGCTGGTGTTGTGGCTGACGTCGAGGCGCGCGTAGTGCTGCACGTCGGCACCGGGTTCGGTCAGCGCGTGGTTGAGTCCGAACGCGGCTTCGGTGGTGTCGTAGGTACCGTAGCTGACCCGACCTTCGGCGGCCTGCTCGTCGCGCGTGGCCAGTTTGGTCACGTAGTTCAGCGAGCCGCCGACCGAGCCTGCACCATTGATCAGCGACGACGGGCCGCCGACCAGTTCCACCCGGTCATAAATCCACGAATCCACCGGCCGCGCCAGCCCGCCGGAGACGTTGACGCCGTTGAACATCTGGGTGATCTGGCTGCTGGTGAAACCGCGATAGGAGACGAACCCGCCAAACCCCGGCGGCGCACTGGCGTTCACCCCCGGCAAGGTGTTGGCCGCGTCCTGAAAGTTTTGCGAACCGTGACGTTCGATGTCATTGCGGTTGGCGATGGCCACTGAGGCCGGAGTGTCACGCACGCTGAGGCCGAGGCGCGAGGCCATGCCGCTGGACTGGTCGAGGCTCAGGCCCGGTTCGGCGCCGGACTCGCCATCAATGGTGATCGGCGCCAGATCCACGGTGGATTGCGCCCAGACGTTGACGGACAGGCAGCCGCACAGGCTCGCCAGCAAGGTAAGTTGTTTCATCGTTTGAATCCTGAATGCTTGTTCTCGGAGTCAGCGCACAGGCGAACGCCGCGCGTTGGCGCAGTGGGCTGACAAATCAAAAAGGCAAAGACACTCAGGCGAGCGGTGGGGCGCGGGGGTTGGCCGAAGGCCAGATAAAGCGGGCAGGGAGGTTGATGCTGACGATGACCGGCAGCGGCGGGCTGTGTTGTTCCGGCAGGATCGCCAGCGTCAGGCTGGAGTTGAACGCCGGGCCCATGCCGCCGGTGGAGCACAGCGGACAGCCAAAGGCCTTGGCCAGGGTCGGCAGTTTTTCTTCGGCGGGATTTGAGGCCAGCGGCGCCTGGGTGCTCGGGTCGACGGCGCAGAACTGGCCACCGATTCCGTTGAGCTGCATCCCGACCATTTGTCCGTGACCGATGCTGCAGGCGAACACGTTGAACAGGACGCAGCAATAGAGCATCCAGGCCAGCATTGAGCGATCGGTACGGGTGAATTTCATGGGGCGGCACTTTACCGCACCGCCGATCGGTCGTGCACATGGAAAAATGCCGACTAGGATGTTTTGTTCAAATCCCTTTAAAGGATTCTCGACCATGACCTTTGTGTTGGCTCAATGGCTGGTGACGATATTTGCGGTGATCAGCCTTATGCATGTGTATTGGGCGATGGGTGGGCAGTGGGCGGCCGTGGCGGTGGTGCCACAGGTTCCGGTGGATAACGGCGGACTGACGCTCAGGCCGGCTTTCAAGCCTTCAGGCTGGATCACGCTGGTGGTGGCGGCAGCCCTGCTACTGATTGCCGCATTGGTGTGCATGCGGGTGGGATGGTGGCTGCCCGCCGTGCATCACTGGGCGCTGCAATGGGTGATCAGCGCGATTGCGCTGCTGATGTTTGCGCGGGCGATTGGCGATTCGGAGCTGGTGGGTTTTTTCAAGGAAGTGAAGGGGTCGCGGTTTGCCCGGCTCGACACTTGGGTTTACTCGCCGCTGTGTCTGATATTGGGAGCCGGGCTGTTGGCTGTCGCCTGGATCTAGCTGCCGGTTTCAGTACGCCGGCTGCTGACCTCGGCCGGCACATCATCCCCGGCCATGCGCTTGCGGAACAACGCCGCTCGCGCCAATAGCAAGGTGGTCACCGGCACGGTGATCGACAGAAGAATCGGGATCAGCCACGCGTGCAGCACCGGCCCGGACTTGAGCGCGGAAAAGCAGATGATCGATGCCAGCGCCACGCACCACGCGCCGAGGGTCGAGGCCAGCGCCGGAGGGTGCATGCGCTGGAAGTAGTCCTTCATCCGTAACAGGCCGGTCGCGCCGATCAGGGCAAACACACCACCGAGCACCAGCAGGATCGCCACCGGGATTTCCACCCACAGAGACAATTCAGCGTTCATTCGATCACCTCGCCACGCAGCAGGAATTTGGCCAGGGCAAACGAGCCGACGAATCCGAACAGCGCGATCAGCAGCGCCGCCTCGAAATAGGTGTCGCTGGAGTAGCGAATCCCCAGAGTCAGCATCATCAGCATGGCGACGATGTACAGGTAGTCCAGTGCGAGTACCCGATCCTGTGCCGATGGCCCTTTGAACAGGCGAATCAGCGTGAGCACCATCGCCAGGGAAAACAGGAACAGCGTCAGCAGAATCGCGTTCGACAGCAGCGGGCTCATTCGAAAATCTCCATCAACGGCTGCTCGTAAGTGACCTTGAAGTGCTGGATGAATTGCGCTTCGTCATCCAGGTCCCAGACGTGCAGCAACAGAATGCTGCGATCCAGCGCCAGTTCCGACCATACCGTGCCGGGCACGACCGTGCAGATCATCGACAACGCCGCCAGGCCATGGGCATCGCGCAGGTCCAGCGGCACCTTGATAAAGCGCGAGCGGGGCGGACGGCGACCGGCGTTGAGGACGCCCCACGCCACTTGAAGGTTGGAGACGATCACGTCACGCCCGACCAGCAGAAACAATCGCAGGATGGTGCCCGGGCGGCGGATATGGATCTGTTGCGGGCGCAGCTTGCGCATCATCAGCGGGGCACAGAAACCGAGTACGGCACCCAGCAGCAGGTTGCCCGGGCTGGCCGACAGGTTCAGCACCAGCCACAGCAACCACAGCGCGAGCGACAGCCACGGAGCAGGAAACAGACGCTTCATGGTTGCACCTCCAGCAGCGCAGCCTTGGCTTCCGGGCTCGGCACGGCGCGGGTGCCGAGCACCGCCATCACATATTGCTGCGGATTGTTCAGGGCATCTGCGGCGGCCTGGGTGTAGCGCAGCAGCGGCTCGGCCTTGAAAGTCAGGGCGATGCTCAGGCCCAGCAGCAGGAAAATCGGCACGCATTCGAGTTTGCGCAGCACCGGCGACGGGCGCTCTTCCGGTGACCAGAAACGCTGGATGCCCAGGCGCGAGAAGGCCATCAGCGAACCGAGACCGGTGAGGATCAGCAGAGCCAGCAAACCCCAGGCGGCCATCGAGATCGGTTCGTCGGAACCCAGACCCAACGGATTGAGCAGGGCGCCGATCAGGCTCAATTTGCCGATGAACCCTGATAGCGGCGGCATGCCGATAATCAGCAGCGCACAGGCGATGAAGCTCAGGCCCAGGAAGGCCATGGTCCACGGAATCACCTGGCCGACCACGGCTTTCTGGTCATCATCCAGGTTGATGCCTTTGACTGGCCGCTGCCATTCTTGCGGACGCGGCAGCAGTTCGTTCTCGTCTTCCAGCGGTACTTCGATGGCGGTGCGCGAACGTTCGATCAGTTCCGCCAGCAGGAAGAGTGCGCTCAGGGCCAGGGTCGAGCTGACCAGATAGAACAGCGCCGCGCCGATCAGGTTCGGCTGGGCGAAACCTGCGGCCGACAGCAGAATCCCCGCCGACACCAGAATGCTCAGGCTGGCCATGCGCTCCAGGCGTTGTGCGGCGATGATCGCCACGCCGGCGCAGAGCATGGTCGCCATGCCGCCGTAGATCAGCCAGTCGCCGCCAAAGTAGGCCGAGGCGCCTGCCTGCCCGGAGAACAGCAGCGTCCACAGGCGCAGCAGGGTGTAGACGCCGACCTTGGTCATGATCGCGAACATCGCCGCTACCGGTGCGCTGGCCGAGGAATAGGCCGGCACGAGCCAGAAGTTCAGTGGCCACATTCCGGCCTTGGCCAGGAACGCTACTGCCAGAATGGCCGCGCCAGCATGCAGCAAGCCACGGTCGGCTTCCGGTACCAGCGGAATCTTCATGGCCAGGTCAGCCATGTTCAACGTGCCGGTGACACCATAGATCAGTGCTGCGCCAATCAGGAACAGCGACGAGGCCAGCAGGTTGATCGAAATGTAATGCAGCCCCGACGACACCCGCGCCCGTCCCGAGCCATGAAGCAGCAAGCCATAGGACGCGGCGAGCAGCACTTCGAAGAACACGAACAGGTTGAACAGGTCCGCTGTCAGGAACGCGCCGTACAGGCCCATCAACTGAATCTGGAACAGCGCGTGAAAGCTCGAACCTGCGCCGTCCCAGCGGGCCATGGCGAACAGCAAAGCGCTGACACCGATGATGCCGGTCAGCACCAGCATCAGCGCCGACAGCCGATCGACTACCAGCACGATGCCGAACGGCACCTGCCAGTTGCCCGGCAGGTACACGCCGATGGAACCGGGCACGCCGGTGGTCTGGGTCCATTGCAGCAACATCACCGAGATGCCCAGGCCAAGCAGGCTGGAGAACAGGTTGATTTTCGCCTTCAGCGGACGGTGCTTTTCACCGAGCATCAGCATGATGGCAGCCGTCAGCAGCGGCAGCAGAATCGGTGCGGCGATCAGGTGTGTCATCGCCGTCATTCCTTGGGCTCCCTTCCGTCAACGTGGTCGGTACCGGTCAGGCCCCGCGACGCGAGCAGCACCACCAGAAACAGCGCGGTCATGGCGAAGCTGATGACGATGGCCGTCAGTACCAGTGCCTGGGGCAGCGGATCGGTGTAATTGAGTAGGTCCTGCGGTACGCCGTCCTTGATGATCGGTTCTTTGCCGATGAACAGGCTGCCCATGCTGAAGATGAACAGATTGACGCCGTAGGACAGCAGGCACAGGCCCATGACCACCTGGAACGTCCGCGGACGCAGGATCAGCCAGACGCCGGAGGCAGCGAGCACTCCGATGGCGATTGCGATGACTTCTTCCATCAGACGGCTCCTTTGATGGCAGCGGTTTTGTGGCCCCTGACTGACTGGTGGGCGAGGGCAGTGAGGATCAACAGCGTCGAACCGACCACCACTGCATACACGCCGATGTCGAAGAACAATGCGCTGGCGACATGGATGTCACCCAGCACCGGCAGACTGAAGTGCCAGGTATGCGTGGTGAGAAACGGATAACCCGCCAGCATCGCGCCGAGTCCGGTGACCGTGGCGAACAGCAGTCCGGTGCCCATCCAGCGCAGCGGCCGCAGACTCATTTGAGCCTCGACCCATTGGGTGCCGGCGACCATGTATTGCAGGATGAACGCCACCGACATCACCAGACCGGCAACGAAACCGCCCCCCGGCTGGTTGTGTCCACGCATGAACAGATAGAAAGACACCACCAGCGCAATCGGCAGCAGCAGGCGCACCAGCACCGCCGGCACCATCATGAACCCGAGCGCGGTGTCGCTGGCCGAACGCGGGTTGACCAGATCGGTGACCACGTCCGGTGCCAGCAGGCGTTGCTGGGCGGGCAGTTGCAGGCTCTCTTTCGGTGGGCGGAAGCGGCGCAGCAGGGCGAATACAGTCAGCGCCACGGCCACCAGCACGGTGATTTCACCGAGGGTGTCGAAACCGCGGAAATCCACCAGCATCACGTTGACTACGTTGCTGCCGCCGCCTTCAGGCAAGGCACGGCTCAGGTAGAACGAGGAAATGTCGTTCGGAGTCTGCCGGGTCAGCATCGCGTAGGACAGCAAAGCCATACCCCCACCGACGGCGATCGACAGCAGCAAGTCGCGCAGGCGCCGGACCCGGGCCTTGCGCAGGCTGCTCGGCAACGGCGAAACCTCTTCGATCCGCCGTGGCAGCCAGCGCAGACCGAGCAGGATCAGCACCGTGGTGACCACTTCGACTACCAATTGCGTCAGGGCCAGATCCGGTGCCGAGAACCAGACAAAGGTCACGCAAGTCATCAGACCGCAGACGCTGACCATGGTCAGGGCGGCGAGACGGTGATACTTGGCCTGCCACGCGGCGCCGAGGGCGCAGGCGATTGCCAGCAGCCACAGGGTCACGAACACGATGGAACCGGGGATTTTCGGCCGGTCGCCCCAGCTCAGGCTGCTGTGCAGCATCGGGATCAGCCCGGCGAGCACCGCCGCCAATACCATCAGGAACAACTGGGTTTGCAGGCGTTTGGTGCCGATTCGCCGCTCCAGGCGTCGAGCCAGGCGCATCATCGCCACCAGACTGCGTTCGAACATTCGCTTGCCGTTGAGGCGACCCGCCAGCGGCGGATACTTGAAGCGGCCGCGCTTGAGCTGGTTGCGTAGCAGCAGATACAGCACGATGCCGCCGGACATGGCGATCAGGCTCATGATCATTGGTGCATTGAGGCCGTGCCAGATCGCCAGGCTGTATTCCGGGAGCACGCCGCCGACTACCGGCAGTGCAGCGGCAGCCAGCAACGGGCCGACTATCTGGGCCGGGAAGATCCCTACCAGCAGACAGGTGAACACCAGCAGTTCCACCGGAGCACGCATCCAGCGCGGGGGTTCGTGCGGGGTGTGGGGGAGATCGGTGGCGGTGGTGCCGAAGAACACGTCGACGGTAAAGCGCAGCGAGTAGGCCACGCTGAACGTACCGGCGATGGTCGCCACGATTGGCAAGGTCGCTTCAACCCAAGCGGTGGCATTGATGAACACGGTTTCGGCGAAGAACATTTCTTTCGACAGGAAGCCGTTGAGCAGCGGCACGCCGGCCATGGACGCGCTGGCCACCATCGCCAGGGTGGCGGTGAACGGAATCAGTTTGAACAGACCGTTGAGCTTGCGGATGTCGCGAGTGCCGCTTTCGTGGTCGATGATCCCGGCGGCCATGAACAGCGAGGCCTTGAAAGTCGCGTGGTTGAGAATGTGGAACACCGCCGCGACGGCGGCCAGTGGACTGTTCAAACCCAGCAGCAGCGTGATCAGGCCGAGGTGGCTGATGGTCGAGTAGGCCAGCAGTCCCTTGAGGTCGTTCTGGAACATCGCGCAATACGCGCCAAGCAACAGCGTGGCGGCGCCGGCGCCACTGACGATGTAGAACCATTCTTCGCTGCCGGACAGCGACGGCCACAGGCGGGCCAACAGGAACACCCCGGCCTTGACCATGGTCGCCGAGTGCAGATAGGCCGAAACCGGTGTGGGCGCCGCCATTGCGTGGGGCAGCCAGAAGTGGAAGGGGAACTGGGCGCTTTTGCTGAGGGCGCCGATGAGGATGAGGGGAAGCAGGATAGGGTAGAGGGCATGTGCGCGAATCAGATCGCCGGCGGCCAGGACCTTGTCGAGGTCATAGCTGCCGACCACATGGCCGAGGATCATGACCCCCGCCAGCAGACACAATCCCCCGGCACCGGTAACCATCAACGCCATGTAGGCGCCGCGGCGCGCGTCGTGGCGGTGGTGCCAGTAGCCGATCAACAGGAATGAGAAAAGGCTGGTCAGCTCCCAGAAGAACACGATCTGGATCAGGTTGCCGGAGATCACCAGCCCGAGCATGGCGCCCATGAACGCCAGAAAGAACGCAAAGAAACGCGGCACCGGATCGTCCGGCGACATGTAATAACGGGCATATAAGGAAACGAGGGTGCCGATGCCCAGTACCAGCATCGAGAACAGCCAGGCGAAGCCGTCCATGCGCAGGACGAAGTTCAGGCCCAGGCTGGGCAGCCACGTGAATTCTTCGCGGATCACGCCGCCGTGGGCGATCTGCGGGTACAGCATCGCGACCGAGACAGTGCCGATCAGTGCGACCAGACCTGCGAGCAGGGATTCGGCGTTACGTGCGTTGTGCGGCAGCACGGCTGCCAGACAGCTGCCCAGAAAAGGCAGAAGCAGTAGAACTATCAGGGACATAGGCTTCTAATCTGCGGAAGTTTGTGAAGCATCATACGTGCCAGCTCCCGGATCGCCAAACGCGAGGATGTCTCTGAATCCTACAAAGTAGCCGTAAAACCCCCGTTCAGCCTTCGGTCTCGTGCTCCAATTCTTCCGTGACCGTTTGTGTCTCTTTACCTTTGGTCTTCAGTTCACTGACGATCACTGCCGCCACGATCAGTCCCGCACCCACCAATGCAATCGCTGGCAGACGCTCTCCGGCGATGCGTCCGACGATCCCCGCCCACACGGGCTCACCAGCGTAGATCAGGGTCGCGCGGGTTGGCGAAACACTTTTTTGTGCCCAGTTCATCGCCACCTGAATTGCCGCACTCATCGCGCCCAGGCCCAGGGCGGTGCTCAGCAACAACCACGAGAAGTCCGGAATCGTCTCTCCGGTCGGTACCACCATCAAAAACGACAGCACCGAAGTCGTCGCCAGCTGCACCACGGTTACGCGGCGCACATCGACCTGACCCGCATAGGTGCTGATCAGAATGATCTCGGCCGCTATGGCAATGGCGCTGATCAGCGTGGCGATTTCACCTGGGCTGAAATTCAACGAAGCGCCGGACGGCCCCGACAGCAGCATCAACCCGGTAAACGCCAGCATGATGCCGATGCTCGGCATCAAACCCGGGCGCCGGCCCAGCACCAGCCATTGCAACAGCGGCACGAACGGCACGTAAAGCGCGGTGATGAACGCCGACTGACTGCTGGGAATGCTCTGCAAACCGACGGTCTGCAAGCCATAACCGAGCATGATCGCCACCCCGATAAAAGCGCCGGCCTTTAGTTCGAACAGGGTCAGTTCGCGCAAGTGTTTCCACGAGAACAACGCAACGATGCTCGCGGCGGCGGCAAAGCGCAGACCGACGAAAAACATCGGGCCACTGACGGTCATCGCGTGCTGCACCAGCAGAAAGGTGCCGCCCCAGAGCATGGTGATCAGCACCAGCACGCACTCGGCTTTGCTGAACCGGGAAAATCGCAGGGGAGTTTGAGTGGAGTTAGCTGACGTCATGACCTTGCGTACTTTTAAGGAGGGGACGCACAATGCGCCAAATGTTGCGCAGTATACTGCCCAACCCCAGCCAGTGAGCAATATAGTGCACAGAGATTCCGTTCAGCGGGCTTCGGTCCTGCAACACGTCAGCCAGAACGTCCGACGCCTGCGCCACGCCGCCGACATGAGTCAGACGGCCCTGGCGGAAAAGTCCGGGGTCAGCCGGCGGATGCTGGTGGCCATCGAGGCCGGCGAGAAGAATGTCAGCCTGACCACCCTCGACCGCGTCGCCGAAGCCCTCGAAGTGGCCTTCAGCGATCTGATCCAGGCCCCGGACAATCGCGATCCGGGTCGTATCAACGAACTCGCCTGGGCCGGCAGCATCCCCGGCAGCAAAGCCGTTTTGCTGTCCAAGGCCAACGCCACTCGCGCGGTGGAACAGTGGGAATGGTGCCTGCAACCGGGCGAGGTCTATCCCTCGCAACCGGACGCCGACGGCTGGAGCGAGCAGATTTTTGTGTTCGAAGGCTGCCTGACGCTGATGCTCGGCGATCAACCCCAACAGATCGCGGCCGGGGAGTTTTTCATGTTCGCCAGTAACCAGCCGCACACCTATCGCAACGATGGGGACGTGGCCGCGCGGTTCGTGCGCAATGTGGTGATCTGACTGTTGCAGGGCCGACAGCGGATAAACAGTTTGCTTCACCCTGCGTGCAGACTGCTTTAAGTTGTTATCTCAATCTATTGATAAATAAAGAATATATATTCAGGCATGACTCCTGCTAAGGGTTCTGGATCCTCATCCGGAAACCACGGAGTCGCCTCATATGCGGGTGCCGGAGTTGCAGAGGCGCGGTGTCTACAAGACCGAGTACGCGCCGGGGACCTTGCGCGAGAAACTGTTTGGCGAGGGGCCAGGTTGCCGGAGATCCCTCCGGGCAGCGGGTATCGAAACCTGGGCGAGCTGCATCGGCAGGAGAAAAAAGTCGCGTCCGTCTAGACGCCTTCGCGGCGTCTGCACGACACTGACTTGAGCAAACCCTCAGCAGCGAGAACGGCATGACTCAAACCGATACGACCGCACTGCGTCACGCTGACATCCTGATTGTCGGCGGCGGCCTCAGCGGCACGATGCTGGCGGTGCAATTGCTGCGTTTGCCGGGGCGCAGAAAGATTCTGGTGATCGAGCCCCGGGCCGAACTGGGCCGGGGCGAAGCGTACAGCGCGGTGGAACTGGGCCATACGCTCAACGGCAACGCGGCCCGGATGAGCGTTGATCCGGACAATGCCGATGATTTGACCCAATGGCTGACCGCTCACATTGCCGCTGGCGGTTGGCCGGAGTCGGATCAGCAGCATGTGCCGGTCAGCGAACTGTTTCCGCCACGGGGGCTGTTCGGTGTGTACGTGCAGCAGCGTCTGGCCGAAGCGCAGCAGGTGGGCGCGCAACACGGGTCGACGGTCGAGCATGTGCGCGCCGAAGTGGTCGATGTTCAGGCTGCCAGCGATTCCGTGCAGCTCACCTTGAATGACGGTCAGCAACTGCACGGCGCTTTTGCAGTGTTGGCGACCGGGATGTTCCCGGCTGCCCGCACCCCTCAAAAAGAATCCAGCGGCCTCAATGCAGCGGCGCTCGATCCGTGGGATGTCGCGGCCATGCGTCAACTCGATCCGCAATCCACGGTGCTGATCATCGGCTCCGGCCTGACCATGGTTGATGCCGTGGTCTCGCTGGAACAGGCCGGGCATCGCGGGCCGATCGAGGTGTTTTCCCGGCACGGGCTGCTGCCCCATGTGCGTCGACAACCACCGGCCTGGGCGGATTTCCTTGCCGAGGACCACGGTATTCGCTCACCACGTCAGCTATTGCGCGAGTTGCGCCGGCATTGCAAAGACGCAATCGCTCAGGGTATCGACTGGCAGGCGCCGCTGGACACGGTGCGCGCTCATATCGGCCGGCTGTGGAGCCAGGCCACTGATGTGCAACGCCGGCAATTCGTGCGGCATGTGCGGCCGTGGTGGGAGAGCCATCACCATCGCTCACCGCCGCTGAGTGCGGAACTGGTCGAGCGTCTGCACCGCGAAGGGCGCCTGCAGATTCATGCCGCTTCTTATAAAGGACTTGAACAGGTGTCGGGTGCAGGCGTCGGTATCCGCATCCGTCGTCGGGGCGAAAATGCAACTTGCGTGGTGCAAGGCGCGGCGCTGATCAATTCCAGTGGTATCGAATACGATTGGCGCCGGGTCGATCGGCCTTTGCCGCAGCAGTTGCTGGCCCGTGGGCTGGTGCAACCGGGGCCGTTGGCGCTGGGGATCGCGGCGGCAGAGGATGGTGCGGTGCAGGATGCGCAGGGGAAAGCGTCACAAAGACTGTTCGCGATGGGCCCGCCACTGAGAGGGATGTGGTGGGAAAGTACGGCGGTGACCGATGTTGCGTCGCAGGCCAAGGCGTTGGCCACGCGGCTGGTGGCTCAATAGTCGTAGGCGAATCCGGAATCGTTTTGCGCGACGTAAAGATTCTGCTCCACACTGCCACGGGCCTCACGGTCAATGCCAACGGTGTCGACATTCACGGTACCGGTCATGGCGACAGCCGGCCCGTGGCCATGTGCGCTGGCGATTGCGGCGGAAGTGGCACCGATCAGGGCGACGATAAACCCAAGGGCAATGAAGTCTTTCATGGGTCTGTACCAGAAAGTGGGAGGAAGGTGACTGCCACTTTAGGGCGACCGGCGCCAGAAGAAAAAACACCTTTTCAGATAGTTGTTATCAAAGACGTTGATGCGTGATCAGCGCGGCACGGTGATCCGGCCCAGGTGATCGGCCTCGCGCAGGCTGCGTACCGGTGGCTGTCTTGGGGAAACAGCGGGGCTTTTGTGTCAGAGAACAAGGCTTATCGTTAGTGATCGCTGCGGGGGCAGAGCGCCCCCGGCAGGAATCGACAACAGCCGGTACAAATGATCAGTAGCGCTGGTACTTGGAACCGAACTCGGGACGGTTCTCGGCGACCAGCACGCTGCGGGCGGAACGTTCGCGCAGTTCCTGCAAGCGGTCGGCACCAACCTCGGCGACGCGCTCATGCAACTCCTGCAAGCGGTCGGCGTCACCTTCAGCCACCCGCTCACGCAGTTCCTGCAAGCGATCCGCGCCACCTTCGGCAACGCGATCCTTCTGCAGGTTTTCCGAACCGTATTCGGCGATCAGCGGCTGGGAGCTGGCGGATGCCAGGTCGGCCAAAGCCAGGCCGCCGAGCAGGCTGAGTGCGAGTACCAGGGATTTAGTGGACTTGAACATGGTGCTTCTCCTTGCGTTTGAGATGAGTGAGCCAGTGCTTTCTGGTGGGTTCATTCAATCGCGAGGGTGTATCGCTGATATGTGGTGATGGGGCCCGAAAACACGGGTTACGTATCTGCGCGGCGAATTTATACAGAGCGATACAAATCCATCAGGATTCGGCGCCCGTTTCCAGGCCGAGGACGCGGTCGGTCTGGTCGTCGCGGGCGGTGAGCATCAGGATCGGGATGTGGTGGGTTCACACTCTTTTTGTGGAAGCGAGCTTGCTCGCGAAAGCGGTCTGTCAGTCAACAATGATGCTGAATTCGATGGCGCCTTCGCGGGCAAGCCCGCTTCCACAATGTTGTGGGGTGCCCTGAAGAACGGGTCTTCAGGGCTTGTACATTGATGGTCAGGACACCACGCGGTAGCACGGCACATACGCCGCGCCGCCCGGCAGTTTCATCCGGTGCTGGGCGACGAAGGCTTTGAGCAGCAGATCGAGGGGCTGCATGATCGCGGCGTCACCACGGATCTGGTACGGCCCGTGTTCCTCGATCAGGCGGATGCCCTTGTCCTTGACGTTGCCGGCGACGATCCCGGAAAACGCGCGGCGCAGGTTGGCCGCCAGTTCATGGGGTGGCTGGTCGCGGTGCAGCTTGAGGTTAGCCATGTTTTCGTGGGTCGGATCGAACGGGCGCTGGAAGCCTTCGTCGATCTTCAGCAGCCAGTTGAAGTGGAACGCGTCGGCGCGCTCGCGGCGGAACTGCTTCACGGCTTTGAGGCCCGCGGTCATCTGCCGAGCCACTTCGACCGGGTCGTCAATGATGATTTCGTAGTGCTGCTTCGCTGCCTCGCCGAGGGTGGCGGTGACGAAGGCGTCCAGTTGTTCCAGGTACGGCGCGGCGTGTTTCGGCCCGGTCAGGATCACCGGAAACGGCAGGCCGGCGTTGTCTGGGTGCATCAGGATGCCCAGCAGGTACAGGAATTCTTCGGCAGTGCCGGCGCCGCCCGGGAAGATGATGATGCCGTGGCCAACGCGGACGAAGGCTTCCAGGCGTTTTTCGATGTCTGGCAGGATCACCAGCTCATTGACGATCGGGTTCGGCGCTTCGGCGGCGATGATGCCTGGCTCGGTCAGGCCCAGATAGCGACCGCCATGAATCCGCTGCTTGGCGTGGGCGATGGTCGCACCTTTCATCGGGCCTTTCATCACGCCGGGGCCGCAGCCGGTGCAGATGTCGAGGCTGCGCAGGCCCAGTTCGTGGCCGACTTTCTTGGTGTATTTGTATTCTTCGGTGTTGATCGAGTGACCGCCCCAGCACACGACGATCTTCGGCTCGACGCCCGGGCGCAGGGTGCGCGCGTTGCGCAGCAGGTGGAAGACGTAGTCGCTGATGCCCTGGGAAGTGCTGAGGTCGATGCTCAGGGCATCGAGTTCGTTTTCGGTGTAGACGATGTCGCGCAGGGCGCTGAACAGCATTTCCCGGGTGCTGGCGATCATTTCGCCGTCGACGAAGGCGTCGGCCGGGGCGTTCAGCAGTTCCAGGCGCACACCGCGATCCTGTTGGTGGATGCGGATTTCGAAGTCCTTGTAGGCTTCCAGAATGGTTTTTGCGTTGTCGACATGGGCGCCGGTGTTGAGGATGGCCAGGGCGCACTGGCGGAAGAGGGTGTAGGTGCTGCCGGTTCCGGCCTGGCTCAGTTGCTGAACTTCACGTTGGGAAAGGGTTTCCAGGCTGCCTTTTGGGCTGACCGAGGCGTTGATTACGTGTCGTTGGGTCATGCAGTGATCCTTAAAACGATGTCATTGCCGGCTGGCCAATGGCATCCGAATAGAGTGTATCCATGAATGAAGATGGCACGATCTGCGTGGTATCGCCATGTCCCCCGCTGGACGATGAAAAGATGAAAAGGAGCTCCAGCATAGCTAAATCCGCCTCAGAGGCGATAATGCGCCAGCCTCTTTTTATTTCAAGCCATGGAAGCCTGTCGCGATGTTCGAGATTCAACCGATCGATGCCATTACTTATCGCCAGCAGACCCGGCGCAGCACGCTGATCATCGCGGTGTTGTTCCTGGTGTTGGCGATGGCATTCTCGACCGTGGCGGTGGCGCTGTTCGGCGAGCCGGGCGGGGATAATCTGCGGTTCAATGTTGGCGGGGTATTCGGCGCATTCCTGCTGACGGCGGCGTTGCTGCGCGGGCGTTTCTGGAACCAGACCTGGATGGCCCCGGCGGTATACGGCTGGCGGCTCAAGCGCAGCCTGATGAGCGTCACCAATGTCATGCATCAGGTGACGGCGGCGGTTGAGGCGGGCGATCCGACTGCGATGAAGGTGCTGCGTTTCTATCACCTCGGCCTGACGCAAATGCATGAACTGGACGGCAACTCCAGCGATCACGCGCAATTGAATCGGGAAGTCGAAGCGCACAAGACACGGATGCAGGCGCTCGGTCTGGACACCGATCAGACGCGCCTCGATCCGGCCTGGCTGGACGCTTTGAAAGCGCGCTAAAACGGAATGCGTGCGGCGCGACGCAGTTGCCACTGGCGGATCAGGCGCCCGTAGACGAGCAGGTTGATTGCGAGTACCACGCTGCCCAGCGCGAGTTGAATCTGCGGGGTAAGTCCCGCCGGGTAGATGATCGGCCAGACGTAATGCTCGATGAAACCGCCGGCATATTCGGTTTGCCCGGCGGCGTGGCGCATCAGGTTTTCCCAATAGGTCAACGGGCAGGTCAGGTGCAGTACCTCGACCATCACGCCCCAGGTGGCGGCCGGCAGATGTAGCCATGCCACTCGATGCCACTTGAGCACCAGCAGCCCGCCGAACAGCACGAACAGAATGAACGAAAGGTGAAACAGCACCAGCCCGTCGGCGGCAATTCGATACAGCATGTCGTCTCCCTGACGCAGATGTGAATGGCTGCAATGGTACGCCGGTCGGCGGCTCATGGCAGGGCGAATTCTCGCAACTGAGCAAGATTGTTCAAGCCAGCCGATGGCGTTTGCGGGCAGAGTCCGGGGTCTTGTCTCACGGTTGAAGAGTGTTATGTCTGACTCATTAATGCCGCGCAGTGCCTTTCTTCGCGGAGCCGCGGCGATCATGCCGCTATCCCTGGCAACTGCGCCGTGGGGGCTGTTGGCCGGCTCCATGGCGATCGAAGCCAACCTCACGCCGCTGCAAGGGCAGGGCTTGTCCACCATCGTGTTTGCCGGTGCCGCGCAACTGGTGGCGATCGGCATGCTCAAGGGCGGCGCGGGGATTTTCTCGATTCTGCTGACCACCTTGCTGTTGACGTCGCAGCATTTGCTTTATGGCATGAGCATGCGCCACGTGATCTCACCGTTGCCGGGGCGCTGGCGTGTCGGCCTTGGTTTTTTGCTCACTGACGAACTGTTCGCCCTGACCAGTCAGCACGACCGTCAGCAGTTCAACCGCTGGTACGCCCTCGGCGTCGGCCTGACGTTCTACATCGCGTGGAACCTCTTCACCCTGGCTGGCATCGTTCTGGGCAGCAGTATTCCGGGGCTTGAGCACCTGGGTCTGGACTTCTCGATTGCCGCCACATTCATTGCACTGATCACACCCGTGGTGCGCAATGTGCCGACAGTGGTGTGTGTGGCGGTGTCGCTGTTCTGCTCGGTGTTGTTCAGTTACTGGCAGTGGGGTTCGGCGCTGGTGCTGTCGGGACTGGCGGGAATGATGGCGGGGTTTGTCTGCAACAAGCTGTATCGGGAGCGCACATGATGGTCTGGGCAGTGATTTTCGGCATGGGAATTCTGGTGTTCCTCAACCGCTACGTATTTCTCGAACCTCGATTGCCGGTGCGCTTGAGCAGCAACGCACGACAATTTCTGGGTTTCGCCGTACCGGGCATGTTGACCGCGATTTGTGGACCGATCGTGTTCATGCCGGACAAACAGCTGAATCTGCAGTGGGACAACCCTTATCTGCTGAGTTCGTTAGTGGCCATCGGACTGGTGATCTACACACGCAATACGTTGCTCAGCATGCTATTGAGCATGGCGTTCTTCTTCCTCTTGCGCTGGTGGCTATAAGTTGCGGGTGTTCTACGCTTGAAAGATGACTTTCAGATAGCGAGGTGAACATGGCAACCGAGCAGAAACGTCCCGAAGAAGATGAAGAACCGAGCGAAGAAGAGATCGAGCGGGAGAAACACAAGGAGCAGACCTGGAAACACGACGACAGCCGCGAGTTGTCCGATCGTGACCAGGAACGTCCTCTCAAGCCCTGAACCCTGCAACGAAAAAGCCCCGCGAGTGCGGGGCTTTTTCGTTTCATCAAAGCTCTTCCAATTGTGTGAAGTCGGGGTGTGCGGCCCGATAGCCCAAGGTCTTGTCGATCCAGGCATTGAGCTCGTTGACCATCACTGGCGGGTGGCAGGGATAGCTTTCGAGGGCGGTGCGCAGGATGCGATCGATCTCGGGGACGTCACGCAGGTTTCGAGTCTTTATGTAGTGGCCGATAAAACAGTCGAGCTGAAAGCGTTCTGTCATGGACAGATAGATACACTCCAGGCCATTGGCCTGTTTGATTGCAAAATCGTCGCGCAACTTAGTTCTCTGCAAGGCTTGTTAAGTTTGGAGGGTATTCCTGGTTTTGCTGACTCTTTGGTCAACTGGTATGCCAAAAGGAAATGCGGCGCGCATGCTATCTGTAGTGTTTGTAAATGTATGTATGACGGTTGAAATGTCAGACAGGCGGTTAGTTCAATCAAACGACTGTTTATGTTGAATGTTTCGCGTTTGAAACACCGGGTGTAACGCGCAGGATTCAATTCGTGGAATCCTGCGCTTGATAACGCACCGCATCGGCATTTATTTACGTCACCGCTTCAATCAATTCCGCACCCTGATTGCGGGAGTTGCCCACCGCTTTGCCGACTTTGTGCCATTGGAACGCTTCGCTGGGTTCGGCTTCGAACAGCAACATCTGCTCGGCGCGTTCGGTGGGCGTGGCGGGATCGAGCCATTCCTGCACCCGTTCGGCGCGCAGCACGATCGGGCGCCGGTCATGCACATCGAGCAGGCCGCCTTCGCTGTTGGCAGTGATGATGACGAAGCCGTCGTCTTCCCGTGGAGGTTCGCCGGGTGTCGGAAACTGGCCGATGGCGGCGCAGAAAACCGGTTGATGATCGGCGCGACGAATCAGCCAGGGCTGGCGGCTTTTGTCGGGGGCGTCGACCCATTCGAACCAGTTGTCGACCGGCACGATCAGCCGATGACGCCAGATCGCTCGAAAGAACGGCCCGTGGGCGACTTTTTCCACCCGCGCGTTGATCGGCGCGGCGCGATCCTTGGCCCAGTGCGGGCGCCAGCCCCACCGCAGATTGTCGGCGTATAGCCGTTGTTGGTGCTGATGGAGGATCGCCAGTGACGTGGTGGGTGCGGCGTTGTAATGCGCCAGCGGTGCGTCGCCGACGTGATTGATCAGCGCATCGGGAATGCTCAGCACCGCGACAAAATCGTGGATGCCCCGGTATTGCGACAGTCTTCCGCACATTGGCCGACCCTCCGGCGCACAGCTGCCTGAAGGTTTCAGCTTAGTTGCACGGTTCACTCCTTGCTGCCCTGACCAGTAAACGCGTCGCGCCAGACCAGCCAGCGGCGTTCCACCACCGCAAGCAAACCGTCGCTGAGTTTGCCCAGCAGCGCCAGGACGATGATCGCAGCCAGCACGATGTCCGGCCTTGAAGTTTCGCGACCGTCACTGAGCAGGTAACCCAGCCCTTTGGTCGCTGCGATCAGTTCGGCCGCCACCAGAAACATCCACGCCAGACTCATGCCGCTGCGCAGCCCGGTGAACAGGCCGGGCAGGGCGGCGGGCAGCAGAATCCGGCGCACCAGTTGCAGGTGAGTGAAACCATAGATGTGGCCGACTTCCACCAGTTTGCGGTCGATGTTACGGATCGCCGCGACTACGTTGACGTACACCGGGAAGAAAGCGCCAATGGCGATCAGGACGATTTTCGAGGTCTCGTCGATGCCCAGCCATAAAAGCAACAGCGGCACCCAGGCCAGGCTCGGGATCGAACGCAACGCGGCAAAGGTCGGTTCCAGGTACGCCTCGGCCTCCCGGCTCAGGCCGACCCATGCCGCAAATACCAGGGCAAGGCTTGCGCCAATGGCAAACCCGATCAGCACGCGAATCAGGCTGGCGCCGATGTGTTTCCACAGTGCGCCTTCGGCCAGATCGGTGAGGGTCAGGGCGACTTCGCTCGGTGCAGGCATCTGATAGGACGGCAGCCAGCCGACGCGCACGATGATCTCCAGGGCGATCACGATCAGCAGCGGCAGGGCGAGCCCCTTCAGCCGCCGCTGCCAGAGCGGATTCAACGGCCGGGGTTGCGGGCGCGGCAGCGACACGGCGAGGCGGGCGGGCAGGTCATTGCTCATGGACGGTACTCCGCTCACGACAAATCCGCGTCGGGCGCGGATTTGTCGCGAGCCTGATCGGTTACTGGGCGGCGGCGACTTGCTGGAAACCGGTGTCGATCAATTGATCGATCACCTGATCGACATTCACTCCACGGCGCACCAGCTCTTCGGAGACCAGAATCGGCGCGGCGGCTTTCGAGGCGAGCACGTCCTTCGCCGTCAGTTGCGGACTGCCGAGGTCGGTGCGCGACAGTTGCAGCCTGGCCACGTCCAGCGGCAGGCCGGATTCGCTGGCGAGCAACTTGGCCAGCTCGTCCGGGTTCTTCACCGACCACTCGCGGGCCTGTTCGTAGGCCTTGATCACAGTGTCGATGGTTTGTGGATGTTCCTTGGCGTATTGCTCGGTGACGCTGATCACGCCGTAGCTGTTGAAGTCGCGATTGCGGTACAGCAGGCGTGAGCCTGCCTGTACCTGGCTGGCGGCCATGTGCGGATCGAGTCCGGCCCAGGCGTCGACGTCGCCTTTCTCCAGGGCGGTGCGGCCGTCCGGGTGTTGCAGGTGCACCAGTTCCACATCGTCTTTTTTCAGCCCGGCCTGTTGCAGGCTGCGCAAGGTGAACAGGTACGGGTCGGTGCCTTTGGTGGCGGCGATTTTCTTGCCCTTGAGGTCGGCAACGGTCTGGTATGGCGAGTCCTTGCGCACCACCAGCGCGGTCCATTCGGCGCGGCTGTAGACGTACACCGATTTGATCGGGCTGCCGTTGGCGCGGCTCAGCACGGCGGCAAGACTGGCGGACGAAGCGAAGTCCACGCCGCCGCTGTTGAGGTACTCCAGCGAACGGTTGCTGCCCTGGCTCAACACCCAACTGACCTTGCTCTGAGGCAGGGCCTTTTCCAGATAGCCCAAATGTTTGAGCGCCAGGCTGACCGGCGAGTAATAGGCATAGTCCAGATGCACTTCGGCGGGTGGCGATTGCTCCGCCTGGGCGAAAGGTTGCAGGCTCAGGGCCACAGCGCAGGCCGCGAGCAGGGTTTTGATTCGGGAAAACGGTAAAGGGGATTTCATGGGCACGCTCCGGCAAGGCAACAGGTTCTTATGTCAAAAAAGATATTTTTATCGAATGCTTCCTGCATGAATGGAATATTGCAGGCTCTGTGCCATACGCCTTGAGCGCCGTGTTTACGGGGTTTTCAGAGGGTTTGTGCGCTTTGAACTGTTGCAGGACAAACACTGTGCCGCGCCACTGTTGCCAGACAGACAGCGTTCATCGACAGTGCTGAGCTTATGCGCTAATCGAATTTCAAGTTAGATTTGTAAGAGCGTTATGGTCTATAAAAATCCCCTTTGCAGGACTCGCCATGAAGCTCTCCCGTTTCCTACGCGCCGCGTTGACCAGCGCATTGTTTGCCACGCCATTGACCTACGCTGCTGATCCCTTGGTCCTGCATGTCGGTGACCAGAATTACTACAACATCCGCGCCTCGGTAGAAGCGTCCGGCGTCTTGAAGGACGCGCCTTACACCGTCGACTGGAAACACTTCCAGGCCGCCGCACCGCTGGCTGAGGCGTTGCAGACCGGTTCGCTGGACCTGGGCTTTCTCGGCGATTCGGGCTTTCTGTTTCTCGCTGCCAAGCAGGCGCCGGTAAAACTGATCGGCGTGTCACGGCAGAACCCGGACACCATCGCTCTGTTGGTGCCCAAAGATTCGCCGGTGAAAACCATCGAGGACCTGAAGGGCAAGAAAGTCGCCTACTGGCCGGGTGCCTGGAGTCAGCAGTTGACCCTGCGAGCGCTGGAGCAGGGCGGCCTGCCGGAGAACTACGTCGAATTCGTCAAACTGATGCCGATCGACGCCGCTGCGGCTTTGCCTCAGGGCAGCATCGATGCTTTCCCGGTGTGGGAGCCGTACATTTCCCAGCAGATCGTGTTCTCAGGCGCACGACCGATTCTGACCGCAAAAAACCTCATGCCGGGCTTGAGCGCCATCGCCGCTTCCGCGCCGTCCATCGACAGCAAGCGTGAGGCGATTGCCGACTTTCTTGGGCGTCTGAAACAGGCCCGGGCGTGGGTTGACAACCATACCGACGAATACGCGGACCTGTGGGCGAAGAAAGCCAATCTCGATCAGGAAGTCTCGCGGCACTGGTTGCGCCAGGCGCACATGACTGTCGGTCCGGTGGACCAGCAAGCCGCTGCCGATCTGCAAGGCACCGCGGACTTCCTGTTCAAGGTCAAGGCGCTGCCGGCTCCGCTGGCCACGGCAGGCATTATCGATACCTCGTTCCAGCAGGCATTGGCGCACTGAGTGAGCACTGGAACAAAACCCTGTTATCTTTATCCAACCTCGGCCCATTTCAGTGGGTCGCAGGGAGGCAGCAGCGGCGAGGGAGTTTTGCCAATCGACAACGTGACCGCAACGGTCGGGCTCAAGGCAAAACATGAAACTCTGGTTCAAGCTTTTCTGCGCTGTAGCCATCATCAGCGGGCTGGCGGGGTGTATTGCGGCCCCTATCGAAATGACTGAGCAGACCCGATCGCGTCTGGATGCGCAGGCTCCGGTGAAATTTCTGCTGACCTTCGATGACGGTCCCAGTGCCTCGAGTTTCTACAATCCGACCGAAACCGTACTCGACAGTCTGAAAGACAACCCGCTGCAGCCTGATATCAAAGCGGTGTTTTTCGTCCAGACCCGTGCGCCAAGGGCCGGCAACAGCGAGATCGGCCGGCGGATCATGCATCGCGAACACGATGAAGGTCACATTCTGGGTTTTCATACGGCGACCCACTGGCACACCAACCATCGCTCGCTCGATCCGCAGGAACTCGAAACGTCACTCACCAATGGCACGGCGGACATCGCGGCGATCACCGGCGCGCCTCCGGTGCTGCTGCGTCCGCCATTCTGGAATTACGACAAACGTACGTTCGCGGCGTATCAGAAACATGGTCTGCATGTGTTACTGACCGATCTGAGCGCCAATGACGGCAAGATCTGGGGCTTCAATGCCAGCCCACGGCGTCGGGCGAACCTGTTGCGTCAGCTGTCGCAAGTGCGTGAGCGAATCGCCCTCGGTGAATTGCCGACGGTGGACGGGGTGATCCCGGTGGTAGTGACGTTCCATGACCTCAACCGCTATACCGCGCGACATGCCCGCGAGTATCTGCAGATTCTGCTCGACAGCGCCGCAGCCACCGGCGTGCGCCTGGCGGACAAACCGTTCTACGACGATCATGCGCTGCTGGAAAAAGCCGCGCTGGCGCGTACGGTGCAGAAGAGTTCGGACCCGGTTCGGCTGCCGGGAATCTGGAACTGGATCTGGGGCCGCGACGCCAATTGAGTGTGCCGATTCAAAGATGTGAAGCGCTTGGCATTTTTTCGCTGTCTGCCGCTCGCGCAAGGTCGAAACGCTCATCTATGCTCAATGGGTCGACCGATCCTTCGCCCACGAGGCGTCCACCCATGCTTGCCATTGCCGACATTTGCCGCATCGTCGAATCCGGCTTTTCGCCCCTTTGCTGTGATTGCACGGAAACGGGGCAGGGGCTGTTGCAGATCAAGGTTTACGAACCTGACAGCGGGCGGGTCGATCTGCTGCTCAACGGCGTATCGCCGGAACATCTGGTCACCATTCGTGACATCTCCAACTTCATCGGTGAGTTGCGAACTGAAATGAGTGCCGGGCGCCGGGCGTTCGCCGGCTGACTCAGAGGCGGCGCTGAAAGGCCCGGACGATTTGCAGCGTTGCGTCGCTGACACTCAGGTTCTGCACTGCGTCCAGCGGATGCCAGATGCAATCGACGATTTCGTTCTGCGGCCGGACTTCTTCAATATTCAGCACCGATGCCTCATAGACATGGTGGCGGGTGCTGCCGGCCTCCAGCTCCATCAGATACAGCAAGCCATCGGCGAGCAGGCCGGTTTCTTCCTCAAGTTCGCGTGTCGCGGCGTCAACCCTGGCCTCGCCGGGCTCGACCTTGCCGCCCGGCAAGTTCCAGCGGCATCGGGGTTTGCGTACCAGGAGAATGTGTCGATCCTGTTCGCAGATGATGGTTGCACGTACTTTCATTTGTTACTCGGTTGCTGAATGTCATGATTCTGTCATGAAAATGCAATATTCACGCCGTGCCTTGGTTTAGGCGCCCTTTTGATGTCAGAGTGGTCGAAAAACGCAAAAGTGCCAGACACTTGACGCCGAAGTGGGCGACGTCTGGTCGGCACGCGGTGGCGAACCCGGTGTAAGGTGAAAATGTGCAGTTGGACTATCGATAGTCGACAGGAGGTGCCTATGAGCATGGCGATACTGAACAGAATGCACATGAATGGCTATGACGTACTGAGTGTGAACAACGGCCCGTGGCGGGTCTGCACGCAGGGTGATCGACTGGCGTCTTTCGCCAGCCGAGAGGAGGCGCTGGCGTATGCCGCTGCACTTCCGGGTTACAAGAGCCGCACGCACGGCCGCAAGACAGGTTGAAGGCCTGCAATGAAAAAGCCCCGGTTGTCCGGGGCTTTTTTGTTGCAGGATCAAGGGTCAGTGGACTTTCGTTCGGCTGATGGCGCGGGCTTTTACTTCCCTGGCATAGAGCTGCAGACGTTCCTCGTCACTTTGCAGCACCTCGCAGGATCTGAGCACCGTCTGCGCATCCGCCTCGTTGCCGGATTTGCGCAATTGCTCGGCAATGCGCTTGAGGTCGACTGCCGACCATCGCAGGTCTGATGCAACACTTTGCAGGTCACGCTGAAGTTCATGTTCGTATTCATTGAGCCGCATGATCACCTCCGGAACATTCTCGGTAGAAAATAGTAGCCGCATTTTCGCAAGAGAGGGCAAGGGCGATCGGTCACCGGGCCGAATGGCTGTGAATCGACTGCCATTGGTCGGAGCGGTTCACCTCGAAAGCGGGAAAAGCCCGGGTTTCGGGGCGCGAGCATTGCGCCACGATGGATGTTCAAACAGTAACAGGGTAAATTCGCGACTTTTCAGATGAAGGATTCTTTATGCGGATGTTGATCGGGGGCCTGATGATGGCCGCGTTGGCCGGTTGTTCTCTGCCGGCGTCACTCGTGCCGGGCGAACCGAACTTCAGCAAGATCAGTGGCAAGGCTCCCAAGGAGTACGCCGCCTGCGTGCTGCCGTTGTGGCAACAGGATATCTCCAAGACATCCCAGGTCGCGATTTCCAATGGTTACAGGATCACGGCGCCAAGCATCGTCACTGCCGACGAGATTCTCGATATCGTGAAGTACAAGGATGGCAGCCGTGTGTCGCTGTACCAGGGGCCGCCATGGGCCAAGTCCGGCTCGCTGCGCAAATCGGTGCGCGATTGCCTTTGACGGCCATGCTGTCGATATGAAAAAAGCAGAAAGCGTGTGAGCGTTTTCTGCTTTTTTTTGCCTGTCAGTCGGTGATGTCGGCAAGCGGAATGCTCGTTTACACGGTGGGTTGCGCAGCAGAAACGTAATCCACCCGAACATCGCTCATTCAACTCAGAGCGTCTGTACCAGCCAATCCCGAAACGCCTTCAGCGACGCCAGCGATTCATTACGCGCCGGGTACACCAGGTAGTAGCTGCGCCGACTGCTGATCGGCTCCCCCAGTTGCACCAACTCACCGTTGTGCAGTTCATCCTCCACCAGAATCCTCGGCACCAGTCCGATGCCGATATTGGCGCGCACGGCCTGGATCAGGTGTGAGGTCATCTCGAAGCTGGGACCGATGCGCATGCTGCGATGGGGCAGGGCGTGATGACTGAACCATTCACTCCACGCCTGGGCATTGCTGCTGACGTTGAGCAGCAGTTGCCCGGCGATATCCTTGTCGGCAGCCAGACGTTCGGCATCGGACAGCTGCGTGCTGGCGATCACCACCAGTTCTTCGGTGTGCAGGCGGTGGGCGGTCAGCCCCGGCCAGTCACCGCCGCCGACGTAAATCGCCGCGTCGATCTCGCTGGTGTCGAAGTCGATGGCTTCGATGCGTGAATGCAGGTGCACGGTCATGCCGGGGTGCGCGGTGTAGAAATCCTTCAAGCGTGGCAGCAGCCATTTTGAGCCGAAGGTTGGCAGGGTCGCCAGGCGCAGGCTGTGAATGCCCGAGCCAAACGCCATGGCTTGCAGCGTTGCGCTGCGAATCTGCCCGAGGGCTTCGGACAATTCACGCTGATACATACGCCCGACGTCGGTAAGGACCACCCGCCGGCCTTCGCGGCTGAACAGGCGCATGCCAAGCATCTTTTCCAGGATCTGTACCTGACGACTGACGGCGCTTTGGGTCAGCGACAGTTCGTGAGCGGCGCGGGTGTAGCTTTCATGGCGTGCAGCGGCTTCAAACGCCAGCAGCAACGACATCGAGGGAGTAAGGGTTCGCGGATTCATTCGTTTTAGTCATGGATTGCGGGTCAATTTTACGGTTGTCCCGGCATCGCTCTGCAATGAACATAAGGCCTATGAGATGGCGGGAGCGTGACGCAATCATTCCTTGCGCACAACTGTTCACCGCCACACGGCCCGTTTTTGACCGAGATTGCCCTCCCGATGATTGCCCAGCTGTCGCCTTCCACCACGCTGAACACCGACTACCAACAGTTTCTCAAAGCCCTTGAAACCAGCGGCTTTCGTGGCGAAATCAGTGCCGACTACGCCAGCCGCGTGGTGCTGGCCACCGACAACTCGATCTATCAGCGCTTGCCGCAAGCGGCGGTATTCCCGCGTGACGCCGACGACGTGGCGCTGCTGGCCGGTCTGATCGCCGAACCGGCGTACCAGAAAGTGGTGATCACCCCTCGCGGCGGCGGCACCGGCACCAACGGCCAGTCGTTGACCGACGGTATCGTCGTCGACCTGTCGCGGCATATGAACCGGATCCTCGAGATCAACGTTGAACAGCGTTGGGTGCGGGTGCAGGCCGGTGTTGTGAAGGATCAACTGAACGCCGCGCTGAAATCCGCCGGGCTGTTTTTCGCTCCGGAACTGTCGACCTCGAACCGCGCCACCGTTGGCGGCATGATCAACACCGACGCCAGCGGCCAGGGCAGTTGCACCTACGGCAAGACCCGCGACCACGTACTGGAACTGCACATGGTCCTGCGCGGGGGCGAGCGCTTGCACGGCCGCCCACTTGAAGAAAGTGAGCTGGCAGCGGAATGCGCCCGTGAAGGCCGGGCCGGCGAGGTGTATCGCTGTGCGCGGCAGATCATTGATGAGCAGGGCGAGCTGATCCGGGAAACCTTCCCCGATCTCAACCGCTGCCTGACCGGCTACGACCTGGCGCACCTGCGCGAGGCCGACAACCGTTTCAACCTCAACAGCGTGCTGTGCGGTGCTGAAGGTTCGCTGGGGTTTGTGGTCGAGGCCAAGCTCAACGTCTTGCCAATCCCCAAGCACACCATGCTGGTGAACATTCGCTATGGCGGCTTCATGGACGCGTTGCGTGATGCCCGCGCGTTGATGGCACTCAAGCCGCTGTCGATTGAAACCGTGGACTCCAAAGTGCTGTTGCTGGCGATGCAGGACATCGTCTGGCACGGCGTCGCCGAATACTTCCCGGAAAGCGCCGAGCGTCCGACATTGGGGATCAACCTGGTGGAGTTCTGCGGCGACGATCCCGAGGAACTGAGAGGCCGGGTCGAGGCTTTCGTCCAGCACCTGGGCACTGACGCCTCGGTCGAGCGCCTCGGCCACACGCTGGCCGTCGGGCATGCGGCGGTGAATCGCGTCTATGGCATGCGCAAACGCGCAGTGGGTTTACTCGGCAACGTTGCCGGTGAAGCGCGGCCGCAGCCATTTGTGGAAGACACCGCCGTGCCACCGCAACACCTGGCCGAATACATCGCCGAACTGCGTGACCTGCTCGACAGCCATCAATTGCAATACGGCATGTTCGGCCATGTCGATGCCGGCGTGCTTCACGTACGGCCAATTCTCGACATGAAAGACCCGCAACAAGCCGCGCTGGTGCGACCGGTGTCGGACGGCGTCGCCGCGCTGACCCAGCGTTACGGTGGCCTGCTGTGGGGCGAGCACGGCAAGGGCCTGCGCTCGGAATACGCGCCGGCCTTCTTCGGTGATTTGTACCCGGCGTTGCAAGCCTTGAAGGCGGCGTTCGATCCGTTCAACCAGTTCAACCCCGGCAAGATCGCCACGCCGGATATTCCCGGCGCTGCATTGCTGAAGATTGACGAAGTGACCCTGCGCGGCGAACTGGACCGGCAGATCGACGAGAAAGTCTGGCAGGACTACGGTGCAGCGATGCACTGCAACGGTAACGGCGCCTGCTACAACTTCGATCCTGACGATGCGATGTGCCCGTCGTGGAAAGCCACTCGCCAGCGTGCGCAGTCGCCAAAAGGCCGCGCCTCGCTGATTCGCGAATGGCTGCGTTTGCAGGGCGAGGCGGGTGTCGACGTGTTGTCCGATGCCAGTCGCCGTCCGCCGTTTTTCAGTACGTTGCTGCAGCGCTGGCGCAACAGCCGTGCGCAGGAGCACGACTTCTCCCACGAGGTGTACGACGCCATGGCCGGCTGCCTGGCGTGCAAGTCCTGCGCGGGGCAGTGCCCGGTGAAGGTCAACGTGCCGGACTTCCGTTCGCGGTTTCTGGAGCTGTATCACACGCGTTACCTGCGGCCGGCGCGGGATTATCTGATTGCCTCGCTGGAATACACGATTCCGTACATGGCGCGGATTCCGTTTCTCTATAACGGTCTGATGGGCGCTTCGTTCAGCCGTCGCTTGATCGAGCGTCTTGGTGGAATGGTCGATGTGCCGTTACTCAGTCGTTTCGATTTCCACGCGGCGATGCGCCGCTGGCAGGTTCAGCCGGCGTCGGTCGAGGTGCTTTCGGCGCTGACTCAGCCGCAACGCGAGCGCAGTGTGGTGCTGGTGCAGGACGCGTTCACCCGGTATTTCGAAGCACCATTGCTGGCGGATCTGATCGAGCTGATTTCGCGACTGGGCTATCAGGTTTATCTGGCGCCGTTCAGTGCCAACGGCAAGCCGCTGCACGTGCAGGGTTTCCTCTCGGCGTTCAATCGTGCGGCGTTGCGCAATGCCGGGCAACTGCGCGCACTGGCCGAAATCGGCGTGCCGCTGGTGGGGCTCGACCCGGCGATGACTCTGGTTTATCGCCAGGAATACCTGAAAGTGCCGGGGATGGAAAAATGCCCGGAGGTGGCGCTGGTGCAGGAGTGGCTGCTCAACGTCATGCCGGAGCCAGTCGATCGGCGCCGTGAGGAAACCTTCCGTCTGCTGGCGCACTGCACCGAGAAAACCAATGCGCCCGCCGCGACCCGGCAATGGGAGCAGGTGTTCGAACGGGTCGGCCTGAAGCTGACGACGCAGGCCACCGGTTGCTGCGGAATGTCCGGCACTTACGGGCACGAAGCGCGCAATCGCCAGACCTCGGCGGTGATTTACGAGCAGTCCTGGGCGAAGCAGATCGAGGCTCCGGTGGAGAAGGGAGAGGCACTGGCCACCGGTTATTCCTGCCGCAGTCAGGTCAAGCGCCAGGCCGATCAACAGTTGCGCCATCCGTTGCAAGTCGTGCTGGAAACCCTGCGTACAGCGTGATCGCTGTTCGAGAATCGCTGGCGATTGGATCGGTTTTTCATGTTATAAGGTAACGCAAATTGTGCGGCCGCTTTCGGGCGGCTGCATTGATCAACCTTTCGATTGCGATACCTCCATGACGATTGCGGTTCCCCGTTCTGCCCCCTCGGTGACTGGCCGGTTGCTGTCCATTGATGCGCTGCGTGGCTTGGTGATTCTGTTCATGTTGCTCGATCACGTGCGCGAAACCTTTCTGCTGCATCGTCAGGTGTCCGATCCGATGGACATTGCCAGCACAGAGCCGGCGCTGTTCTTCAGCCGCACTTTGGCGCATTTGTGCGCGCCGGTGTTCGTGCTGCTGACCGGATTGTCGGCGTGGCTGTTCGGCGAGAAGTACGACGGCAAGGCTGACGTCAGTGCCTTTCTGTTCAAGCGCGGACTGTTTCTGGTAGCGCTCGAATTCACCCTGGTGAATTTCGCCTGGACGTTCCAGCTGCCGCCGACCGTGATCTACCTGCAAGTGATCTGGGCCATCGGCCTGAGCATGATCGCGTTGTCGCTGCTGGTCTGGTTGCCACGCTGGTTGTTGTTGATGCTGAGTCTGGCGATCATCGCCGGGCATAACCTGCTCGACGGGCTGCACTTCGCAACGGAGTCGGTGCTGCATGTGCCGTGGGCGATCCTGCATGACCGCGGCTGGATCGAAGTCGGCGAGAGTTTGCGTTTGCGCACGTCGTACCCGTTGCTGCCGTGGATCGGCGTGATCGGTCTGGGTTACGCGCTGGGGCCGTGGTTCGCACGTGCGGCCGATGCAGGCGTGCGGCAGCGACGTTTGCTGATCGTTGGCATCGCCGGGCTGGTGGGTTTCGTGGTGCTGCGACTGGTCAACGGTTACGGCGAGAAACCGTGGTCGATCAATGACAGCAGCCTGCAAACCCTGATGAGTTTTTTCAACATCACCAAATACCCGCCGTCGCTGTTGTTCATCACGCTGACAGTGAGCGTCGGGCTGCTGTTGTTGCTGGTGTTCGAGCGTGCACAGGATCGACGCTGGATTCGCTGGCTGACCGTGTTCGGTTCGGCGCCGATGTTTTTCTACCTGCTGCACCTGTACGCATTGAAGGTGCTGTACCTGATCGGCGTGGCGTTGTTCGGGCTCAATCAGGGCAGCTATTTCGGGTTCTCGGCGGTGACGGCGGTGTGGTTGGCGGCGATGCTGCTGGCGGTCGCGCTGTTTCCGGCGGTGCGCTGGTTCTCGGCATTGAAGTCTCGGCGACGTGACCTCGCCTGGTTGAAGTACCTGTAGCTAGCCCGTTTTGCTGTGGCGAGCGTTGCGGGCAAAATCGATGAAGGCCTTGAGCGGCGACGGTACATGGCGTCGGCTCGGATAATACAGATGCAGCCCGGGATAGTACGGGCACCAGTCTGCCAGCACCTGCACCAGACGCCCGGCGGCGAGGTGTTCGCTGACCATGTCTTCGAACACATAAGCCAGTCCCAGCCCTTGCAGCGCGGGGCCGACCATCAGGCTGACATCGCCCAGGGTCAGCGGGCCGTTGACGTCGATTTCCTGTTCAATGCCATCACGTTCGAATTCCCAGCGGTACATCGAACCACTCGGGAACCGATGGCGGATGCAGGGCAGGGCATGCAGGTCTTCAGGTTGCTGCGGCGCAGGATGTCGCTGGAAAAACGCCGGCGAACCGACCACCACTGAACGCAGGTCCGGCCCGATGGGCAGCGACACCATGTCCGCCTCCAGCCGATTGCCGAAGCGTACGCCGGCATCGAATCCGGCAGCGACGATATCCAGCAGCGCATCGCTTTCGACCACCTCCAGACGAATGTCCGGGTAGGCCTGCAGGAACTCGCTGGCGATCGGCAGCAGCACCAGTTCGCATGCCTGGCGCCCGGAGGTGATGCGCAGGTTGCCCGAGGGTTTGTCACGAAAGTGGTTGAGGTCTTCGAGCGCATCTTCGATATCGCGAAACGCCGGTTTCAGCCGGCCGTAAAGCCGTTCGCCGGCCTCGGTCAGCGCCACGCTGCGGGTGGTGCGATTGAACAGGCGTACGCCCAGGCGATTTTCCAGAGCCCGCAACGAGTGGCTCAACGCTGAAGGTGTCAGGCCCAGATCCACCGCCGCACGGCTGAAATTCAGATGTTGGGCGATGCTCAGAAAGATCGACAGATCCGCCGTGGACGGATTTTTCATTAGTGAGCACCTTTCATAAAGTCATGTAATTTTGTTGGGATTATCGCATCAATGGAACGGCTTTAAAGTCGCATCAAGCCTGATTTTCTATTCATTGGATGAACCCATGACAACTGTCTCCCAATACCCTGGCGAGCGCGACAAGCTGCTGATCCTCGCGGCCATTTGCCTGTCGGCACTGGTCCTTCCGTTAAGTTTTACCGGTGGCGCGGTCGCGACGCCGGCCATGGGGCGTGACTTGGGCGGCAGCCCGGTGGCGCTGACCTGGATCACCAATGCATTCATGTTGTCGTTCGGCAGTCTGCTGATGGCGGCGGGGGCGTTGGCTGACGTTTATGGGCGTAAACGCCTGTTCACCGGCGGCATGCTGTTGTTTACCGCAGCGTCGATTGCCCAGAGCCTGGCGCCTTCGGTGGTCTGGCTGGATGTGTTGCGGGCGATCCAGGGCGTGGCCGGGGCGGCGGCGCTGGCCAGCGGTTCGGCGGCGCTGGCGCAGGAATTCGAAGGCCATGCGCGCACCCGTGCCTACAGCATGCTCGGCACCACGTTTGGCATCGGTCTGGCGTTTGGGCCGCTGGTGGCCGGGGCGTTGATCGAGGCGTTCAACTGGCGTGCAATCTTTGTCTTCACCGCACTGATCGGCGTGATCGCGATGGTGTTCGGCCTGCCGCGCATGCGTGAAACCCGCGACCCCGACGCCAGCGGTCTCGATTGGCCGGGCACCGTGACGTTCAGCTCGATGCTGGCGCTGTTCACGTTCGGTGTGATCCAGGCTCCCGAAAACGGCTGGGGGAGTCCGTTGGTGGTCGGTCTGCTGGGCGCTTCGGCGCTGTTGCTGGCACTGTTTGTCATGATCGAAATGCGTGTCAAACGTCCGATGCTTGATCTGACGCTGTTCCGTTTTCCGCGCTTTATCGGCGTGCAGATGCTGCCGATCGGCACCTGCTTTTGCTACATCGTGCTAGTGGTCATGCTGCCGTTGCGCTTTATCGGCGTCGAAGGCTTGAGTGAAATCGATGCCGGTTTGCTGTTGCTGGCGCTGTCGGCACCGATGCTGGTGGTGCCGATGCTGGCAGCATCGATGACCCGGTTTGTCTCGGCGGGTCTCTTGTCGGGCGTTGGTTTTTTGATTGCCGCCGTGGGTCTGCACTGGCTGAGCCTGTACAACGTCGGCGAGCCGAAATTCGCGCTGGTGGTGCCGATGGTGTTGATCGGGATCGGCGCGGGCCTTCCGTGGGGCTTGATGGACGGACTGTCGGTCAGCGTGGTGCCGAAAGAACGGGCCGGCATGGCGGCCGGGATTTTCAACACGGTGCGGGTGGCGGGAGAGGGGATTGCGCTGGCCAGTGTCGCGGCGATTCTTGCCTCGCTGCTGCACACCGATCTGCAAGCCGTGGCCAGCGGTGCAGACACCGCGCTGATTGCGGAGACGGCGCACCGGGTGACCACCGGCGACATGGCCCATGCGATCAACACGGTTCCGGGGTTGGCCAATGAACGTCTGGTGCAGGGTTACGCCTCGGCGTTCCAGTATCTGCTGCACATCCTGACGATCATCACGCTGGTGTCGGCGGCTGTGGTGCTGGGACTGTTGAGCAAGGATCGGACGGTGTCGGAACCCCGACAGGCTGCGGCATAAATGAAAAAGCCCGGAAGCGCAAAACGCTTCCGGGCTTTTTTCAATGGATCAGCGGCGATCCAGCCACACGGTCTGCGCATTGCAGAACTCGCGCACGCCGAAGTGCGACAGCTCGCGGCCGAAACCGCTTTTCTTCACGCCGCCGAAGGTCACGCGCGGGTCGCTGGCGGAGTAGCCGTTGATGAACACGCCACCGGTTTCCAGTTCGCTGGTCAGTTGCTGGGCCAGGGCGACGTTGGCGGTGTAGATCGTTGCAGTCAGACCGAACTCGCTGTCGTTGGCCAACGCCACGGCATGGGCGCAGTCGCGAGCGGTGATGATCGAGGCCACCGGGCCAAACAGCTCCTGCTTGAACGAGGTCATGCTGTCGGTGACGTCGGCCAGTACGGTCGGCTCGTAGTAGTTGCCCGAACCCTCGACTTTGCTGCCGCCGAGCAGCAGGGTGGCGCCTTCTTCCAGGGTATCGCGCACTTGCTGATCCAGTTCGTCGCGCAGATCGAAACGGGCCATCGGGCCGATGTAGTTGTCGGCAGACAACGGATCGCCCATCTTCAACTGGCGGGTGGCTTCGACGAATTTGCGGGTGAATTCCTCGACCACGCCTTCTTCGATGATCAAGCGTTTGGCGGCGGCGCAGACCTGGCCTGAGTTCTGGTAACGACCGATCACTGCCGCTTGCACGGCTTCGTCGATATCGGCGTCGTTGAGCACGATGAACGGATCGGAACCGCCCAGCTCCAGCACGCATTTTTTCAGTGCGGCACCGGCCTGTGCGCCGATGGCCATGCCGGCGCGGACGCTGCCGGTCAGGGTCACGGCGGCGATGCGTGGATCGGCGATGGCGGTGGACACGCCTTCCGGGGTGACGTTGATCACTTCGAACACGCCGTCGGCAAAACCGGCGCGGGTGAAGGCGTCGCGCAGCAGATAGGCGCTGCCCATCACGTTCGGCGCATGCTTGAGCACGTAAGTGTTGCCGGCGATCAGCGCCGGGACGGCGCCACGCAGTACTTGCCAGATCGGGAAGTTCCACGGCATGACGGCGAGGATTGGCCCCAGCGGACGGTATTCGATGCGCGCCTTGCCGCCTTCGACCAGGGTCGCTTCGGCGTTGAGCATGGCCGGGCCGTGTTCGGCGTACCACTCGCAGAGCCTGGCGCATTTCTCGATTTCGCCACGGGCCTGAGCGATCGGCTTGCCCATTTCTTGAGTAATCATGGTCGCCATGGCCTCGCTGCTGTCACGCAGAGCGCCGGCCAGCGCGGTCAGGGCATGGGAGCGGTCCTGCAGCGGCTTGCGTTTCCATTTTCCGAAGCCGAACGCGGCACGGGTCAGTGCAGCGTCGAGGGCTTCAGCGGATTCGAAGGCGTAGTGACCGATCTGTTCCCCGGTGGCGGGGTTGATCGAGATGGCGTGGGTCTGGCTGGAAATCGGGCTCATGGCATCGTCCTGCGAAGTCAGTGGATGCGCTCAGAGTAGGGTGGTGTTTGGTTTCTGGAAACTGAATAATAAAGAGTGTTTCTTTCACGATTGGAGAATGACTGTGGATCTGGTGCAACTGGAAATCTTCAAGGCCGTGGCCGAGCACGGCAGCATCAGCGCGGCAGCGGCGCAGATCCATCGCGTGCCGTCGAACCTGACGACCCGCATCAAACAATTGGAGGAAGACCTGGGCGTCGATCTGTTCATCCGCGAGAAAAGCCGCTTGCGGCTGTCGCCGGCCGGCTGGAGTTTTCTCGAGTACGCACGGCGGATTCTCGATCTGGTTCAGGAAGCCCGCGCCACGGTCGCCGGCGAAGAACCTCAGGGTGCATTCCCGCTGGGTTCGCTGGAAAGCACGGCAGCGGTACGCATTCCCGGTTTGCTGGCGACCTATAACCAGCAGCATCCGAAGGTCGATCTGGACCTGTCGACCGGACCCTCCGGGACGATGATCGACGGTGTGCTTTCGGGACGTCTGGCCGCTGCATTTGTCGATGGTCCGGTGTTGCACCCGGCGCTGGAAGGCATTCCGGCATTCGAAGAGGAAATGGTCATCATCTCGCCGCTCCATCATGGGCCGATCCAGCGTGCTGCGGACGTGAATGGCGAGAACATCTATGCATTCCGTTCGAACTGCTCCTATCGCCATCACTTCGAAAAGTGGTTTAGCACCGACGCTGCGGTGCCCGGCAAGATCTTCGAAATGGAGTCCTATCACGGCATGCTCGCCTGCGTCAGCGCGGGCGCCGGTCTGGCTTTGATGCCGCGCAGCATGCTGCAGAGCATGCCCGGCTGCGCGACGGTGAGTGTCTGGCCGCTGGCGGCGGATTTCCGCTATCTGACGACGTGGCTGGTATGGCGGCGGGGTACGGTTTCGCGCAGTCTGAGCATGTTTGTGCGCTTGCTCGAGGAGCGCGGTGTGGTGCGTGCAGAAGAGAATTGATGCTTTGTGTCATGGTTGTATCTTAGGCGTCCTGTACCGAAATATAAAAAACTATACAGCGCAAGCGATTAGCCAGAAGGAATCAGCGATGACCACAGCCCTGAGCGGTAAAAAAGCAGTAGGTGAGCGTTTTGTGCTGGAAACCATGCGCCACGCCCAGCAGTTGACCTGGAAGGCCGTGGACGAGATCGCCAAGGTGATCAAACCCGGCATGCGCGAATCCGAAGCCCATACGCGGGGCAAGGAAATCCTTGTCGAACTGGGCATGGACCGAATCTGGCACCCGCTGCTGATCCGTTTTGGCGCCAACACGCTGAAGACCTTCAAGGAGCGCTCCGAAGGCGATCCGATCCTGGGTGAAGAGGACATTTTCTTCATCGACATGGGCGTGGTCTGGGAAGGCCACGAAGGCGATGCCGGGGCGACGTTCGTCACCGGGTCCGATCCGCAAATGATTGCCTGCGCAGCCGCCTCCAAAGAACTCTTCGACAAGGTCGAGGCCTTCTGGCGTCAGGGCGTAACCGGTGTCGAACTGTATCGCTACGCCACCGATCAGGCCGAGGCCATGGGCTGGAAGCTGAATCTGGACATCAAAGGGCACCGGGTCAGCGATTTTCCTCACGCGATCTATCGCGGCGGCAATCTGGGTGACTTCGAACAGGCTCCGAATGCCGGTGTGTGGATTCTGGAAATCCAGATCGAACATCCTGAGCTTCCGTACGGCGCCTTCTATGAAGACCTGCTTATTTGATTGAACAAGTGTGCCCGATTCAGCGTCTTCATCGTGCCCTCGGTGGCGGGCACGTCAGTAGCGCCGCGAGGCGTTCAAAAAAATGACCGGAATCATGGCGTGCCGTTGCGTCCATGCAATCGGTAAGCGGGGCGCTGATTCAAGCGTTCGTAATAAGCGCTCACCGCCGGTAGATGCGGATGTTCCAGCGGCGTCTCGAACCAGCGATTGACCGACAGGCCGACAGGGATGTCAGCGAGGGAAAACTGCTCGCCGCTGACATAGGCACCGGTCTTTTGCAGCTGCCGGTCGAGGATCTCCATGTGCCTTGCCCATTCCCGGCAACCGGCCGCAAGAGCAAGGCTGTCCTGATGCACGGGTGACTTGCGCACCAGCGACATGAATGCGTACGACCAGGACTTGTTCAACTCCGAAGCCTGCCAGTCGATCCATTGATCCACCCGCGCGCGGGCGCGCGGCTCGCTCGGGTAAAGTGGTTCGCCGTCATAGCGCGACGCCAGATAGCGAATGATCGAGTTCGACTCCCACAGCGTGAAGTCATCGTCCTGGATCACCGGCACCATCGCGCAGGGATTGAGTGCGAGGAACTCCGGTGTCAACGTCGACTGAAAACCCGAGCCCCAATCTTCGCGTTCGAAGGGAAGGTTCAGTTCAGCACAGGTCCACAGCACTTTGCGCACATTGATCGATGAGGCTTTGCCCAGAATTCGCAGCATGGGATTTCCATCTCCGGTTGTCGTCGGGCGTAAAGAAATAGCACAACGCAAAGCAGAAGGCCCGCACAGGGCGGGCCTTGTTGGTGCATCGTGTCAATCTCAGAGACTGCCCGCCAGTTTTCCCGAGGTCAGCCGCCGGCGATAAGCACTGTCACGACTGGCCAGCCAGAAATACAGCGGCGACGTCACCAGCAATCCCACCAGCCAGGAAAGGTCCGCGCCGTTGATGTGCGCCGACACCGGCCCGACGTACAGCGGCGTGTTCATGAATGGAATCTGCACCGCGATACCGATCGCATAGGCCAGCAAGGCCTGCGGGTTGTAACGGCCGTAGATGCCGCCGTCGACCTGGAAGATCGAGCCGATGTCGTACTGGCCTTTGTGGATGGCGTAGAAGTCGATCAGGTTGATCGCGGTCCACGGCACCAACACCACCAGCAGCACCAGCACCATGTCGACGAAGTGGCCGATGAAGTCTGCCGAGGCGCCGACCGCAGCGAAGCAGCAGGCCAGCAGGACGATGATCGAAATCACCGCGCGGCTCTTGGCGGTCGGAATCCAGCGGTAGGCGAAGGTCTGCACCAGGGTGATCAGCGACAGCACCGCGCCGTACAGGTTGAGGGCGTTGTGGCTTATCACGCTGAGCAGGAACAGCACCAGCATCAACGGGCCGATGGCACCGGTGGCGAGTTTCACCGCGTCCATGGTGTCCATGCCCACTGGCGTTGCCAGCACCGCGACGGCGCCGAACACGAACGACAGGCTCGAACCCAGCGCCGATCCCAGGTAGGTCGTCCAGAAGGTCGCCGCCACCGGCACATTCGCCGGCAGGTAACGCGAGTAGTCCGACACGTAAGGCGCAAACGCGATCTGCCACAGCGCTGCCAGCGACACCGTCGCAAGCCAGCCCGAGATGTTGAAGCTGCCGCGAGTGAGGAAATCATCGGTCTGGATATGGGTGAGGATGTAGCCGAAACCGACCACGATGCCGATCCCCAACACCCAGGTGCCGATGCGGTTGAGCACATGGATGAAGCGGTAACCGATGATCCCGATGATCCCCGAGCCCAGAGCGCCAATCACAATGCCAACCGGCACCGGAACGCTGTCGACCACGCCATGCAGCGACTTGCCGGCGAGCACGATGTTGGAGGCGAAGAAGCCGATGTACATCACGCCGGCAATCAACACCACCAGCAGCGCGCCGAGGGAACCGAATTGTGCGCGACTCTGGATCATCTGCGGGATGCCCATCTGCGGGCCTTGCGCCGAGTGCAGCGCCATCAGCACACCGCCGACCAGATGGCCGACCAGAATGGCGACGATGCCCCACACCAGATTCAGGTGAAACAACTGCACGCCCAGGGCGCCGGTGACGATGGGCAACGGCGCGATATTGCCGCCGAACCAGAGGGTGAACAGATCCCGAACCTTTCCGTGGCGATCTTCGGGCGGCACGTAGCCGATCGTGTGTTTTTCAATGAGCGGTGCAGACGTTGATGCAGAGGTGGTCATGACGAACTCCAAGGCAAGGACGAGTACGTGGACGTACTTCAATGAGCGCCGGCACGGGACGGCGCATTTCTTGTTGGGGTTGATCATGGGCAAGGAACGGGGAGAGATAAATGAGTAGTTTTGTTGCTTCAGACGTTAAAAAAACGAGCTTCGTTTTTCTGTCGTAACCGCTCTGTTTCGGGGCTTTCGTGCATGCAAGCGCGAACGCAGCCGACCTCCCCAGGAGCAGCTGTCTGTCGGTTGCGGCGCATCGAAAATCTGTGCCAGTCGCTGGATTACTGTGGGAGCGGGCTTGCCCGCGAAGAGGCCAACAGCCTCAACATAAGCAGAGACTGATCTGACCCCATCATCGGAGCGCCGCCCGGACCAATTCCGCCCCCCCAGCATGGGGCAGGTGTCAAAGGCGAATCGAAGCCAGCATCCGTTGCAGCATCTCATCGCAGGCCTTGAGCTGATCGCGGCTGACGAACTCGTCCGGCTTGTGCCCCTGATCCATGCTGCCGGGGCCGCACACCACCGTGGGAATACCCACCGCATCGAACAATCCGCCTTCAGTCCCAAACGCAACAGTGCCGAAATCGTCCGAGCCACAGAACGTGGCGATCAGTTCCGCAGCCTGGCTTCGGGCGCCAGTCGCCAGCCCCGGATAGGCCGACAATTCGCTGAAGCGAATATCGCTCTGCTCGTTGACCGCCCGCATGCGCGGCAGCATTTGCTGTTCGGCGTAGGCCTGGAGTTGTTGTGCGACGAGTGCCGGATCCTGCGAGGGCAGGGCGCGGATTTCGAAGTCGAAACGGCAATCGGCGGGGACGATGTTCAACGCCTTTCCACCGCTGATCACGCCGGTTTGCACCGTGGAGTACGGCGGGTCGAAACGCGGATCGACGTGCTCATCCTTGAGTTGCCCACCGATGCGTCCCAGCTCGCCGATCAGCTCGGCGGCGCATTCGATGGCGTTGACCCCAAGTGGCGCGTAGGCCGAGTGACAGGCGTGACCCTGAACATCGCAACGCATCGCCAGTTTGCCCTTGTGCCCAAGCACCGGTTTGAGTTCGGTTGGCTCGCCGATGATGCACAACAGCGGTTTGACCGGACGTTGCTCCAGCACCTTGAGCAGCGAGCGCACACCGAGGCAGCCGACCTCTTCGTCATAGGACAACGCAATGTGCACCGGCATACGCAGCGGTGCTTCGAGCAACGACGGCACCAACGCGAGCACGCAGGCGATGTAGCCCTTCATGTCCGCCGTGCCGCGACCGTAAAGCTTGCCGTCGCGCTCACTGAGTTCGAACGGCGGCAGCGTCCACGGCTGGCCATCGACGGGCACCACATCGGTGTGCCCCGACAGCACGATGCCCGGTTGGTCGGCCGGGCCGATCGTGGCGAACAGATTGGCCTTGCTGCGCTCATCGTTGTAGATCAGCTCGCAAGGCACATCGAACCCTTCGAGGTAGTCGCGCACGAAGTCGATCAATTGCAGGTTGGACTCGCGGCTGGTGGTGTCGAATCCCACCAGCGTCTTGAGCAACGCGACGCTGTCGCTCATCGGTCGTCTCCGGCAACCCCGTAGCCCGGCGCCTTGGCCGGGTCGAGGGCGCGGTCGATGTAGTCCTGCAGCTGCGGGCGATAGGCGTCCCAGAGTTTTTGCAGTTGGCCGATCGGGTCTTCATCGGCCCAGTCCACCCGCAGGTTGACGATGGGCCAGGTCAGTTCGCCGACCACGACCACGGCTGCCGAATGCACCGGGCCCGCTTCACCGCCCAGGGCCTGGGCGGCGTGCAAGGCCTTGATCAGGCGGTCGGCCAATTGGCCTTCGCCATCCTCGAACGCGCTGACCATGGCTTCGATCACCGAGCGCCCGGCGAGCATGTTGCCCGCCGCCACGCATTGCTCGCCGGATACAGCGTTGTGCACGCCCAGGGTTTGCGCGCCGCTGAAATGCGCGGTCTGGCCGAGGTGATTGATCGCCGTGATCTGCCGGTACTGACTGTAGCCGTTGCGGGTCAGCACCTTGTCCAGCGCCGCCTCGGGCGCCAGGCCTTGCTCCATCAAAGCGAGCACTTCCGGGCCGAGGGAGGGCAGGGTGATGTTCTGGCTCGACACCGCGCCGACACCGGGCAGCAGCCACGGGCAGCGGGCGCCGACGGCGATGCTGGAGGAACTGATGGCGATCCCGAACTGACC